>DAOTTM010000247.1:0-13622 GCA_034437915.1 Dehalococcoidia bacterium | reverse complement strand
GGACTCTCGATGCGGAGCGTCTCCTCGATGAACGGCTCTATCAGCTGATTGTCAGCTTCGAGCTGACGCCAAAGGTCCGGGCGGTGGGCGAGGATGTTGAGCGCGTTACCGAGGAGGTTCGTTGTGGTTTCATTCCCCGCGGCAAGGAGGAGGACGCAGAAGCCGAGGATCTCCGTCTCGCTCAACTTTTCCCCCTCCACCTCCGCATCGACAAGCGCGGAGATGAGGTCGCCCCCGGGTTCACGGCGGCGTTTGGCGGCCATCTGGCCGAAATACGCGGCCATGGCCATGAGGTCCTGGCCTTTCTCACCAAGGTTGTCTGGCTCGAAGGAGATAAGGGCATCGGTCCATTTCTTAAAGGTGAGATAGTCCTCACCCGGGATGCCGAGCAGATTCGCGATCACTTTCACGGGCAGGGGGACGGTGTAGTCGGCGACGAACTCGGTTTCGCCCTGGGGAAGCTTGTCGAGAAGTTCGTTTGAGAGCTTGTCAATCCACGGCTGAAGCTCGGCAACGCGCCTGGGCGTGAACGCGCTCGTGACGAGGCGGCGAAGGCGCATATGACGCGGCGGATCGTCCTGGATGAGGGGGAGGCGAAATCCACCGGGACCCAGGGACGACGCGCTGGAGAAGACTGTATGGTCCCGCAGGGCGCCGTAGACGTCATCATGACGAAGGAGGCACCAGCCGCCCTCGCGGCCCTCGCTGTCGATGGCCGTGGGGAAGGGGCTGAGTGGCCGGAGTTCATCGTAGATGGGGTATGGTGCGCTGGCAGCTTCCGGCGAGAACAGGGCACGGGCGTTTTCAGGGATCATTGCTTTGGTTCCTCCCAGGAGATGGCGGACGCGGGGCAGAGGTCGATGGCGTCCTCGGCGTCAGCGCGTTGTCGTTCATCGGTGGGGTCCGGCACGAGGATCACCGGCCAGCCGCCTTCGCCTTCCCGGAAGAGGTCGGAATGCATGTAGGTGCACTGGCCGGATTTCAGGCACTTCTTGCGGTTGACGGTGAGCGGCATGTGTCACCTGGCGGGTGGGTTGGGGGGAGTATAGCGCGGCTCGAGCGGGCGCGTTGGCCTGGCATCGCGCCCTCACCCCCAACCCCTCTCCCGACTTCGTGGGCGAGGGGAGCCTGAACTACGGGCCGCCGGGGAGGGCCTGGCGGAGACCGGTGACGAGGTCATCGGGGAGGTGCGCGATGCTGGCGGCGGATTCGAGGCGGAAGGTGCCGTGGCCGGCTTTGAGTGCGGTGATCGAACAGTTGGCGATGGGCACAGGGACGACGCGGTCGTCGTCCGTGGCCTCGCCGATGGCGACGCCGATGGCGATGTAGTGGGAAACAACGATGACGTCCTGCTCCTTCGCCGCGGCATCCAGGCCAATTTCGAGGAGGGTGTCGATGACCTGTTGGCGCCAGGCGCGAAGGACATCGCTCTGTTCGCTCCAGCGCCCGGCCATGAAGGGGCCAATCATCGCCTGGCGATCGGCAGCGGGGAGCGACGGGTCGAAGACCTCGGCGACCTCAACGCGGATTTCCGCTGGGTGGCCGAGGAGCATGGAAATAGGCGCCGCCGTTTCACGCGTGCGGCGGAGGGGCGAGACCACGAGGCGGGCGACGGACGGGCGATTGAGCGCTTGGGCCGTCGCCTCGGCCTGGCGATGACCCACGGCGTCGAGGCCGGGGTCGAGATCCTGGAGGCCGGCGGCGGCGAGTCCGTGGCGGACGAGATAGAGCATCTAGGCAACGCCGACGGGTTGGGCGAAAAAGAGCCGCGAGACCTCGGCGCCGAGTTCGATGTTCTGGACGTGGGCGCGTTGCAGCTGCTCCCAGTAGTAGCGATAGGTGGCGCGGTCGTGAAGGTTCCCGTCGTGCTGGATGGGACCCCAGTCGGCGTTGTAGGCCTTGAGCATGATCGCCTCGGCTTCTTCGATTTCGGGGCGGGCGGGGGCCATGGCGCGCGTGATCGGCTCGATCTGGGCTGGGTAGATGGACCACTGGCGGAGGAAGCCAAACTCTTCGCGGGCGCGGCGTGCGTCGTTGTAGATGAAATCGACGTCCTTCAACTCAAGCGTGACGTTGTGCGCGGGGACGATGCCATTGGCGAGGGCCGCGGCGACGGTCTCGGCCTTGGCGCGGTGGAGGAGGGCATGGTCGAACTGCCAGGGGGACTTCATGGCGAAGGAGGGGATCGCGCCGTGGTGGTCGCTGACGAAGTCCATCAGGCCGAAATCGAGAACCTGGACGGTCGGGGTCTCTGCGATCTCCCAGACCTTGCGGATGCCCTGCTGCGTCTCGATCAGGGCGTGGACGGGGATATCGCGACGGATGCCCGCGCGGGCGGCGGTTTCGCGGATGTAATCCACCATCTCGCGGAATTCGGCGACGACCGTGGCCTTCGGGATAGTGAGGTAGGCGACGCGTTCGCCCGCGCCCGGGACGATGATGTCGATGTCCTGGCGCCAGTGCTCGTTGGTGTAATCGTGGATGCGGACGCCAGCCATGTTGAACTTGTTGGCGTCGCTCTGTTGCATGCGCACGACCATCTCGGCGTGCTCTTTTTCGGCGCCGGTGGGCGCGCCGTCTTCGCAATCCATCGTGATATCGAAGACGCCGCCCATCTTCTCCTGCATCTGGAAGGCCTTGAGGATGCGGTCCTCGGTGCCCGCGAAGTGTTCGCAGGTGGGGATAATCGGGAAGGGCTTTTCGCCGCCAAAGAGGGCTTCGCTGGGGTGTCGAGGCATGGTGTGTGTCCGATCGTGTGGGGTTGGATTTCCGCGTAATCGCCTTTGGGCCAAGGAGCGGATGACGTGCGAAGTAGTATCGCCGGTCGTGGCGCAGCGGTCACGAAACAGCCCTCACCCCCAGGGAACAAAACCACTGAAGGGTAGCCGAACCCCGGGGTAGCTGACCACGCGGTCAGAGTCGAACAGGTAGCTCACGCCCTCGGTAGGACCCTGGCGCTCGCGTCGCGCGTTGTGTAAATCGCCTCAATCTGCTTATCCGCATCCACATCGTTCCAAGCGCCTGCCAGGGCCATCAGTTCGTCGATTTCAACGGGCGACGGCGTGCGGACGATCCGGCGCCTCCGCGAATGCCCCGGCACGATCACATCCTGTTTGCGAGAGTCATCGAAATTGATTACCACGGACTTGCGTGCTGAATGCCCCATACCGCCATCATAGCCCGGCGCCACCGCCTTCTTCCACCATGTCTGCCATGGTTAGCGCCCGTCCCAGGGGACGGGTGTGCCCCAGGTGTTGAAGTGGGTGACTTCGGTTGCGGGGCGGCGGGTGGTGGGACCGAACTTGCCGCGGGGGTAGCCGAGGGGAATGCAGAAGTGGAACTGGATGTCCTCGGGGATGGCAAACATGGCGTGGAAGCGCTCCATCACCTGGGGGTGGAGGGTGGTCGGGACGGAGCCGATGCCGAGGGCGCGGGCCGCGATCATGAGGTTCTGGGCGGCGGGGATGACCGAGTTCGCGGGGCCATGGCGCGTCCCGAGGACGAAGACGATCGCGGGGGCCTCGCCGATTTCATCGGCGAGGCGGCGAGCGGATTGGGAGACTGACTTGCCGGGCGGGATGTCCTCGGGCTTAGTCCAGCCCTCGTTATCACGGCGCTTGGCCCACCACGCTTCGTGGTAGAGCGCGCCGAAGTCTTTGATACGCGCGCGATCCGTGAGCAAGAGAAAGCGCGTGGGCTGGGTGTTGCCACCGCTGGGCGCCTTCACGGCCGCTTCGAGGATGAGGGCGAGGTCCGCCTCGGGGATGGGGTCGGGGCGCAGGCGACGGATGGCGCGTTGCGTGAAGATCGCTTCGCCGAGGGGCATGGAGAGGCGGTTGGAATCCATTGGGGGTGCTCCTTTGGGCCTATGGCATGGTGATGGGGACGCCCGCACTCTATCGGGGCGCGGGTCAAGGAGCCATTCGCGAAGCTCAGGCGGGTTCGATCGTGGCGGTCAGGCCGCAGCTTTCGAGGCGTTCGCGGTAGAGCTCGGCGAGCTCTTTGTGGCAGACGATGACGGTGGCTTCGCCATGAGTGTGGGCATGGAGCATGATCTCGGCGGCGCGCGCGACTTCGAGCGAGGGCACGCAGCGGACGAGGGCGACGACGACGTAATCCGCCGTGTTCACGTCGTCGTTGTGGAGGACGACTCGGTAGGGCGGCGCGATGCGTTGGCGCGTTTCGGCGTCGCTTTCGACGCGCGTTCCGGGGAGCGTTGGGGTCTGCACAGGAGCATTGAAGCACAATTCGCGCGAACTGGGAGCAGCACGAACCGACCCAGGTCTCGCGCGGAGATGTGCCCAAGTCGAAGGTTCGCGAAACTCGATCGCAGTTCGACGCCTGGCATCCCAGCGCTTGCTCCCGCGCGCGCTACGGAATGTGCGCGGGGCCCGCGGTCATCAGGCTACTGCTGGAGGAACTCGACGGAGTTGCCTTCGGGGTCTTCGACGATCGCGATGGAGACGCCGGGGCGGATTTCGCGTGGGGGCACGAGGATCTTGTAGCCGGCGGCTGAGCATTTGTCTGCGATGGCCTGGACGCTTGGGACGGAGATCGTCCAGTAACGATAGCCGGTGGCGCCGCGGATGCCGCCGGGAGGGGCCTCGGCGGAAGGCAGGGGATCGAGGACGACGACCTTGATCATACTCGTGCCGCACATGAGGCGGTGCATGGTGCCGCCGCCGCCCGGCATCGGGTTAGATGTGGGGTGTTCGAAGCCGAGGGTGTCGCGGTAGAACTTGAGGGCGGCGTCACCGTCTTTGACGACGATGCCGAGGTCGATGGAGTCCTTGGTGAGGGCGATGGCCATGGGGGTAATGCTCCTTATGAAGTGAAATGTGGCTGGAAGCTCCGGAAGTGCGAAGTGTACGCTGGTTCGAAGGGCGGTGCGAACACAAACGCCTGCGCCCAAGGGGTTCCAGAACTCACCCAGAATCGCAAGCATGGACATCCTAGCGCTTGCTCACGCGCGCGCTACGGACGGTGGGTACAGGGCGCGCACGTGATTCGTAGCCTGAGCGCGTACCCTCCTTTGCAGTCGGGGTGCAGTTTAGCTTTCCGCGCGGGACTCAGGGGGCGAGTTTGCTGAGGACGTAGGCGGCTCGTTCGACGGTGGGGAAGACGGCGACGCCTTTGGCGACGAAGTCATCGCGGATGGAGTCGACGAGGGTTCGTTCCCACTGCTCCTGGGTTTCCGTGGCGCCGAGGACGACGGCGACGGGCTTCGGGGATTTGGCGACGACCGCGGCGAGGCGGTTGCACGCGTGACGGAGACGGTCATCGGCTTCGGGGCGGCCGAAGAACCAGTCTTCGCCGACGTTGGCGATGCCGATCTCGTAGGTTTCGTCGGCGAGCATGAGTTCGAGGATGCCGTTGGAGGAGAAGCCGGAACCGGCGAGGATGGATTGGTCCACGGGATTGCCGACCCAGCCGGCAACCTGGGGGGCCTTTGCCCGGATCTGTTCGCGAACGGTATCGGGCATTGGGGCGACGATGAGGCCGTACTCTTCGCAGGCGTCGGCGGACTGGACGCTGCGACCGCCACCGCCGCCCGCCGCAGCAACCGAGCGACCGACAGGCTTCGGCATGAGCGAGGCGGCGACGAGGAGGTCGATGAGCTGTTCGAGGGTTCGTGCTTCGATGGCGCCGGCCTGGGCGATGGCCGCCGACCAAACAGCGTGACTCCCAGCCAGCGCGGCTGTGTGCGAGGCGGCGGATTTCGCTCCCGCGACGGTGCGGCCGGCTTTGTAGATGATCACCGGCTTTCGCGCCGCGGCTTGCTGGAGGCCTTCGAAGAATGCGCGCCCGTCCGGGACGCCTTCGACGTAGGCGCCGATGACGGCTGTCTCCGGGTCCTCCGCGAGGTATCGCAGGAGTTCCGCGGGCGTCACATCCATGCCGTTGCCATAGTTGGTGACCTTGCCGAACTTCAGGCCGCGGGCGGCGCCGCGAACAACGACCTCCACGGCGTTGTTCCCGCTCTGGCTGAGGACGGCGACGTTTCCAGCGGCCCGGGGAAGGTCGAGGCGGAAGGAGAGACCCGCGGCCGGATGGTAGAGACCGAGACCGTTCGGACCGAGAATGCGAACCCCCACGGTCTTTGCCGCAGCTTCGACCTGGCGTTCGAGGGCGGCGGCGGCGGCGTCACCGGTCTCGCTGAACTGGGCGGTGAAGAGGTGGAGGAAGCTCACGCCTTTTTTGCCGCACTGTTCGATGAGGTTGAGTACGGCCCCGGAGGGGATACAGGAGATCACGAGGTCAACATCGCCGGGAACGTCGAGCAGCGAGGCATACGCGGGGAAACCCGCGATCTCGCCGCCGCGAGGGTTGATGGGGTAGACGGCGCCGGTGAACCCGAACTTCGGGAGGGCCGCCGTGTAGTCGTAGCCTGCCGAATCGATGTTCGCGGAGGCGCCGACGACCGCCACGGAACGCGGGTGGAAGAGGAGATGGAGGTCCGACGTGGTCATGTGCTGCCCCTGGGCGGGATGGGAGTGGTCGGGATGGCGAGCTAACGGGCGCGCGAACCGCCATCGATCGTGTAGAGACCACCGTTGATGAAGGAGGCATCTTCGCTGCAGAGGAAGGCGACGAGGGCAGCAACCTCGGCAGGTTCGCCATAACGGCCGAGGGGGATGTTCGCGGCGATGGTAGCGTGCGCGGCCTGGGGGTCATCGGGGTTCATGCCGCGTTCGAGCGAACGCATCATGCGCGTTTCGATGGGCGCCGGGCAGACGGCGTTCACGCGAATCTTGTCGCGCCCGAACTCCATGGCCGCGCTCTTGGTCATGCCGACGACGGCGTGTTTGCTCGCGCCATAGGCGATGATGTTTGGCGTGCCGCCGAGGCCGGCTGTGGAGGCGGTGTTGACGATGGACCCGCCCCCGCGCTTGCGCATCGCGGGCACAACGTACTTCATCCCCAGCCATACGCCCTTGAGGTTCACGTCGATGACCTTGTCGAAGATGTCCTCGGGGTACTCGGTGCTAGGCCCGACCCAGCCTTCGATCCCGGCGTTGTTGAAAAAGAAGTCGATGCCGCCAAATGCCGCCACGGCGGCTTCAACATACCCTTGGACCTGGGCCGACTTCGAGACGTCGGCAGGCGCGGCGAGGGCCTGCGCACCGGACGCCTTGAGCTCGGCGACGACCTCATCAAGGCCAGTGCCGGGGAGGTCCACAGCGACGACCTTTGCACCCTCGGATGCGAAACGGGTACAGGTGGCGCGGCCGATGCCACCCGCCGCACCGGTTATTACGATCACCTTGCCATCGAATCGACCCGCCATGTTCCACACCTCTGCGTTGGTAGGGGGAGTCTACACGGCGCCGGAGTGTCGGAGTATCGGAGTGGGGAGTGTCGGAGTCCGCCACGGGCGAGCACAGCGGAGGGCCGGGGTGGACAGCTTGAGATTCCGGGGACACAATCGGGCAACTTCTTCGGAGTAGCGAACAATGGCACACGCGACGATCAACGATGTCGAACTCTTCTATGACGATCAGGGAACGGGCGAACCGATCCTCTTTCACCACGGATTCACCGGTTCACATGACGCGTGGGACGAAATCGTCCCGACGGTTTCGACGCGGTACCGCTGCATACGCATGGACGGCCGCGGTGCGGGAGACAGCGCGCACCCCGCCACCGGGAACACGATCGAACAATTCGCCGACGATGTGATCGGAATGGCGGATCACCTTGGTCTGACGCGCTTCACCTACGTGGGACACAGCATGGGCGGGGTCGTGGGGATGGAGCTTGGTATTCGCTATGGAGCACGGCTGAACAAGCTGGTGCTCGTCGCGCCCGCCCCCTCCGATGGACTGGCCCCCAACCCGGCGATGGTGGCGATGCGGGAGCGGGCCTTGCGGATGCGCGCCGAAGGCAGGGCCGAGGAACTCGTCAAGGAATCGCTGCTGATGAGTCCGGGCGCGACCTATGCCCTGGCGAAGCGGCGGCTGGAGCGCGGCTGGGCGACCTCCGAGGCTCACGTCACCCAGGCGATGGAATCGATGGGGGCATCGCGCCGGGGGGAACTGTTGGCGTCTGTGACAACGCCCACGCTCGTGATGGCGGGCGCGGCGGATTTCCTTCTCGGGCCGAACCTGAAGGACTTTCAACGTCTGCCAAACGCTACTCTTCACGTGTTCAGCCGCGTGAGTCATGGGGTGAATTACGACCAACCGGTGGAGTTCACGAAGGTGCTGCTGGATTTCATGGAACACGGCGTGGTAACGCAAGCGACGCTCATGAAGGGTTTGCAAGACTCCGCTTCACAAGATTCCGCTTCAAGGGCGAGGGCCAAGTAAGTGGATAAGGCAGCGCGGGAAGCGTTCGTGGCGAAACCGAACACGGCGGTCATCGCGACTGTCGACGCCAAGGGGCGGGCGCACGCTGTGCCCGTGTGGTACCTGTGGCGGGATGGGGCGTTCTGGATCATCACAGCGCGGGGATCGGCGAAGCATCGGCATATCATGAAGACCGGGCGGGCAAGTTTGTGCCTCGACCAACGTGAGGGGCGCACGATGTCGGTCACGGCGGAGGGGCCGGTGAGCATCGGGGAGACGGTCTCGAAAGAGTTCCGGCTGGCGCTGCATACCCATTACGTGGGCACGGAAGAAGCGCATCGGCGGGTGGATGCCAGCGTTGCGCACGAGGGCATGGTGATGCTCACGTTGACGCCCGAACGCTGGTTGGACTACGGCGCCTAGTTCGAGGCAGCGCGGGACTCGCCAGTATGTTTGTGAAGGATCCCCCGGTGCGCCTTCCCCACACGCGCCTCCCACCGGAGAATCCGTTTCATGCCACTCTTTGGACAACCTGGCGAGCGGATCAGTTATGAGGTCCACGCCCGAGACGGGGGCGCTCCAGTGCTGCTGCTTGTGCACGGGTTCACGGCAAGCAGCGCCTCCTTCCTGAGCAACATTGACGGGTTGAGCGAACGCTTCACGGTCCTCACCGTGGAATTGCTGGGGCACGGGTCATCGGATGCTCCGCAGGAATCGGCGTCGTACGCGCCGGACCAGGCAATAGCGCGGATCGCGGCGCTGCTGGACGAACTCGGGTTCGATGAAGTGCTCGTTTGCGGCCATTCTCTCGGTGGCGCGTTGGCCCTGCGGATGGCGCTCGATGTGCCGGAGAGAGTGGCGGGACTCGTCGTCATTAACTCCATGTCCGCCGCGAGTAGCCCCGAATGGCGCGAGAGTGCACGAGCGAACCTCCTGAGCATGGGCGCGCGTGCGAGAGCGGAAGGTACCGCGTTCTTGCGCAAGACAAATCTTTATCCGGCGCACAGCAAACGACTCCCCGATGACGCGCGGGAAGCCCTCATCCGCGATTTCGACCGGATGCAACCGGCAGGGTTCGCGGGCACAGCAGAAGCGTTGGTCACCGACGTAAACGCCTTCGAGCGGATCCACGAGCTTGAGATGGCGACGCTCGTGGTCATTGGCGCCCGCGACAAGGGCTTCGTTGGCGCCGCTCCCGCGATGATCGGGCAGATTCGGCCCGACCTCGCCCACTCCATTACGATTGAAGGCGCGGGACATGCGGCGAACCTCGAACAGCCAGGACAGTTCGAGCATGCGCTCTTCAGTTTCGCGGAGGGAATCGGATATCTCCCACCCATTGCCGCCGAGGTGCAAAGCGAAAACAAGCTTCGCAGCCTTGCCCTCACCGCGGTCGGCGCGATCCTTGTGGCTGTTGGGGCAGGGTTATTGGCGACGGCGATCATCGGCGGCGGGAACGACAAGACGACCGGCGTGCGCGCACAAAACATCCCCGTTGGTCCAAGCGCGACGGCCACGGTCGGAGCGCCGGGAAGCGCGGAAGCTGTTGCCGGTGCGCGCACCGCGGGCGCGGGCGAATCTCCGTCCCCAGCGACTGCACAAACACCACTCCCGGTGGCAACTTCGACGACGACAACGGCCGAGCCGAGCGCCACAACAGCCGCCACGGCCACGAGCCGCGCGACCCAAGCGCCTCTGGCGACTCCCACGCAACAGGACACACCGGTCCCAGCGACAGCCACATCCGTTCCCGCCACCGTGACACCGGCCGGGGGCCTGTTCGCGAGTATTTCCGGTCCGACGAGCGTAGCGCTCGGAGGAAGCGGAACGTTCATCGACACGTCGCCGCGCGCCGCCGAAGCGCTCAACCGAACGTGGACCTTTCCTGGAGGCACGCGCCGAGTCGATCTGGCCGTCTCCGTGGCGTTCCCGGCAACGCCCGGATGCTATCCGGTGACGTTGACGGTTGTTTTCCCAAGTGGGATGCGATCGACCTCGGTCACGGTCTCCGTTGGCGGCGCAACATGTTGACGACGGTGCCTGAAGTGGCGAGCGCTTTCGCGATGGCGGATACGGCGATCCGAGAGGAGTTTCACTTATGCAACACTCGCGACCGATGCCGAAAGTCGCGAAACCCACGCATCCGCTGACGGTTCGCGTGAAGTTGTGACTCCCCCGGGCGCGCTTAAAGGTAAATGTTGACGAAAAAGTTACCAAGTGATTAGGATATCTTTCTGAACGTTGCAAAGCATTGCAATCGTCATTTCGAGTGTCCATCAGGCGATGGGCCAATCCATGGCAAAATTGACGGAGGACTGAATGGCGGACGATGCATTGAAAGTAGTCCCGGCGGCACGCCGGGAAATGCTGGAGGGCCTCAAGCGGGCTGGCGAAGCCACCGTTGAGACGCTTGCGACCCAGCACGGGTATTCCCCAAGCGCTGTTCGATCGTTGCTCGTTTCGTTGACGGCGGACGGTCTCGTGGAGTGGCGCTCTTCGCGGCAGTCCCGCGGACGGCCGGCGCATCTCTTTCGGCTGACCCCGGCCGCCGAACGCCTGTTTCCGCAGGTCTACGACCGGGCGCTGAACAGCGCCATGGCCTTCCTTTCAGAGAAAGCGCCTGCGTTGCTTGCGGACCTCATGGACCGCTGGCTCGAGGACACGCGGCTGTCGAACGCGCAGTTGGCCGAAATGGGCAGACTGCAGGTCAGTGACAAGGCCCGCCGAATCGCGACGGCGCAGAACGCTGCGGGATTAATCTCGATCGTTGAGAGTAACGAGAACGAAGTTGCGCTCGTTCTCGTCCATTGCCCGATTATTGATGTCGCCCGCAATTTTCCGATCGTCTGCCAGAACGAACTGGCCTGGATAAACCAGAACACGGGCGAGCAGTTTGAACGGACCGAACATCGGCTGGCGGGCGCCCGGAGATGTGTCTACGCGGTCGCCGTCGGTGAGCCTGTTCAACCATAGAGGAAAGCCAGCAGGAATCGGGAGCGAGATCTATCATTTGGAGGGTCAGGCCGTGAAACTTGATGACGTCCGGATCGTTGGCGTACTCGGTGGTGGTGTGATGGGCGGCGGCATTGCCCAGGTGTTCGCGATTGCGGGTTACCGCGTGGTCGTGCGGGACGTCAACGACGAGGCGATCGAGAAGACCCACGCAGCAGCGATCGATGGTAAGTGGGGAATCAAGCGCGCGGTCGAACGGGGGAAGTTGAACTTCGACACGGCTCAGGCCGCCATCCAGAAGATCAGCCTGACCACAAAACTCGACGATCTCGCGAACGTGGACTTCGTCATCGAAGCGGTCCCAGAGCGACTGGAGCTAAAGCAACAGGTCTTCCAGGAGTTGGATGGCGTCGTCAAGCCGTCGGCAATCTTCACATCGAACACGTCGGGATTCTGCATCGCGGAGATCGCTCGGGACGTTTCGGCATCGAGGCGAGCGCTGTTCGCGGGGATGCACTTTTCAAACCCCGTGCCAACGATGCGCATGTGCGAAGTAATCTACTCGCCGGAAACGAGCCAGGACACGATCGACGCCGTCAAGGGTCTCGGAGAGGCAGGCGGCAAGGTCGTTTCGATGGTCCGCGATACGCCGGGGACCTACGGTTTCCTGCTCAACCGCATCTTCGCAGCGGCGGCGAGAGAGGCGCTGGCGATAGCTGAAGCGGGCATCGCGACACGCGAGGACATCGATAAGGCGATGATCACCGGGAGAAACTGGCCGTCGGCGTTCTTCGGTTCGCGCGGCGGCATCGGCAAGGAATGGTAGATTTCCGAGTCGTTGATGGCCTTTGGCCACAACCGGGGGTGAAACGGCATGTTCACAGCCGGGCGAAGGTGGACGCGTGCGCAATCGGCCGTTCGTGCTGAGCTTGTCGAAGCGTGGACGGGCAGCGCGACAATGGTCGAACAGCCTGCTCACCCTTCGACAAGCTCAGGGCGAGCGGAGTCGGTCCGTTCAGAGCAGTTCCAGAGACTCACGCCACCAACTCCTGGGGAAACCTCCCTGCTCTATCGTCGCTGACGATTGACAATGCTCGGAGATTCTTTACAGTACATGGACGTACGAACCAGCAGCGGCCATCGCCGGGAAGGAGCACGAACGATGCAGGCAACTCAATTGACCTTCCGTGTCGCGTTGTGCCCCCGAGGAACCGTTCGCTGAACTGAGTCTCAGCTCATTATCATCGAGGGCCGCCCGCATGAGGCGGCCTTTTGCGTTACCCCGGACCCGCACGACGCACTTGGCCTCATCGACCCCCTTTCGCCCGGCTGCTTGCCGGAGGAGTTGATCGCGTTGTCGCATGGTTCTACGCAGGAAGCTGCGCCTTTTGCAGACAGACAGTCGGACGCTGCCGATATGGCCGCAATCCAGGAGTTCATCGACGAGGCAATGGTGAGCCGTGTCCTCAATGTCATCAAGAGTGGCAAAGAAGCGACGGTCTACCTATGCCGCGCCCACCCAACACTCGGCCCGAAGTTCGTCGCCGCGAAGGTCTACCACGGCGCCCAGTTTCGAAACTTCAGCAACGCCGACGTCTACAACGAAGGCCGGCTCATCCTCAACGGCCAGGTCCGGCGCGCGGTGCAGGGCCGGACGGAGTTCGGCCGCGAGGCGCAATCCGCGATCTGGACGACGTATGAGTACGACACGCTCTGCACGCTGTTCGATGCGGGCGCCGCCGTGCCAGAACCGTTCGCGCAGACGGACAAGGCGATCCTGATGGAGTACATCACGAACGACGGCGCGGCGGCGCCCCAGCTCGCGAGCGTCAGCCTGGACCGCGAAGAATCGGAAGCAGTGTGGGAGAGCGTCGTTGGGACGGTCCGGCTGGCGCTCTCGTTGAACCTCGTTCATGGCGACCTTTCGGCCTATAACGTCCTCTACGGCGATCAAGGGCCGGTGATCATCGACCTGCCGCAAGCTATTGACCCGCGCTTCAACAATTCCGCTCGCCGCCTGTTCGAACGGGATGTGCGGAATGTTGCGAAGTTCTGTGCGCGGTCCGGTGCGCGAATTGACGCGGATGGGGTTATCGATGAGTTGTGGCGGCGGTTCACATTCAGCGATTGGGGGAGGTGAGGGGCGTGCGTGACGTCCGGCGTCGAAACGCAGACGAATGGCAGGACGCGCCCGGGATTCTTCGGAGCGATCGTGCGTACCCTCCCTCGGGTGGGCGTCAGAGTTTTGCACGGCAACGTGCTTGGTTCCGTTCGCCCTGAGCCTGTCGAAGGGCCGGTCACACTCGAACCATGGACAGCGGCGTGTTCATCCTTCGACAGGCTCAGGACGAACGGGGGTGACAGGCGGAACGACGTGAAAAT
>DAOTTM010000246.1:0-12417 GCA_034437915.1 Dehalococcoidia bacterium | reverse complement strand
ACCATGGACAGCGGCGTGTTCATCCTTCGACAGGCTCAGGACGAACGGGGGTGACAGGCGGAACGACGTGAAAATCCAACCAGGACAAGGCGCACGCAAAACTTTGACGCCCACCCGGTTCCGCCTCGCCACAATCCGACCGGTAAATGGCCGCGTATCGCCGCACCTGTGCCCGGCCCGCTCCCTATCGGTCACGGCCGGATTGAAGGGGATGGCGAGAGTTCCCCGCTATGGCTGCAAGGGCGTGAGGTTCGCGTCCTGCGTCATGTGCACGAGGTAGGTCCCGCAGGCCTCCAGTTGGGCGAAGCCGCGCGCCCAGGATGGTGTCGTATCGTCGCCATAGCGGAGCCAGTGCCCGCCGTCGCCGCTGTTCTCCCAGCGGTAGAGCTGGTCGTATTTGCCCGCGATCGATGAGAGCGCATCTCGCGCATCCGCCGTCGCCCCGATATAGACGAAGTCGTTCCACCCCGCCTTCAATTGCACGGGAAAGGGCGCGGACAGCGAGAAGCCCCCGCTGAAGACGGCCTTCGCTTCGGCGTAAAACCAGTACGCCTCACCCGGCGCGAGCGTATCCAGCGTTCGCCCAACGGACGTTGTCGAGAGCCACGATGCGAAGGTGGCCGTGCCGTCGGTGAGGTGGTAGATGGCTGAAACGCGGCTTGGATTCCCCAGCTCAGGTGGAAAAGCCGAGCCGAGGCCCATGGTACTCTGTCCAAAGAACCCGGCGTGGTTCCACCCAACTTCGAGGGGCGCGTTGCCGCACTGCACGACGCCCGCGCCGACGCGAGTGGACGGCCCAAATTCGCTCGTGTTTCCTTCGGGGTCGGTAACGAGCGAGATAACCCATTGGCCGGGCGCCACGGGTGGGTTTTCGAATATAAAGCTGCCCGCCGCATCCGTGAGGGCCACGGCCACGGGGACGGGCTGGGCGCCGTAATCTCGCGTTCCCGGTGGCGTATGAGCCGCCATGTAGAGCTCCACCGCGCAACCGAGGCAAGGCGCGCCCACGTTCCCGGCGATGCGCGATTGCACGGCGCGCAGAAAGACCGGGTGGTTGCGAAGGCCGTTCGCCCCGGTGTCCGCGTCGTTGGCGTCGTTGGGATTCACGACGCCGTCACCGTTAAGGTCGATGGCCAGGCCCGTGATCGTTTCGAAGCGGTTCGCCACGAGGCGATTGTTCACGACGCCGAGGCCATCCTCGTCCGCAGCGACGCGAATACCCGTGGTTGCGTGGGAAATGGCATTAGCCCGCACGACACTCGCCTTGGACGGTTGGCGGAGCTCGACCGCGACGCCGACCGGAGCCGCCGCCCCACCCTGGCTCTTCCCGATCGTGTTGTTGGCCACGAGAACGCCCGAAAATACCGTGGCGCCCGGTGCTCCCACGCGAATTCCGATCGTCGCGTTGCCGACCACGTTCGGGGAACCTCCAGGAGTCTCCGTGCCAACCTGCACGTCGGGAGCGGTGACGAGGATACCTGTCGAAACGAGCGCCGCCTGGCCATCAGCGCCAAAACCAACGCGAACATTGGTGGCGATGCTGGCGCTCCCCCGCAGCTCAAGGCCCGTTTCACAGGCGCCAAGCGTAACGGCACTGGTTGCGAGCGTTCCCCCGACCGCGCCGTTCGACCCGTTGACCACGAGGCACGCAGCAGTGAAGCGCCCAATGATGAGACCGCGAACAGCGGAGCCGGGACCGTTCATCACCAGCCCGTTATGAACTCCGGCTGGAAGGTCCCCCCCGTCGATCAATACCCTGGCGCTTGACCCATCGATACTGACGAAGGCGTTCGCCACTGCCGGGAGCGGCGTGGCAAGCAGGGCGATCGTCACCGGCTCAGTTGGCTTGAAGACCGTCGGCGAGAAGCTGACGCGGTATGGCGCTCCCGATACGTTGGCGTTGACGAGTTCGATGGCGCGGCGAAGTGTACATAACGTTGGACTGGGACAGACGGATTGATCCGCTACGACGCTATCCCCGGCATTCGTCACTTCGACGCTGAGTTCGCCCTCCGCGTGGGCAATCGAGGCCGGGGCTTTGGGCAGGGGACGAGCTTCGAACCCGAACAGGCAGCTCAACATCGAAATCGAAAGGAGGAAGGCCCGCAACCATCGCGACATGCAGAGAGGATACCCTCGGAGACGTTACCGCGGCACACTCCGGCGCTCCGTCACGGTCGTTGCTCCGTTACTTCGACACTCTGAAACACGCGCTGACCATCCAATCTCACGATGCGCCCGAAGCCCGGGAACGGCCAATGGCCTGCTACCCAGCGGCGGCCGTCCGCTTCCGCGTCGTCGAAAAGCGTCTCCCGCGAGGGCGCGGACATCAACGGATCCCAGTCCGCCGAAGGCGACCAATCCGGGTGGAGCAGCTGGACCGGGTGGTGGCTCGCATCACCGATGATGACGCCGCGCTCACCCTCCGAATACACGCCGATCGCCACATGACCCGGCGTGTGACCGGGTGTTGAAACGAACGTGAGGTTCTCGTCGATAGGCTTCTCGCCGTCGACCAGGACAAGGTTGACCGAGTCCTTGAGCGGCTCGACGCATTCGCGCAGGTGCTGGTTGCGCCGCAACGGCAGGTGTTCTGGCGTCATCCAGTAGTCCCATTCCGCCTGCTGGATGGTGTATTTCGCGTTTGGGAAGAAGGGCGTGAACGACCCGTCGGCGTTCTGAATCGTGTTCCAGCCGACGTGGTCCAGGTGCAGGTGCGTATGCGCGACGTGCGTGATGTCCCCTGGCGCAACTCCAATGCCGCGCAACACTTCGTCGAGTTGGCCCAACGGAAACTCGAAGCCCGAGCGCGTTCGTGGCCCCATGCCCGTATCGACAAGCACGAGGTTTGAGCCCGAGCGGACAAGATACGAGGTCACGGCGACCAGGAAAGGGAGGGGATTTCCGATACGCGAAGGATCTTCCCGGTCCATCTGTTCAGCGAACTGGGGAAGGAACGTGCGGAACTCGAGCGTGAGCGTCGTGTCCTGTAGGGCGGTGATTTCCACCGCCCCGATGCGAATGCTCTCCATAGCGGCCTCCCGGGGCAAATCAGTTCAGTGGCCCCGAGTTTGACGGTTCGTGGCTAGTTAGTCGAGGTAGTCCTTGAGCTTGCGGCTCCGCGACGGGTGACGAAGCTTGCGCAGCGCCTTTGCTTCGATCTGGCGGATGCGTTCGCGGGTCACGCCGAACTCGCGGCCGACCTCTTCCAACGTCCGGCTGCGCCCGTCTTCCAGGCCGAAGCGCAGCTGCAAGACGCGCCGTTCGCGGCTCGTGAGGCTGGCAAGGACGTCTTCGACCTGTTCGCGCAGGAGCTGCTGGCTCGCAGCTTCCGCGGGGGCGAGTGCCGTCGGATCCTCCAGGAAGTCGCCGAGATGGCTGTCTTCCTCTTCGCCGATCGGCGTCTCAAGAGAGACCGGCTCCTGTGAGACCTTCTGGATCTCGCGTATGCGTTCGGGTGTATAGGCGGCGGAGCTGTCGGGCTTGCCACTCTCCGTCATGCCGCGGGCGATCTCTTCGCTCGTGGGTTCGCGTCCGTACTCCTGCACAAGACGCCGGCTCACGCGCACGAGCTTGTTGATAGTCTCCACCATGTGCACGGGAATGCGGATCGTGCGCGCCTGGTCGGCAATTGCGCGCGTGATCGCCTGGCGGATCCACCATGTCGCGTAGGTGGAGAACTTGAAGCCCTTGCGGTAGTCGAATTTTTCGACGGCGCGGATGAGGCCAATATTGCCCTCCTGGATAAGGTCCAGGAGCGACATCCCGCGGCCGATGTACTTCTTCGCGACGGAAACGACGAGACGCAGGTTGGCTTCGGTGAGACGCTTTTCGGCCTTGTCACCGTTGTTCTTCACGGTCTCGAAGTGGTAGCGAAGCTTGTCTTCCAGCG
This sequence comes from Dehalococcoidia bacterium, assembly GCA_034437915.1. GTDB lineage: Bacteria > Chloroflexota > Dehalococcoidia > Tepidiformales > Tepidiformaceae > JACRBT01. Next base: position 8,525 of record DAOTTM010000246.1, on the reverse strand, counting down.
GCGCAATCTTTTCGACCAGGTCATCGACGGGCGGGACGAGTTCCTTCTCGCCGCCCGCCTCTTCGCCCATCTGGGAGACCAGGTCCGACGTGAGAATGTGCGTGACGATAGAGAGCTGCACAACGCGGACGTGTGCCTCTTCGTCCGCTGCCTTGAGCTTCGTGACAATATAGGCGCGGAAATCGAGGTCCGATTCGCCATCGACAAGCCCGCGGTACTGCGTATCGGCGATCGTTTCGGAGAGCGACATCGGCTTCAGTTTCGGGCCGACGTCTTTGCGCCACTTGGGCGTGCGGTGCGGTTCCGCGTCTTCGGCGACGGGCGCGCGCGCGGCAGTCAGCTTGTCATAGTCGTCGATGAACTTCTTGGAGGCATCGAAGATCTTTTCGAGGCCGGTCCACTGTTCGAGTAGGGAGACGGCGACGCGCGCGGCGGAGGGCGGGTGTCCATAGGTCGTCACATACGCTTCCTCGATGGCGCGAATGTGAAGGCCTTCCTCCATCTGACGCGCGAGGTGCTTCTCGTCGTCCGCGGTGAGGAGATAGACCTTGCCGATTTCGCGCAGGTACATGCGCACCGGGTCGTCGATACCCTCGGTTTCTTCGGCGAGGAGGGCCACGGAGACTTCTTCCTCTTCCTCCTCCTCTTCTTCCGCGGCGGGGTCGTCCTCGTCCGCCTGGGTATCGCTGGTGGTTTCTTCTTCATCCGCTTCGGCGTCGTACGCTTCGGCGTTCGCCGTACGGCTCAGGACCGACCCGATCGCGTCATCGGTGTCGTGTTCAGTGAGGGTGTCATCGATCATTCGAGCTTGCGAATCCTTGTCCCTGGTTGGGCCACCTGCCCAAATGGGCAGACTTCTCCTTCTCTATCATAGCAAGTGCGAATCAACTCCACAATTACCAATTTTGCAAATTCAATCACCAGTTCTTCGGACGCACCATGCCGACAACCCGTACTCCGACGGCGAGGGAGGGGTACGGTTGTCAAAACACGTACGCGCGTCAGGCGTCGGCAGGTGGGAGCGCCTCACGCGGCAGGGCGATCGTGAAGGTCGACCCAACGCCCGGCTCGCTCGCCACCGTGATATCCCCGCCCATGAGGCGGCAGAAGTGGCGGCTGATCGCCAGTCCCACCCCGTCCCGCCGTACTTCCGCGACGTCGATGACTCCGCCTGCGTGAATGCGGCGAAGAGCTTGTCCATCTGCTCCGGCGCCATGCCGATGCCCGTGTCCGCTACGCGGAAGAGTACCGAGGGCCGAGTTCCGAGTCGTCGGCGCCCGCCCCAGACACGAGGTGTCTGCAAAGCGATTGCGTTTCGGTACTCGCCGAATCGAGCAACGAACATCGCGATTCGCATTCGGGCGTCCACGTACCATCCGGCCAACAACCAGGGATCGCGATACACTTCGGTGAGACGGAGGCGCCAGGATGCATGGCTCGCTGAATCAACGTTGTCCCGCTGGGCCGTGGCCCCATTGACCGGTTCTTCGAAGGATCCCGCGGTCGGCACGGCCAGCCTCGGCGCCCTTGGTAACGCCGTTGCCGTGCGCCTCGACCGCCTGAACCGGGAACGAATCGTCGAGCGCACCTGGGCGGGAGACCACACCGTCTGGAAACCGGATCCGGAAGAGATTTCGAACCGCCTCGAATGGCTGACGGTTGTGGAGGAGATGCAGGCCCACGCCCAGGAACTGCGCGACGTCGCGGGGGCGGTGGTCGCAGCGGGCCTTACGAAGGCGGTGTTGCTCGGCATGGGCGGGTCCAGCCTGGCGCCAGAGGTCCTGCGCGAAACCTTCGGCGCACGGGACGGCATGCTCCCACTCGAAGTCCTCGACACCACCGACCCGCGCCAAATCGCCGCTGTCGAGGCCGGCCTCGACCTCGAACGCACGCTCTTCATCGTCTCCAGCAAGTCTGGAGGCACGATTGAAACGCGCAGCCAGTTCGATTACTTCTGGGAGAAGCTCCCGCGCGGCGGCAACTACGTCGTGGTCACGGACCCGGGCTCGTCCCTGGAACAGCTGGGGCGCGAACGCGAGGTGTGTCACGTCTTCCGCAATCCTCCGGGAATCGGCGGACGCTTTTCCGCGCTCTCCCTCTTCGGCCTGGTGCCGGCGGCGCTATTGGGGGTGGATGTCGAACTCCTCCTCGATCGGGCGCGGGAGATGGTCCACGCCTGCAAGTCGACTGTGGCATCGACCAACCCCGGTGCATGGCTTGGGGCAGTGCTGGGCGAAGCAGCTCTCGCCGGGCGGGACAAGCTCACACTCGTCTTGCCGCCACGGTTCGCGGCGCTCGGCTATTGGATCGAACAGCTCATCGCAGAATCCACGGGCAAGGAGGGACGCGGAATCGTTCCCGTCGAGGGCGAACCGCTCGCTGGACCTGGGGTCTATCGCAACGACCGGCTCTTCGTCGTGATGGGCGAAAACGCGGACGGCGATGCCCTTGAGCGAGCGGGTGAGCCTGTCATCCGCCTCCCCGTTGCAGAACCGTACCAACTCGGCGCCGAGTTCTTTCGCTGGGAGTTTGCGACGGCGGTCGCGGCGCACGTCCTCGGCATCAACGCCTTCGACCAGCCGAACGTCCAGGAGGCGAAAGACATCACCGCCCGCATCCTCGCGGGAGAGCAGCCCGACGGAGGCTCGCTCCCGTTGGCCGCGGCCCTTTCGAGCGTCCAGCCTGGGGACTACATCGCCATCAACGCTTATCTCCCGCGGAATGCTGAGACGACGAGTCGTCTGGCGGCCGTGCGTGTCGCGCTACGGGACCGATACCGGATGGCGACGACCGTTGGATTTGGCCCTCGTTTCTTGCATTCGACGGGTCAGCTTCACAAGGGTGGTGCGAACAACGGCGTCTTCCTCCAGGTGGTGAGCGACGACCCGTCAGACCTGCCCATCCCCGGCCAACCCTTCGGGTTTCGCACCCTGCGTGATGCACAGGCCCTCGGCGATCTCGCTGCGCTGAAGGCCCATGGCCGCCGCGTCGCCCGCGTCTCCATCGAAGAACTCGAAGCAGCGGCGCACGTTGTCAGCGGTCGACCGTGACGCACCCACGCGCGGGTGCACTGAACGAACAATGATCGGGCGAAGATGCCCGCGGGAAGAGGAACAGCGATGACACAGGACGCGGCGGCGAATCAATCAGCTGCGGAGGGAGGGACGATGAAGATCGGAATGGTCGGCCTCGGCCGCATGGGCCTCGGAATGACGCGGCGCATCCGGCGCGGGGGCCACGAAGTCGTCGGGTACGACCGCAACCCGGACGTCAGCGACGTGAATTCGCTCGCCGAAATGGTCGCCGAGCTGCCATCCCCCCGCGTGGTTTGGCTGATGGTGCCCTCCGGAGAGATAACGCAATCGACAATGAAGGACGTCGCCAACCAGCTCTCCGCAGGCGACATTGTCATCGATGGCGGGAACAGTTACGTCAAAGACACGGTTCGGCGCGGCAAGGAACTTGCCGCCATGGGCATCCGCTTCCTCGATGTCGGCACGTCCGGCGGGATCTGGGGGTTCGACAATGGTTTCTGCCTTATGGCGGGCGGGGACCGTGCCGTCTTCGACCACGTCGTACCTATCCTCAAGGCGCTTGCCCCCGTCGATGGGTACGCCTTTGTGGGCGCATCCGGGGCAGGCCACTTCTCGAAGATGGTCCACAACGGCATCGAGTACGGCATGATGCAGGCCTACGCGGAAGGCTTCGACCTCCTCCAATCAGCGGCCGAATACGACTACGATCTCGGCCAACTCGCAAACCTCTGGCAGCACAGCTCCGTGGTCCGATCGTGGCTATTGGAACTCGCCGCTGCTGCGTTCGAGAAGGACCCGAAACTCGACCGCCTGCAGCCCTACGTTGACGATTCCGGTGAAGGACGTTGGACCGTCCTTGAAGCCGTCGAGCGAGGAGTAAACGTTTCCGTGCTCGCGCAGGCTCTGTTTACGCGCTTCAGCAGCCGCGAAGAGAACGCTTTTTCGCTCCGTCTGCTGGCCGCGCTGCGGAACGAATTCGGCGGCCACGCCGTGAAGACGCGTTGAGCCTCGACCGCCCGGACGACCAGGATGTCGTGATCGTCGGGGTGACCGGAGACCTCGCGAAGCGGAAGCTCCTTCCCGCGCTGTACAACCTTTATCTGGACGGCCTTCTCCCAGAGAACGGGCGCATCATAGGCTACGCCCGTGGCGAATCGAACGACATCGCTTTCCGAGAGGCGGCTGCCGCCAGCATTCGTGAGTTCTCTCGTCGGCCCTTGGACGAGGGTTCCTGGGCCGCCTTCGCTTCGCGCCTCGGCTATGTGAGCGGCAGCGGCGAAGGGTTTTCCGGCATCAAGGCGCGTTCGACGCTCGGCAGGCAGCTGATCTACCTGAGCATTCCGCCCTCTGCCTTCGCCGAGACTATTCGCGGGATTGGCGCAGCCGGACTCGTCGCAGGGACGCGCTTAGTCGTCGAGAAGCCATTTGGCCGCGACCTGGCGTCATCACGTGAACTGGGACATACGATTCACGAGGTGTTCGAGGAATCCCAGGTCTTCCGCATCGACCATTACCTCGGCAAAGAGACCGTGCAAAACATCCTTGTGTTTCGCTTTGGGAACGCGGTCTTCGAACGCGTCTGGAACCGTGATGCGATCGACCACGTGCAGTTTACCGTGGCGGAATCGATCGGCATCGAGGGACGCGGAGACTTTTACGAAGAGACCGGAGCTTTGCGCGACATCATTCAGAACCACGTCTTCCAGGTTCTTTCACTGCTCACCATGGAGGCGCCGTCGTCGTTCGAATCGGAACATTTGCGCGACGAAAAAGCCAAGCTCTTCCAGGCGATGCGCCCCTTGGCGGCGGGAGATATCGTTCGCGGACAGTACACTGGCGGTGTCGTCAACGGCGAGCCGGTGCCGGGCTATCTCGAAGAAACCGGCGTGAAGGCCGGGTCCCAGACGGAAACCTTCGCAGCCCTGCGCGTGCACATCGACAACTGGCGATGGGCGGGCGTGCCCTTCTATCTGCGCACGGGGAAGCGGCTTCCGAAGCGGTCCACGGAAGTGTCGATCCAGTTCCGCGCCGCGCCCGTGCCCTTCTTCCGCGAAGTTGGAATTGAGACCCTTGAAAGCAACGAACTGGTGATCTCCATCCAACCGGAAGAGCAGATCAGATTCCACTTCATGGCCAAGGTCCCCGGCCCGGAGATAAAGGTTCAGCCCGTGACGATGCAGTTCTCCTATGGTGACGCGTTTACCGTTCAGCCGGCGGAAGCGTACGAGCGTCTCATCCACGATGCCATGGATGGCGACCATACCCTGTTTGCGCGCGGCGACAGCGTCGAACGATCGTGGGAAGTGGTCGAGCCCATCATCGGCGACTTGCCGCCGGTCAATCCCTACCCCGCCGGTTCGTGGGGACCCCTTGCCGCCGATCTACTGATTTCGCCCGACTCATGGAGGCTGCACTGAAGCGTGCGTCGGAAGGACGGTGACGTCCCGCCTACGGCACGTATCGGTCAGCGGTGAGAATGACGCGGCTAAGGTATTCGCCTCCGCCGCCCGGCGCCGCGATGAAATCGCCGCCGCAGCTGATGAGTGTCACCCGCTGCGTTTGGCCATCGAGACCGGGAAACACGATAGCGTCCATATTGAGCGCGCTGAGCGGGATGGTGGCAAGGGACTTCACCGTGTACGTGAAGACCGTGCCGTCCTGCATGGTCACGTACAACGCGTCATCGATGCGGGCGTTCAGGATGTCGACGAACGGCGTGATGCCGAAATTCACATAATTCACGTGTGCGGCGAGGATTGCGTTCGATGAGCGCACCCCGGGCTTCCCGTACCGCGGGTACCACGCGATGCGAGACGGGTTCGAAGGATCCTGGAAGTATTCCCGCCCGCCTTTAATTTCGGTGTCACGCTGTTCCACCACGGACGCAGCCGAGATGCTGGCACTGGCGAGGGCGATCGAGACGATCGGCCCGTGGTCCACTTCTGGCGTGGCCGTCGGCGTGGGAGGGACGGGCGTCGGCGTTGGGTCCACTGAGCGGGATATTTGCGGGGAATAGGCTTTGAAGGTCAGCTTTGGCGGGTCGTCCGCGGCGAGGCCAATTGCGGCCGTCAGGAAAAAGGTCAATCCAGCGAGGGCCAGGACGAATGGGATGAAGGCTCGACGAATCATAAGCGGGCGAGTGTCCTCATTTACCGAATTTTCAGATGCAACCGCAGCGGGGCGGCGTCTTCATAGTACCGGCCTCTCGTTTAAGGTCGCGGCACACCTTGAAGCTGCAAACCCGATGATTGTCCTGATCTTTGCTACAGGCGCGGTTTGCTTTACCCGAGCTTCCCCCAGAAGTCCTGGAGCAGGCGGCCTAGACGCGTAGGCGCGATCAGTGGGATGTTGTGACCAACGCCGATTAATTCTTCGTAGCGAACATCCGGCCGCATCGCGCGCATGCGGGCAACCGTGGACGGCCGAAGCTCGTCCGAGAGTTCGCCGTGAATCAACATCGCCGGCACACCAATTCGTGTCCATTCGGACCAATACGCTCGCGAGCGGTGCGCTTTAACCGTTTGCTTCAGGGCATCGACGCTGGCAAGCCACGAGGCGCTGCCATCCGAAGTGACGCGCAGGCGGGCTTCGGCGATGGCTCGCAGCGGCGCGGCGCCGGGGCCGACTGCCGCGAGTGCTGCATCGAGGGAAGAACCGGGCCGGACCTGCCCTGCCCGCCCAACCGCTGCATCGACGGATGGCCACAATGCCGGGAGCCTGTCGAAGGCGGCAATCGAGTCCACCCAGTTCGCCGTCCATTGCTCCGGCCCGATGTCCACGATTGTTACTGAACGGAAGAGCGCCGGATGGCGCGCCGCGGCGACCATGGCCACGCGCGCCCCCATGGAATGCCCGACCAGGTCGGGGCGATCCAGCCGTAGCGCTTCGATTGTCTCCACGAGGTCACGGACGTGGTTCGCGACCTCGTACCGGGACACGGGCTTGGGGCTGTGCCCGTGACCCCGCTGGTCCAGCGCGAACGATGCGGGGCGGGCCTCGCCGAGAGCCGCCACCGTTGGCCCCCAGACTTCGGCCACGCCCGTAAGACCGTGGAGGAAGATAGCGGCAGGTTCATGCCCGGGCCATTCCAGGACGCGGAACTGCCCGGCTGAGAGGTGGAGCATGCGTACGACCGGCGCGTTCACGACTCGCCGAGGTATGCGCGCCGCACGCTATCATCGCGGGCGAGTTCGGCGCCGGTGCCCTTGAGCGTGATCACGCCAGATTCGATGACGTACGCTCGATCGGCGATTTCCAACGCCATCGCGGCGTTTTGCTCCACGAGCAGGATCGTCGTGCCGCCCATTCGAAAGATGTGAGGGGAACGGAGGAGCCGGTCCAGAGCTGACCGTTCGCTCCGGCGTAGACTGGGAACGTTCCAGGGTAGGCGTGCGCGGGCCTCGCTGTTTGGATGCCGTAGATCAGGCCCATCGCGACAGCAGCGACCATAAGAAGTATGCGTGTCGCGGGATCCGGCTGGATGCGATCTCGGCGCGGGTCTCGGGTTCATGACGGTAGATTACTTTCGACGCCCTGCGTGTGTTGATCCGAAAGGTCGAATAAGTGATCAGAAAACGCCCAATTGCAGCACGTGCCGTGTGCAACACCGCTCCTGGAGCAGTGTCCAAGTATGGAGAAGGCGGCGACTGCTCGGCAGGGCGACCGGGCCGAGGACCTTGGTCTCGATGATCGCGAGGTGCCGTCGGACGGTGCCCGGAACGACGACTTCGAGTCCGGCGGCTATTTCCTTGTCGGAGCAACCGACGATGATGGCTGCGAGGTAAACGTTCTCAAGGGGCGTGAATTCGTGAAAATGGCGTTGCTTAAGGGTTGGAATGATGGAAGCGAGCCGTTGCGAGAACGGCATTGCGTCCCTCCCCTGGCGAACATACTCCATTCGCTATCCGCTGAATACCTGCCGGAGGTCGCGTCCGCCGCGCTAGTCTCCCGTCGGGAGGCCCGCTTCTACCCACGCCGTCGTACCGCCCTCCACGTTATACAGCGCGAGGTCGTCGATACCCGCCGCCGTCGCGTATTCCGCGGCGAGCGCGCTGCGCTGGCCGGACTTGCAGATGAAAAGGACCTCTTTCTTATCTCCCGCGTAGGAGCGGAGCTGTTTCGCCTCGTGCATGACCTCGTTCACGGGGATGAGGCGCACGCCCTTCGCATGGACCGTGACGTATTCGTCCGGGTCGCGCACATCGACCATGACGGCCTCGCCCTTGTCGAGTTTTTCCTTCGCCTCCGCGACGGTGATGCGAGAGAACGGTTCGCGGGGATCTTTCGTGGCCATGCCTGCTCCTATTGTTGACTGAATTAGTAGAGAATAGCCTACCACACGCACGGCAAGCGCGCAGTTCCCTGTGAGGGTCGGGTGGGCGTCAGAGTTTTGCACGGCAACGTGCTGGGTTCCGTTCGCCCTGAGCCTGTCGAAGGGCCGGTCACACTCGAACCATGGACAGCGGCGTGTTCATCCTTCGACAGGCTCAG
>DAOTTM010000245.1:0-19704 GCA_034437915.1 Dehalococcoidia bacterium | reverse complement strand
ACCTGGAACGGCACGATCGGAGAGTTTCCATCCGAGGAAAGCCGCGGAGGGTTGAGCTCCGTAAGGCCCGGCGGCGGCGTGTACTCCACGATTGTTCTCGATGTGGACCGCGTTGCGTTGATGAGGATTGGGCGGCCCGAAAGGTCCAATGTGCCACTCGCAAACGATTCTACTTTCATCAAAGCTGGGAACTCCGACGAAGTAGGCCCCCTGAGACGAATGATCCATGGTCCTGCCGCCTGGTCGCTGCCAGTCGCTCCACTGCGGCGGAGACCGATACTTGCGATGGTGGCCGTCGCATTTCCCGCCCTGCTTATGGGCGGCAATTCGACGAACACCGAGTCAGTACTGCGGGCGCCCGTCACGGCTCCCGCCTTGGCGAGGATAGAATCAACCTGGACGGCGCCGACGGGGATGCGGAACTCCCTTGCCTCAAGCGACTTGCCGTCGCGCGAAGCGGTCACCTCGAGGAGCGTTTCCGAGCCCGAAAATGTCGCTGACCGTATCCGGAGGGTCACTCCAGCGACTTCCGCTGAACCGCTTTGCTCAAGCACGACAGCGCCGGTTCGACCGGGTGACGGATCGTCGTTGTCCGTCGCGATAGAGAAGCCTACTGTTGCTGCGGCCCCAAGGGTCACAGCACCTAAGACGACAAGATACCGTTTCACGATTTGTCTCTCCTTGAAGAACTAGCCTCGGTCCGTTGGAAGTTTGGGCTTCGGTCGGCGGTTTCTAGAGTACCGAAAGGCAATCACGGAAAGGATGTGTTAGTGCCCCATTCACTCTGAGAAGGGTTGTTATTGTTATTGTAGTTGAAGTGTACTACATCATACGCGCCTTGATAAGGGAAAAACGTACAATCATTGTCGTCGCAGACCGAAGTGGTGACGTCAACTCCAGATTGCCAGCCGTCATCCATGATTGCATAAAGCGCCCAAGTTACAGATGCTCCTGGTGTGTTCCAGTAATTGAGAGTAACCTGAACAATTCGAGTGAATGTATTGTTCCATGACTCCAACCAAACGGACTCATAGTCATACTGATATGACGTCGACATAATGTTTGTGTATGCCTTGACTTCCTGAACAGGAAGCGAGCAGAGCGAGTTGTAGCAGGTCCAGTTGCCCCAGTAGAGCTGAGTCTTTCGATAGGACTTGTCTCCACCATCGGCCGTGACGTAGTGCGAGTTCCCTCCGTCCCAATAGTTTGCCTGGACGGAGTTGGCACCTACCGCCAAGAACGCGAGCATGATGCCGACCATGAGTCCCAGAGTGCTGTCGAGTTTCGGGTGCGACCGACGGCTCAATGTACGAAGGATGTCGCTCGCTATCTTTCTGACGTTCATTTCGAAACCTCCACGGTGGCGTTCAGGATGGCCTGCCCGCGTCGTCCCACAGGATCCGCAGGTTGACGCGAGTATGAACGCGAACGCGCGCCCCACGCATCACCCCAATCGGGTGATATTTGCCCAATACCAGTCGGCGGCCTCGGACCTGGCGTGTACGTCAGTCTTCTCGTAAATGTGTCGGACGTGCGACTTCACTGTGTCCGGCGAAATGTAGAGCGTCTCCGCGATTTGAGGGTAGGTCTTCCCGTGCGCAATCAGCGCCAAGACCTCGACCTCACGCGTGGTGAGTCCGTTGGGCGTGGGCATGGCAGAAGTTCCCTTCTGCTTCCTTCCCCCTGACCTCTCGCGGACATGATAGCGCCGCTGTCAACCTTTTCTCTACAGATACCCCAGGCCCTCAAGGTTCGCGACGATGTCCGGGATCTCGCGGTCCGTGTCGTCGACGGCCTTGTACTGGCTGACGAGGTAGCCCCCGTACTTTTCGACGAGATACCAGTCATCATCGATGACGACATCGGGACGCGGCTGCACTTTCGGGTGCTTGTCGAAACAGCCATCGACCCATTCGCGCAAGCCGTGCATATCGACCGTGCGGTTCACATAATCCGCGCCACCGGCCGACCACACGTAGACGCCGTGTCCCGCTTCCTTCAAGCGCTGGATTGCTGCCTGCGCCCCCGGCCGAAGTGAGTTGAGATGCTGGGTCACGTGCACAAGTGTGTGATCGACATCGAAGAAGACGTTGAGCAACCGCCCGTGTTCCCGCTCGCCTGCCTCGCTCAATCGTGCGTGCTTATCGTCCATGCCTTGGCGTTAGGCCTCCGTCACGTCGAGGCCCCAAACCGGCCTGAACCGCCACGTGCGGATGCCCTTCACCTTGATCCCGTGCGTCTTGAGCAGCTTCTTCGTCTCCTGGACGAACCCGGCGGGGACATAGAGGAGGAGGTCGCCAAGCCGGGATTCCGGCAGCCACTTCGTCGCGGCCGTCTCGTCGTTAACGGTATCCGACGTTTCGACTTCCGCCATGAGCAGGAGCCATTGACCGGGGCGGCGTACCACGACGATATCCGGGTAGAGCGGCTTGCCCTCGTATTCGCCCACGGAGATGCTCTTCGCGGGGATGTTCGTCAGGGTTTCCATGTCCGGGTTCTTTTCGTCCGGGAACGGGAACTTCATGCGAGCGATCTCGCTCAACGCTCCCTCGTGACGCTGCTCGGACAGATATTTCACCGGCACGGACGACTCCTCGATCGCTTCGGGACATGGTAGGTTCACGCCCGTTGACAATTCTAGGCGCTGGTCAGGGCTTCGGTCGATGCGGCGATCTGACTGTGGGTGGGCGCAAAAGTTTTGCGTGCGAGTTCCGGAGGCTTAACTCCACCGCTGCTCGGCACAAATCCGTTCGTGCTGAGCCTGTCGAAGCATGGACACGCCGACGCCGATTGGTCGAGTGTGACCGGCCCTTCGACAAGCTCAGGGTGAACGGGGTCGGACGATGTCCACGCAAACTGTAACGGCGAACCAACGACCGCTCGCCGGTTAAGAGAGTGAGGCCTTTCGCTTGAACCGCCACGCCAGCGAACTTACCATGCGGTAAGCGCGGCGAGGACACACTGCCGCATGGAGAAGACTTCGATGGCAGAGCTCAAGGACGTCGCCGACCAGTTCGTGAAAGACCTGACGCAGATGAACATCGCCGGCCTCATGATGGCGTTCACGCCGGATGGCATGATGAAGGCGATGGCAATGCAGGCGCAGATGGCGGCGAACGGTGGGCCCCAGCCCGCCACCAGCTCGGAGACCACGATGCTCGGGCAAGAGGGGGACGACCACGTCGTGGATATCACCCTCAACAGCGCCGCCGGTGCGGTCGTTATCGGCACAAGATGGCGCGATGTCGCGGGCGCGTGGAAATGCAACGACATCGCGGTGAAGGCGTAGGCTGGGTGGACCATCAGGCCGGTAAGCGAGCCTTCTCGTTTCCCCGGCCCGCTCTGGTTTGTTCGGCCCCGTTCCCGCTACGCTTGATTCAATGGCAACATCACACACCGGCGCGAAACCGCTTCCTCCGCTTCGGCGCATCCAACGCTTCTTTCTCGTCGCGTATACGTTTTTGCGCGTCTATCTCAGCTACAAGCGCATCCAGCGCAACAAGAAGCTGAACAAGGACGAGAAAGACGCACGCTATTCCGAGGCCCATCGCAAGAACGCGGAGCGTATCTACGGCCTCGCCACGCGGATGCAGGGTCTGCTCATCAAGACCTGTCAGTTCATCAGCAGCCGTGCCGATGTTGCCCCGCCTGAATATGTGAGCATCCTCGGGCGCCTCCAGGATCGCGTTCCTCCGCGCGATTGGGATGCGGTCGTCGGCCAGGTGCGCCGCGAACTGGGCGCCCATCCGGATGAGATCTTCATGGAGTTTTCGCGTACGCCTGTGGCGGCAGCGTCGCTCGCGCAGGTCCACCGCGCGAAAACGAAGGACGGCCGCGATGTCGCCGTCAAGGTCCAATACCCGGGCATCGAGCGCGTCGTGGAAACGGATCTCCGCAACCTCTCGATCCTCGTGCGCTTGCTCGCCCGCATCGAAAAGAATTTCGACTTTCGCATCTTGATGGAAGAAATTCGACGATACATCCCCCAGGAGCTGGACTTCGAACGCGAGGGCCGGAGCTCGGAACACATCGCGAAGGACTTGGCCCACCGCTCGGACATCTACATCCCCAAGGTTGATTGGGAACACAGCGCCCGCCGCGTGCTTACTTCCGAGTTTATCGATGGCATCAAGATCTCGGAGTCGGACAAGCTGATCGCCGCCGGGATCGACCCCAACCAGGTGGCCCTCATCATGACCGAGGCCTATTGCGAGCAGATCCTCGTGCACGGCTTCTTCCATGCCGACCCGCACCCGGGCAATCTGCTCGTGCTCCCCGGCCCGGTCGTTGTCTTCATCGATTTCGGCCTCGTGAAGGAGCTACCGAAGGAGTTCCGCCTGAACTACGCACGCCTCACGATGGCCGCGCTTAAACAGGATGACGAGGCGATGGTCACCGCTTTTCGTGCGCTCGGCTTCAAGACGAAGTCGGAGGATCCCGAGTCCCTCAAGGCGCTCGGCCGTTCATTCTGGGAATCCGCCGGGCCGGATAACAAGCCGTACGTCGATGCGGATGTCATGTCCGAGGTGAACGAACGCATGGCCCAAGTGTTGAAGGAAAACCCGGTGACGAAGATTCCGCCGGATATTCTTCTCATCTTCCGCGTCATCGGGCTGATGAGCGGCTTGCAAAAACGTCTCGATAGCAAGGTCAGCATGTTCGACACCATCGGGCCTTACGCCGAAGCGCAGACAAACGCGAACGCCGTCGGACTCGCAGCCAGCTAGTTCGCGTTGCCGGGGAGCAGCGGCCCGACGACCGCATCGACGACCGCGCCGAGCTGGTCCTGTCCGACGTAGGCCAGGGCGACCGCTTGCACGAGGACGACGAGGCCCAACGCCCCCACGAGCAGATTCGCCTGCCAGCGTCGATTGCGCTCGACACGCTTTATCGCCGCCTCGGCTGTAGCGATTTCCTTGCTGAAGTAGACGCGATCATATTCCCGTCGCATGTCCGGCTTGCTGAGCACGCCATAGGCTTCGTTCAATCGAAACAACGCGTCGCGCGAAGAGTCATCCACGGTGACACGTGTCGCGAGTTCGTCGGAAAGATGAGCGTAGGCGTTCTCGAGGCCCATGAGGTCGGCGGTTGGAGGGACGGCGAGGACGGCGTAGTAATCAACGATGCGGGATTCAGCCACGGTAGTAACTCCCTACCGTAGGTTTCGACACCCCGCGCCTGCTTCTACAGGGCGTGGTGGTCCGGACTGCAGGCGAGCCCGCGCAGGTAGTGTCGCACTTGCTCCAGCGGATGCTCACGGTCGATCGGCGCTCCGCCGAATACGTGGGCGAGGATGAACATGTTGAGGATGCCGGTGACGGCGGTCGAACACATCACAACCTGGTCCTGGCGAAATTCCTGGAGTTCCATGCCGCGCGCGAGAATCTCCACGAGCGGCTGCACGACGCGTGCCGCCAGGGTGTTGGCGAATTCCGCCATGGGTTGGCCGCCAAGGCCGAACACTTCGCGAAGGACCAGCGCGATGATCTCTTCGTTCGCGAGGAAATGGTCCAGGTATACCTGGGAGAAGGCGATCGCCTGGTCCGCTGCGCTCGCCTGCGGTGGGACGTGGCCGCGGATGACGGCCGCCATCTCTTCGAGGATCTCGCGGACGATGCTGCTGTACAGACCGTCCTTGGAGCCGAAGTAGTAGTAGATCATCGGCTTCGTCGTAGCGGCATCATCAGAGATCTCGCGCAGCGACGTGGCGGCGTATCCCTTTTGTGAGAAGTGCCGGAGCGCGCTCGTGAAGATGCGTTCGCGCACGTCAACCTCTCGCGTATGGGCCAGCGGTTCAGGTACGGTTACTCCCTTGGAAGTGCTCGGAGTTACCGTACGGTCGGTCGTGGCCATGTTCGAAGTATAGGGCCGCCAGCGGAATTGGCCATCAAACGGCGACGAATTCCCTGATGTTCGCCATCCGCGTTGGCTGTACCGGTTTCGGGGAGACGGGTACCATGAAAGGCATGACCGCACGCCAGCCCCGTCGCACCCGGCGCCGCGCCGCGCCCGCGACGACCCTTCCCCGACCTCTCGAAGCCATGCCGGATGTTGTGAACGCCGAGCCGCGCGCTGCCACGAGGCCGTCGGCGGGCCGCGGTCGCGAACACCACGTTACCAACGACTACTCCTACATCCACAAGGATCTCCTCACCGTGTCCGCAGTTGGTGTGGTCGTCGTCGCCTTCATAATAGGGATGTCTTTCCTCGTCTGAGGGCGCCGCTGGAGCCTGGGCGACCGGTGTCGCTATTTCAACTGCTGATAGGCGAAGTACACGCCGACGCCCACCGCCACCAGCCCGTACAGCGCGATCTGTGCTGGCACGAACAAGAACTGCATCCCCCAGGCGATGGCGATCCCGGTGCTGGCGAAGGCGAACACCACGTTGCCGCGCTTGCGCCCCGTCGCGAAATCCATCCCGCGCGTGAACGCCCATCCCAGGCCGGCGCCGAGGAAGATCGAGAAGAAGCCGACGCTGAAGGGCAGCAGGACGAACCCCCAGATGAGGCCCATCACGACTCCGCCGACGAGCGCCACAAGCCCGGCGCGGAGGTACCCGCCCGCCGAGAGCGTGTAGACGGGCGACTTCTTGATCTGCGCGCATGGTCGGCATCGGGCGCCGACCGGCGTCAGGATCAGACATTTCGGGCAGATCGGCTCATCGCAACGGCTGCATCGCAACGCCGTCTCGATACCCGGGTTCCGTGGGCATTCCACAACGAGTGAGGCCATCGAGGTCATCTTCTACGCCCGCTATGCCCCAGGCGGGGCCAAACTGTGCTCCCAGCGTACTGGAAGAACGGTAAAGAATGCATCGAAGTGGGCAGCGGTGTCACCGGTTCTCTACCCGAAGGAACGAGAGATGGCGACCATTTCGTCGAGGACGGCCACGCATTCTGCGTCGGTGTTATAAAAGTGCGGCGCGATGCGGATCCCGGCGCCAGGGCGATAGTCGACGACGAAGTTGTGGCGGATGAGCTCGTACTTCACTTCTTCCGCGCGGGGCAGGTCGACCGTCACGTGGTTGCCGCGCCGGTTAAATTCGGCCGGGGAGTTGACGGTGAAGCCTCTTGCAAGCGCGCCCTCGCGGATGATCTCTGTCTGGCGTACTGCCTTCCTTCGAATCGCTTCCACGCTCACCTCGCGAATGATGCGGTACCCTTCGCGCGCCTGGTAGTACGCCGGGATGTTCGGTGTGCCGCCCGTGAACCGTGCGATGCCGTCATCGAAAATGATGGGCGGGGGTTCGAAAGCGAAGGGACGCGTGTGCGAAAACCACCCCTGTTCGCGAGGTTCCAGCCGCGAAATGAGATCGGGACGTGCGTACAGGTAGCCTGCTCCCGGACCCCCGCAGAGCCACTTCACGGAGCCGCCAACGAGGAAATCGACGTCCAGTTCCGTAACGTCGAAGGGCACCGAACCCATCGACTGGTAGGCATCCAGCACCACCAGCGCTCCGTGACGATGCGCCTTCTCCACGAACGGCATGACATCGATCAGTTCAGCCGTGCGGAAGAGGACGTGGGAGAGCACAACGACGAGAGTGCGGTGGTCGATCGCGCCGAGGAGCGCCTCCGCGGGGAACACCAGCGGGTCATCTCCCACGCGAACGACTTCCGCCCCGAGCCGTCGTTGCCCATCGAGGAGGTATTCCACGGTGGGAAACTCGCCCGCGCAGTAAACGACGCGCGTCCTGGGGTGTTCGTATTCGAAGCAAGAGAGGATAGACCCGAGCGCGTTCGTGACGTTCTGGGACATCGTCATCGAGCCGCGCGGGGCGTGGATGATGTCTTCTAGCACGCCCGCGGTTTCGGCGACAATTGGCAGCCACGTGTCCCAGGCGACCACGCCCTCGGCATCCCAGAGGTCCAGGTAGCAGGTCATCGCCTCCCGCACAGAGGCAGGCATCGCGCCCAGTGAGTTGTTGATGAGATAGGTCTTGTGGGCGAGGATTGGGAACTTCTCTCGCCATGAGAGCAGCGGGTCGTCCATCGGTACAGGATGACTCACAAACTGCGACACGGCGAACTCTTGATTGAGGGTCGTCAAGCGGCACGCCCGAGAGTTCGCCTCGAATCAGGCGAAGAGCAGCCGCCCGCGAGCCTCCGGAATCGGCCATCCGAGTTCAGCCGCCGTTTCCAGCCACTCGCCGATCACCCTCTCGACGTTGACAACCGCTTCCTGGTAGGTGGCGCCATCCGCCATACACCCCGGCAGCTCGGGAACCTCCACGAGGTAGGCGGCATCGGCGTCGCTCCACCAGATCACGAGTTCATACTTGCTCAACGTCGCAACTCCAATCGATTTGCAATGATAACACTCTGAACCTGTTTCACCTGATATCTCTTGGCCAAGTGACCATCTGGCTGGAGGTTCAGAAGTTCCCGTATCCCCGGGCGGCTATGAATGAAGTGATCGCCTCGGATGCGGACATCGAAGCCCAAAGCGGCCAGAAGTCGAAGCAGGTCGGAGAACTCGATGGCGCTGTCCGCCCCACCGGACAGTACCTGTTCGAGGATTCTTTGGTCGGTCGGCATTGGGACCTACTTGGGAAGGCCAACCATTACGTTGCCGTTTTCGATCTTCACGGGATACGTCTGGGTGTCTTCGGCCTTCATGCTCGGCTTCGGAACGAACGAAGGGGCAGGCGGCGAGGAAATCACCTTGAACAGTTTTGATTGAACTCGGCCGAGGAGGGGGTGTTCGTTGTTGAAGACGCTGTCGAACGGTTGGCGGACAACCTTACCCGTCGCCACTTCGAACCTCGCGCCGTGGAAGGGGCAGGTGATGCAGCCGTCCTTCATCGGCTCCGGTGTGATGCCCGGGAGGCCACCGAGGGGAAGTCGAGCGTGCGAACACGATCCGCGCAATGCGTACGCTGTGTCGCCATCGCGCACGATCACGACGTGTTTGGTCAGAATCGAGACTTCCTTCGGCTGCCCATCCTTGAAGTCGCGGAGCGCGCCCGCTTTGGACCAGCGCGTCAGCTTCGACTGGGGGACGATGGACTTCGCCTTAATCGGGAACGGGGGATCGAGGATCGGCAGCAGTGGCATCACCACCACCTGCATGATCCCGCCACTGATGACGCCCGCACCGATGAGCGCGAGACCGCCGAGCCACGCTTCGGACGCGGTCTGCTGTTGCCCAGGGTCGATGATGAGGATGATGCCGCCAGCGATCATGCCAATCGAGGCGAGGCCCCAGGTACCAAGGATCGAGACACCCAGGAATGCGAGCGCAGGTGACACAGGCGAAATCCTCCCGCCGTGGATACTACCCCGCTTGTGCGGAAATGCGCAAAGCCGCGGCCGCCATCAATGCCCCGATTGGGGGACGAAAGTTCGGGTCGCGGTACTCTTCGCGGACCGGGCTGAACACATCGATCGCGACCGAGGCTTCGAGCACCTCGACCTCGTGGTCAACGCCACCGGGGACGCACCAGCTGTCGCCCGCCCGCATTTCTCGCCACACATCGCCCAGGCGAAAGCGGAATCGCCCACTGGCGAGGTATCCGGTCTGTTCGTGGGGATGCGTGTGGGCGGGCACGTGGCTGCCCGCTTCCATGTGCAGTTCGCACAATGTGGTGTGCGCGCCCTCGCTCAGGGTGCGGCGAACGATGCCGGGGAGCATGTCGATGGGGGTTGCTTCGTGGTTCGCGGTCAGTCCGTCAGGCATTTGTAGTCCTCCAGCCCGCGATTATGGCAGAGGCTGGCCCGGTTCGTCCTCGTCCGGGCCACGGTCGCGCAGCCAGCGCAGGATCGGCAGCGCAAGCAAGTCCTTTGGCCGACCAGCAGACTCCTTCATCGCGATGAGGTCGTCGAGCGACGCCACGAGGACGGTCAGGCCGTCACCGAGGTCCATTTGCTCTGCGCCAATTGCGAGGTGATCGAAGTCGCCTGCACCGGACGGCGAGAAAAGGACATCGAATCTGCCCATCCGGGTCTTGAAGTTCCAGGTCGATGAAGCGTTGAGCCATTCGCCATGCCCTATATTGCGAACTTTGCCTGCGAAGAGAACTTCGGCATCCATTTCCACAAGGGCCGCCGCGAGCCGATCGAGATTTTCGTCTTTGCGCGCCACCATGTCGAAGTCCTCCGTCGCCATCGTAGAGCCTTGAAGCGCGCATGCGACGCCACCAATCACGACGAACTCTACTCGGTGTTTCGTGAGAACCCGGCAGATACCATCGACATCAAGGTCGCTATCGTTTTCCGGCGGCAAGTGACCGTCTCCCCTTCATCACGAATTGGTGGAAGGAGCGCAGCGCCGCCAGCCTTTGAGCGGGCGACCGCTTCAGGGCCAATTCGAGCTGCCACGGATCGTGTCCAAACTCAATCAACACGCGATCAGCCGAGGTTCGTTGCGCTGAGCGTATCGGCGGTTGCTCCGGGGTTGGCTCCATGCACCCATTGTAGCGCGCGGCGAACCACCCTACACGCCGGTGGCGATATCCGTCCGGTAGTGCGCATCGACGAAGTGGATGCGTCGCACGTTGTCGTACGCGCGTGCTCGCGCCACCGCGATCGTCGCTCCGCGCGCCACCACGGTAAGCACGCGGCCGCCGTTCGTGACGATGCCGCGCGCATCATCCTTTGTCCCCGCCTGGAAAACGAGAACATCATTATCGACTTCATTGAGACCTTCGATGCGATATCCGAGCTTGTAAGTCGCCGGGTAGCCACCGCTCGCCATAACGACGCCGACGGCGGCGTCATCGGACCACGAGACCTCCGTGGAACTGAGGCGTCCTTCCGCCGCAGCCTTACACACCGCGAACAGGTCGCTCTCCAGCCGGGGCAACACCACCTGCGCTTCCGGGTCGCCAAAACGGGCGTTGAACTCGATGACGTAGGTGCCATCCTTCGTCGCCATCAGTCCCGGAAACAGCGTCCCGCTAAACGGCGACCCCGCCGCGCTCATGCCCACCATCACGCGGTCGATAACGTTCCGCTGCACGTCTGCTGCCATCTCCGCGCCGACACGGGGACTGGGTGTATAGGCGCCCATTCCGCCCGTGTTGAGCCCGGTGTCGCCGTCGTTGGCGCGCTTGTGGTCGCTCGCGAAGGGCATGAGCACGGCCGTCTTGCCATCGCAGAACGCCTGCGCGCTCGTTTCCCAGCCGTAGAGCCGCTCCTCCACGAGCACCGTGTCACCGGCGCTGCCGAAGTCGCGTCTCACCATGGCGATATCGAGCGCTGTCAACGCCTCGGCGGTGTCGTTGCACATCAGCACACCTTTGCCCGCCGCCAATCCGCTCGCCTTGATAACGACACCCCTGTCTGGAAGCGTCTCGACATAGCGGCAGGCTTCGCGGTAATCCGTGAAACTTCGCGCCGCCGCCGTCCTGATGCCGTGTTCGACCATGAACTGTTTCGAAAACGCCTTGCTCGATTCCAGTTGCGACGCTGCCTTGGTTGGGCCATAGCAGAGGATTCCCGCCTCCGTGAGGCGATCCACCAGCCCGAGCGGCTGGGGGTCGTCCATGGATGCCAGGTAGAAATCGATCCGGAGTTCTATGGCGGCCTTCACGAGGCCATCAATGTCCTTCGGTTGGACCGAGAGATTCGTGGCGAGCGCGCCGGTGCCCGCATTTCCGGGCGCGACGAAGATTTCGTCAACCAGCGGGCTCTGGCGCAGCTTCCAAACGACCGCATGCTCCCGCGCCCCCATGCCGACGATCAGCACCCGCGCGCCCACTAGCGGTTCACTCCCATTCGATGGTCCCGGGCGGCTTGCTCGTGATGTCGTAGACGACGCGGTTCACGCCATGCACTTCGTTCACGATGCGGTTCGCCATCTTCCCCAGCAACTCGTGGGGGATGCGCGCCCAATCCGCCGTCATCGCGTCCTCGGCAACAACGGCGCGGATCGCGAGCGCGTAGCCGTAGGTGCGAAAGTCGCCCATCACGCCCACGGTCTTTGTGTCCGTGAGCACGGCGAAGCTCTGCCAAATCTCGCGGTAGAGCCCGGCGGCGCGGATCTCGTCCGTGACGATGCGGTCCGCGAGGCGAAGGATCTCCAACTTCTCCCGTGTAACCTCGCCGATCACACGGATGCCGAGGCCCGGTCCGGGGAACGGCTGGCGCCAGACCATCTCGTCGGGCAGCCCCAGCGCTTCGCCGATGCGCCGCACTTCGTCCTTGAAGAGGTACCGCAGCGGTTCGACCAGTCCGAGCTTCATATCCGCGGGCAGCCCACCAACGTTGTGGTGGGTTTTGATCTTCACGGAGCCGCTGCCGTGCGAAGCGCTCTCGATGACATCCGGGTAGAGCGTGCCCTGGCAGAGGAAACGCGCGTCCTCGATGCTTCGCGCCTGGCGTTCGAAGATGCGTATGAAGGTGTTTCCGATGCGAATGCGCTTCGTCTCCGGGTTTGTGACTTCCGCCAGCTGCGCGAGGAATTCGTCCGCCGCTTCGACATGGATGAGTTTGATTGCCATATTCCGAGTGAAGGTTTCGACGACTTCTTCCGCCTCGCCCATGCGTAGCAGACCGTTGTCCACGAAGATGCAGGTGAGTTGGTCCCCGATCGCCCGGTGCACGAGCGCCGCCGCGACCGCGCTATCCACGCCGCCAGAGAGTCCGCAGATGACCGTCCCGTCGCCTACCTGCTTGCGAATAGCGGCGACGGTCTCGTCGATGAAGTTGCCAGCCGTCCACGTCCCCTCACAACCGCAGACGCCCTGGACGAAGTTTCGAAGGATGTCGCTGCCACGCGGTGTGTGCACGACCTCGGGGTGGAACTGGAGCCCGTAGTAGCGGCGCGCGGCGTCCGTCATCACGGCCATGGGCGAATTTTCGGAGCGGGCTTCGGAGACGAATCCGGGAGGGACCGCTTCGATGCGGTCTCCGTGGCTCATCCATACGTCGATCGTGTCCGGCAGGCCGGTGAGCAGCGATGAATCAACCGTGCGTGTCACCGTTGCGGGTCCGTACTCTCGTTCGCTCCCCGGCGCCACCTTCCCGCCGAGCTGATGCGCGAGGAGCTGCATCCCGTAGCAGATGCCGAGCACGGGCAGGCCGGATTTGAACACCCAGTCTGGCGCATGTGGCGCGCCCTCGTCGTACACGGAGTTCGGTCCGCCCGAAAGGATGATGCCGCGCACGTCGAGCCCAGCGATCCGTTCCGCGGGGGCGTCGAATGGCAGGAACTCGCAGTACGTATTTAGCTCCCTCACGCGTCGAGCGATGAGCATGCTGAACTGCGAACCGAAGTCCATGACGACGATTGTTTCATGTCCGCGGGCCGGGTCGTCAACGGGTGGGAGTGGGGTGGGGATGCCAGTCGTGGAAGGTGTGGAACCCATACCGTACGGTAGCTACAACGCTGACTCCGGTCTACGGATTCGGACACCGCTACATTCGAGGATCTCATGGCCAACGACACCACAGCCCACAAGATCCGCCGTCCGGCATCGCCCGCCACGGTCGCCGAAGCGGCGCGTCTGCTGCATGAAGGAGCGCTTGCAATCCTGCCAACCGACACGGTCTACGGCATATGCGCGGACATCCGCAGCGACCACGCCGTGGAAGCCATCTACGCGGCCAAGGGCAAGGGTCCGCTGGCGCCGCTGCAGCTGTTGTTCGCCGATGCCGAGGGAGATCTCGGCGGTTTCGCGAAACTCTCCCCGTCCGCGCGCCTCCTCGTTCAAGCGCTCGGCCCCGGTGGGTGGACGATCATCACCCCGGCGGCGTCGGGCTGGGCGAGCCCGGCTCTGGCTGGCGGCGCGACCGTCGGGTTTCGCGTGCCGGATGCGGACGTGGTGCGTGATGTCGTGCGTGCGCTTGGCGCCCCCTTGGCCGCTTCGAGCGCCAACCGCCACGGTGGGCCCAGCCCCACGACCTGCACCGAAGCTGTCCAACAGGTCGGCGACGCCTGTGCCATGGCCCTCGACGGCGGCCCCACCAGCGCAGGCCTCGATTCGACCGTCATCGACTGTAGCAGCGACGCCGTGCGCATCCTCCGCGAAGGCGCCATAGATCGCCACACCATCGCCCGTATACTGGGTCTCAATGACATCCCCGTCCTCAGGAGCGTGAGACCGTGAAACTTGCATTCGGCGCGGACCACGCCGGCTTCGAATTGAAGCAACACCTGATCGAGACGGCGCAATCCTTGGGCCACACGGTCGAGGACTTTGGCACGTACAGCTCGGACAGCGTCGATTATCCGGATTTCGCCGAACCTGCCGCACGCTCCGTTCTCGATGGACAGAACGACCTCGGCGTGGTGATTTGTAGCAACGGCGTTGGCGTTAGCATCGTCGCGAACAAGGTGCCCGGCGTGCGCTGTGCCCTCTGCCACACCAGCTGGGGCGCTCTGCGCGCGCGCCAGCACACGGACGCGAACGTGCTCGCCCTTGGCGCGTGGGAGATTGGGCGCGCGATTGCCGACGACATCCTCAAGGCGTTCCTGGCGGGCGAACCGGAAGCGGGAAACCACGCCCGCCGCCGCGACAAGCTCGCGAAAGTCGAGCGCAAGGGCAGCGCCGTGGGGGCGAAATGAGCGACGGGATCGGCAAGAAAACCGTCCGCGACATCGATGTCGCGAGCAAACGCGTGCTCGTCCGCGCGGACCTGAACGTGCCGTTGGTCGATGGCGCTGTCGGCGATGAAACGCGCATTCGCGAGTCGTTGCCAACCATTCGCTACCTTGTCGAACAGGGTGCTCGTGTGATCGTCTGCTCTCACCTTGGGCGCCCGAAGGGACACGACGCAGCGTTATCGCTCGCTCCCGTGGCCGCCCGGTTGGGCAACCTTCTCGGCCAGGAAGTTCTGCTCGCAGCGGATTGCGTGGGGAACCCAGCGAGGGACGCGGTCGAGGCCCTCGCCCCCGGCGGCGTTTTGCTACTCGAGAATCTCCGCTTCCACCCTGAAGAAGAGGCGAACGACCCGGCTTTCGCGAAGCAACTGGCTGCACTCGCCGACGTGTTCGTGAACGACGCATTCGGCGCCGCGCATCGGGCGCACGCTTCGACGGAGGGCATCACGCACTTCCTGCCCTCGGTCGCAGGCTTCCTGATGGCGAAAGAAGTCCAATACCTGTCCGGATTCATTGCCAACCCGCCAAAACCGTTTGCCGCCATCGTCGGGGGTGCCAAGGTGAGCACGAAGATCGCCGCCATCGACCATCTGCTACCGAAACTCGACATGCTTTTTCTCGGCGGCGGCATGGCCAACACGTTCCTCAAGGCGCGCGGCGTCGATGTGGCCGCCTCGCTGGTCGAGGATGAGCAGGTGGAAGTTGCCCGGCGGATTCTTGCAGCGGCGCGGAGCGCGAACGTCGCCCTACACCTGCCCGTTGATGTCGTCTGCGCGGACCGCTTTGCCGCGGACGCCGACGTGAAAGTACGAAACACCCACGAAGTCCCCGTCGGATACATGATCCTTGACATCGGCCCAGCGACCGTTCGCCGCTATAGCGAAGCGCTCGCAGATGCGAAAGGCGTCATTTGGAACGGCCCCATGGGCGTCTTCGAAATGGAACCGTTTTCCCACGGTTCGTTCGACCTCGCGCGGACGATCGCCGGCCTGGACGCGGTCACGGTGGTCGGCGGCGGCGAAACGGCGGCGGTGGTGGCGCACTACGGTCTGGAAGAGCGCTTCACACACGTCTCCACCGGTGGCGGGGCTTCCCTTGAAATGCTCGAAGGACGCGTGTTGCCGGGTGTCGCCGCGCTCCTGGACGCCTGATGCTGTTTGCGTTTCGCGGCATCCGCATGTTCCAGGCGCTGCTTTCAATTGTCGCCCTCGCGGCGGGTGTCGGCGCCGTCGTCTTGCTCAAGGCCGTCGCCGACGACAAGGGCCTCGTGCTCCTCCTACCGGCGGTCGTTGCGGGCCTGGCGTTTCTCTGGGCCTTCGGCGCCACGTTGCGCGCCCCCACTTCGTTCGTCGCCGTGGCCGATGAACGCACGCGTATCCGCTTCGCTGGCTTTGTTGATACGGTCGTCGCGAACAAGGACATCGCTGACGTCCGCGTTGTACACCGCAACATCCTCGGCGGGATCGGCGTGAGAACGAACTTTCGCGGCGATGTTTCGCTCGTCAGCACGTGGGGGGATGTCGCCGAAATCTCGCTCCGCAAGCCGATTCGTGTCTGGCTCATCCCCCGGTTGGTGCCTATCAAAGCGACGCGCCTCCAGGTGAGCGTGCGCAGCCCCCAGCGCCTGGCCGAGCGATTCTCCTCATCTTTGCCGTTTGCATCGCCCGCGAAGCCCGCGGCCCGTAAGATGAACCGTCGTGGACCTCGAACTCGCTAAACGACTTTCCCAACCAAACACCACCAAGATCATCCTCTGCGTGCTCGACGGCCTCGGTGGCCTTCCGCGCCATGAAACACTCCGCAGCGAAATGGAAGCTGCCCAGATCACGAACCTCGATCGCCTCGCCCAACGGTCCGAAGTGGGCCTGACCGTCCCCGTGGGGCCTGGCATCACGCCCGGCAGCGGGCCTGGCCACCTCGCCCTCTTTGGCTACGATCCCTACAAGTTCGATATCGGGCGCGGCGTCCTCGAAGCCGTCGGCATCGATTTCGAACTCGGACCCGATGATGTCGCCGCCCGCGGCAACTTCTGCACCCTCGCGACAGACGGCACTGTTTCGGACCGTCGCGCAGGCAGAGTGGCGACTGAAGAGTCGACTCGCATTGTCGAACGGCTTCGCACGATATCGATCCCTGGTGTGGAAATCTTCGTTGAACCTGTGCGGGAACATCGCTTTGTGCTTGTTCTTCGCGCCAAGGGCCTCGGCGACCGCGTTTCCGGGACGGATCCGCAGAAAGAAGACGTGCCCCCCCTTGCCGCCCGTGCCCTCGACGAGGAATCTTCGGGCACGGCGGATGCGGTCAACGCCTTCATCACCAGCGCAACGGAGATGCTACGCGACGAACCTCAGGCCAATGGGATCATGCTCCGCGGCTTCGCCAAGTACCCAACGTTGCCCCAGTTCACCGACACCTGGGGCCTGCGCGCAGCTGCATTGGCCGTTTACCCGATGTATCGCGGCCTCGCCAAGCTCGCGGGCATGACGGCCCTCGCTTGCCCCGGCGGGATGGAAGAGCAGATCCAACGCGTCCGCGATGAATGGGACAACTACGACTTCTTCTTCCTGCATTACAAGAAAACCGACGCCGCCGGCGAAGACGGCGATTTCGAACGGAAGATGCAGGCCCTCCAGGAGTTCGATGCATATGTCCCGGCGTTGATAGAGCTTGGCGCCGATGTCCTGATGATCGGCGGCGACCACTCCACGCCTGCGCTCATGGCCGCCCACTCCTGGCATCCCGTACCTTTCCTCCTCCATTCCAGCTACTGCCGCGAAGGCAACGCCAGGAGCTTCGCTGAACAGGAGTGCGTGCGCGGAAGCCTCGGCATCTTCCCTGCCGTCGATGTCATGCCGCTCGCCATGGCCCACGCCATGCGCTTAGAAAAGTACGGAGCCTGAGCCATGCGCAAGCCGTTCATTGCCGGAAACTGGAAGATGAACACTTCCGAGGCCGAGGCGGTGACCCTTGCGCGAGAGGTGGCGGGGACCGTCGCCAGGGCGGCCGGCGACATCGCGGTGTGCGTGCCCTTTCCCCATCTCGGCGCCGTCCGGGACGCGCTGAAGGGCAGCGTCGTCGCCGTGGGCGCCCAGGATGTGTATTGGGAAGGGAAGGGAGCGTTCACCGGCGAGGTGAGCACGGCGATGCTCGAAGACTACTGCCGCTACGTCATCATCGGTCACAGCGAACGCCGCCAGTTCTTCGGCGAAACGGACGAGTGGGTGCGCAAGAAGCTGGCTGCTGTACTCGCCTCGAAGCTCGACCCGATCCTTTGCATCGGAGAGTCGATCACGGAACGTCGCACGGGCGATACGCAGATCGTTCTCGGTCGCCAGCTTCGCCAGGGGACGGAGGGCGTCGTCCTTTCGAGCCGCGTCACCGTCGCATACGAACCTGTCTGGGCGATCGGCACCGGGGAGACAGCAACGCCGGAACTCGCCCAGGCAACATGTGCGTGGATCCGGCGCGAATTGCGCTCCATCGCCGGCCCGGCCGTAAGCGACGCGATCCGCATTCAATACGGCGGAAGCGTCAACGCCGAAAATGCCGCCGTGCTGTTGTCGCAGCCGGATATCGATGGCGCCCTCGTTGGCGGCGCCGCCCTTAAGGCGGACCAGTTCGCGGCCATCATCGCCGCCGCCGTCTGACATTGCGACGGCTTATCGCGATCGTCGGGCCAACCGCGTCCGGCAAGTCCGCAATCGCGCTTGAACTCGCTCAACGCCTCGGCGGCGAAATCGTCAACGCCGACAGTCGCCAGATTTACCGCGGCATGGATGTAGGGACCGCCAAGCCGAGTGCGGCGGAACGCGCATCTGTCCCGCACCACCTCTTTGACATCGCCGACCCGTCCGAGATGTACAGCCTCGCCCTCTACCAACGCGACGCCCGAGCTGCTTTGGAGGACATATGGTCTCGCGGCAGTTTCGCTTGGCTCGTCGGTGGCACGGGCCAATACATCTGGGGGCTCCTCGAAGACTGGCGTGTCCCGGAGGTTCCCCCTGACCTCGAATTTCGCGCTGAGCTCGTCGCGATTGCAGACAGCGACGGGCCGGAAGCCCTTCACGGACGTCTCGCTCACGTCGATCCCCTGGCCGCATCACGCATTGACGCCCGCAACATACGCCGGGTCGTCCGCGCTATCGAAGTCTTCGAACGCACGGGCAGACCGATCTCCGAATGGCAGACGAAAGGGCAGCCCGACTTCGAGTACTTGCTCTTTGGCGTGTCCGTCCCGAAGAACGTGTTGGACGAGCGGATTGCGGCGCGCGTGGATGCCATGATTGCCGACGGTCTTGTCGGCGAGGTGGAACGACTCCGCGATGCAGGCATTCCATCCGAAGCGCCCGCGTTCTCGTCCATCGGCTACGCGCAGGTGCTTCAACACCTCGGGGGTGCATTGACTTTGACGCAGGCCATCGATGAGGCCGCCCGCGCGACGCGCCGCCTCGCGCGGCGCCAGGCGCAGTGGTTTCGGCCCGGCGACCCGCGTATACGTTGGGTGGCCGGCTCCACGGAGATGGAATTGGATGCCGGCGCCTTCACGCGGGTGAGCGCATCTCATCCGTAGGGAAGGGCGGAAACACCGTCGCTTTCCCCGCCGCTCGATATTCGGTCAACATGACGCTCGAAAATCTGCTAGGCTATACGTAGGGTTACCTGGTTCCATCGGCCTCACATGGAGGCTTCACTTTCACGGCTGGCGCTCGATGACCGTAGGGATCCAAATTTTAAGGAGGTCGTCGAGTGCCTTTCACCGACAAAACACTTACCTGTTCCGATTGTGGGGCAGGGTTCACCTTTACGGCGGGTGAACAGGAATTTCATTCCTCAAAGGGGTTCACGAATGAGCCTCGCCGTTGCCCGAACTGCCGTCGCGCCCGCCGTGGGTCCGAAGGTGGCGGAGGCGGCATGGGTGGCCCTCGCACCGACCGGCCGCTGTTCACGGTGAACTGCGCGTCGTGCGGCAATGAAGCCAAGGTTCCCTTCGAACCCCGTGGCGATCGTCCTGTCTACTGTAGCGATTGCTTCCAGAACCAGCCCCGCACGGGCGGTGGCGGTGGTGGCGGCGGCTATGGTGGCGGACGCCCCAGCGGTGGTGGCGGTGGCAGCAGCTACGGCGGCGGCAGCAGCGGTAGTAGCGGCGGCTTCGGCGGCGG
>DAOTTM010000244.1:0-74276 GCA_034437915.1 Dehalococcoidia bacterium | reverse complement strand
TCGGAAGCCGATGGCACGCCGAGAATGCCTTTGGCGAGCCGCACGCCGCGAAGGATTGCGGCCTCCACCGCAAGCACGGCCAGGACCCCAAAATCCAACAAGTGGTGCTGTTCGACAGCAACCTGCCCGGTGGATAGGGCGAAGGCGATGTCTCCATCGCCGAAGGTGTGCGCGGGAAAGATGGTACGCGCGATGCCGTCGTGCGCCTGGATAGCAAGCCTCTGGAGCTGGCCGTGTTCCAGCGTGGCGTTCGTGGCGATGCAGACGAGCGTCGTATTGGCGCGCAACGCATCCGCAGCCGCTGTAAGCGTGGCGAGAGACTCGGCGAGGGGCACGAACACGCCGGGGGCGCCGCGCGGGGCCGCAAGAACGGCGCCGGTCCCTGGGTCGATGATGTTGCCGACCGCGTTACAGGCGGCGATGGCGCCAACGATTATCCCGCCCGGCCCGAGGAAGCTGGCCGTGCCAATTCCGCCCTTGAGCGCGTGCTCGCGGCCAAGGATCTTCGCAACGGTCGCGCCCGTGCCCGCCCCAACGGAACCCTGTGCGACCTGTCCGCCACGGGCGCGGCTTGCCGCGAGGTATCCGGATTCAGGCGTCGGCGAGGCGGTGGCACGGCCAACGCCGAGGTCATAGAGCACGGCCGTGGGGACGATGGGGACCGGTCGGTGGACAGAGGCGAAACCCGATCCGTGCTCCTCAAGCCAACGCATGACACCGTCTGCAGCCGCCAGTCCGTAGGCGCTCCCGCCCGTGAGCAAGACGGCGTGGGCCGTGCGCACCAGGTTCTGCGACGCCAACACGTCGAGTTCGCGCGATCCGGGCGCCCCACCGCGCACATCAACCGCGCCAAGTGCCCCCTCCGCGCAAAGGATGACGGTGCAGCCCGTGCCCCCGCGCCGGTCCGTCCAGTGACCCACGCGAATGCCGGGGACATCGGTAATCGCATCGAATCGGCCAGTAGTGAACCCTTCCATCGCTTCGTTGCCCCGTCAGTCGCGCCGACCCGCGCCACGGCGGGCCGAGAGGTAGGCGCCGAGGAAGCCGCGTGCGATCGACGACAGGTCTGCGGTGATGTCGGCGAGCATTGCCGCGTCCTCTTCGCGCACCCCAAGCGCGACCGCCGTGGTCCCGGTCCCGCCGGTCGCCAGCAAGAGTTCGTTGGGCGCGCGCCGGCCATCCAGGCCGGGCACGAGGATCATGGCGTTCAGACTTGCGGACGCGGCCACCAGCGGTGTGATGGACGAAAGGTCGGGCTGGGCGCGGAGGCGCACGGCGGCATCCAGGGCTGTCTCGTTAAGGTTCAAACGCCGAAGCATCTCTTCTGCGGGACAGCTGGCCGCGCCCTGGATGAAGCTGATCCACGCCTCGATGCCCGGCAGCGGGGCGCTGAGCGAACGGGCGATGTTCCGGGTACGGTCCGCCAGGGCATCGTGGACCGCGACAAGGCGGCGTGCAGCCTCCGCAAGCTGTTCGGCAACGAGGCCGACGAGGAGCACCCGGTCCCCCTGGCTGGCAAGGACAAGCGTCCGCAGGGCCGAGTCGGCCGCTACCTGGGGCTTTCGCAACGTGGATTGGCTGTAGCACTCGACGAAGTCGAGCTCGCTCAAAGCGCCGGGGTAGGTCGCGGAGTCGGGCATGGGCGGGATTGTACGCCGGAAGGCGGCGATGCGGAGCGCGGCGACGTTGATCGAACAGCGTGCTCACGCTTCGACAAGCTCAGGACGAGCGGGCCGTTGCGCGGGGTACGTCCACGTCAGCGTCGCCCAAACTGGCGCTCCAGCAACTCCGTGCTGACATGAATGAGCGTGGGGCGGCCGTGCGGGCAGGTCCGCGGCTGGGCCGTGCGTTCGAGGTCAATGACGAGGGCGCGCATCTCTTCCATCGCCAGGGCAGTGCCCGCACGGACGCTCGCGTGACAGGCGACCGTTGCTGCCGCACGCCCGAAGGGGTCGATGACGCGTCGTTCCGAGCTGAGCTTTTCGAGGAGGCCAGTGAGGGAGCGCGGGATATCCGATCCGCCAACTCCGGGCGGCACTTCGCGGACGAGGTAGGACGATTCGCCGAACGCTTCGACGACGAGGCCGAGAGAGTGCAAGGAGGCCCGGTGCTCTTCCAGGACGGAAGCGGAAACGGGGTCCAGGTCGAGAAGAATCGGCTCCAACAGCGGCTGCCTGGCCTCCGCGCTGGAATCCCCGGCGCGCGCGACGATGCGGTCATACACGACGCGTTCGTGGGCGGCATGCTGGTCGAGGAGGTACATGCCGTCCGGGCCCTCCGCGACGACGTAGACGCCACCCAGCTGGCCGACGACGCGCAGGAGGGGCAGGACTTCGCGGTGGGTCGGAGCGGCCGGGGCGGGGCCCGGCGTCCGCGAACCCTCCCGGGACAGCTCCATCGTCGCCTGTACGGGTTCCGGCGGCCGTAAAGCGGGCGGCGAACCAGGGGCCGGGGGAATGCCGAGGCGATCGCGAAGCGGGGTTGGAGTCGCGGTGGGCGAAAACCAGGTCGCATCAGACGCAGGGTTGGGGACGGACCAGGCGATCGGCCGTGCGCCATCGAGGGCGGCCCCAACAGCGTGGCGTACGGTCCGCGCCACGTGACGTTCATCGCGAAAGCGCACCTCGGCCTTCGCCGGGTGGACGTTCACATCGACGTCTTCGTCCGCGATGGCGATGTTCAGGGCGGCGAGAGGATGTCGACCGATGGGCAGCTGGGATTGGTAGGCATCGACGACGCTGAAGGTGAGAGGACGACTCTGTACCCAGCGGCCGTTGACGAAGACGGAGATGGCGGCGCGGTTGCCACGGTTGAGCACGGGCGGGGCGGCCAGGCCAGACACGCGCAAGCCATCCGAATCGAGGTCCACAGCCAGCATCTGCTCCGCCATCGTCGCCCCATGGATCGCGGCAAAGGCGTGGCGAAGTTCGCCGTCACCCGTCGTCGAGAGCGTCCTCCGCCCGCCCACCGCCAGGGAGAAAGCGATGCCCGGATATGCGAGCGCGTAGTGGGAGACGAGGACGGTGATCTGGCGCGCTTCCGCAACGGGCGAATTGAGGAACTTGCGCCGCGCGGGCAGGTTGCCGAAGAGGTTCCGCACGGCGAACGATGTCCCCTGGGGCACGGGCCGAGCGGCGCGGCGCACGACGCGCCCGTTGACGAGCACGATCTGCACCCCAACCGGTTCCCGCGCCACGCGCGATGTCAGTTCGACGTCCCCGGCGGCGGCGATGGAGGGCAGGGCTTCGCCACGGAAGCCGAGGGTGTGCACGCGTGACAGATCGCCGAGGGCGCTTATCTTGCTCGTCGCGTGGCGTTCGAAGGCGAGTTCGAGGTCTTCTGGGGGAATGCCAGCGCCGTCATCGATGATGCGGATGAGGGCGAGCCCGCCCTCATCGACTTCCACGGAGATGCGCGTGCTCCCCGCGTCGATGGCGTTGTCCAGCAATTCGCGCACCACGGAAACCGGCCGTTCGATCACCTCGCCGGCGGCTATGCGCGCGGCGACATCCGGCGAGAGCACGCGGATGCGATGAGCGGGCGATGAGTGCTCTCCCCTCACGGCGTTCATGTCTTCGCGGCGTGACGGGCGGACGCCCGCAGCTCGTAGAGCTTCTGGATCGCCTCGATCGGCGTAAGGCCGTCAATGTCGAGAGCGGCCAACATGCGTTCCAGCGCTGACGGACCCCCGAAAAGCGCCGGCTGGTGCGCGATTGTTCCGTTGGGCGTCGTCGGGCCGGGGATGCCCGTGTCGCGTCGCCCGGCCTCGAACTCGCCGAGGAGATGTTCCGCGCGTGTAATCACGGCGGATGGGATCCCGGCGAGGCGGGCGACATGGATGCCGTAGGAGCGGTCGCTCGGGCCTGGCACGATGCGATGTTCAAAGATGACCTCGTTGCCTTCTTCGTGCACGGCGACGTGCGCATTGCGCACGCGCGGCAGGACCTCCGCGAGGCCGGTGAGTTCGTGGTAATGCGTCGCAAAGAGCGTCCGTGCCCCTGCTTCGGGACGGTTGTGGATGAATTCGACCACCGCGCGCGCGATCGCCATGCCATCGAAGGTGCTCGTCCCGCGCCCCACTTCGTCCAGGATGACGAGCGATTGGGGCGTGGCCTGGTGGAGGATCTGTGCCGTCTCCACCATCTCCACCATGAACGTGGACTGGCCGGCGGCGAGGTCATCGGATGCGCCGATACGCGTGAAGATGCGGTCGAACAGCGGCAGTTCAGCGGACGTGGCGGGGACGAACGAACCGACCTGGGCCATGAGCGCGATGAGCGCCACCTGGCGGAGGAAGGTGGATTTGCCGCTCATGTTGGGGCCGGTGAGGAGCATGACCTGGCAGTCGGCATCGAAGGCACAATCGTTGGGCACGAACTGGCCGGGGCCGAGCGCCGCCTCGACAACCGGATGGCGGCCGGCCTGGATGTTGACGCGCTCGCCTTCATTGAAAGCCGGTCGGACATAGGCGCGTTCGGCAGCCACTTCGCCCAGGGCGAGGCAAAGGTCGACGATCGCGACCGCTTCGGCGACGGCCTGGAGCGCGGGCAGCCCGGCGGCGAGCGTCTCCACGAGCTGCGTGAAGACTTCGCGTTCGATCTCCACGAGGCGGTCACGCGCGCCGTTGAGGTTCGCCTCGTGCTCCTTGAGTTCCGCCGTGACGTAACGTTCCGCGCCGACAAGGGTCTGGCGGCGCTGGAAATCCTCCGGGACGGCGGCGGCGTTCGCGGTCGAAACCTCGATGTAGTAGCCGAAGACGCGGTTGTGGCCGACCTTGAGCGAGCGAATGCCCGTGCGTTCGCGCTCCTGGCGTTCGAGACCGAGAAGGAACCCGCGGGCATCGCGCGTCATCGCGCGCAGCGTGTCGATTTCGCCGCGGAAACCGGTGCGGATGACGCCACCCTCGTCGAAACTCACGGGCGGATCGGGATCAAGGGAGGCATCGAGGGAGAGCAGCGGTTCGGCTGCCCCCGCGAGGCGGGCCATGGCGGAGGCTAACAACGGCGGCGGGTCGGAGCGCGTAAGAATTGCCCCAAGGTCGAGGGTGGCGCGCAAGCCCAGGCGCAGGTTGTGGAGGTCCCGCGGGGCGGCTGAACGTGACCCAATCTTGCCCACGAGGCGGGCGATGTCGCCGATCGTTCGGAGCACCGCTTGCGCCTGCTCGCCCTCCAGGGGATGCGCGATCGCCCAGGCCACCGCGTCCTGGCGCTGCGTCAGCTCCGGCAGGTCACGCAACGGATGCGTGAGCCACTGGCGCAACAAGCGTGCGCCCATCGGTGTCTTCGTGCGGTCAAGCACCTTCAACAGCGACATGCGTCTATCGCCGGGGAGGACGTCGAGGTTACGGAGGGTGCGCGTGTCGATCGCGAGCGTGCTGGCGGCGGAAAGCGGGCGCACCCGTTGGAGCGCGCCGAGGGCGGCCGGGTAGGTTTCGCGCAGGTACAAGAGGATGTGGGCGAGCGCCGCCGCCTGGGCCTCGTTCGTGACCAAGCCCTCGCGGGCGTGCTCGCCGTATTGGCGGGCGAGTTCGGCCTCGACAACGAAATCGGAGGGAATCGATCGCCGGACGATGGGCGCCGCGATATCCCTGGGTACGTCCTCGTCGAACTCGGCGAGCAGTTCGGCGGGCGGGTTGCGGAGGAGTTCGAGGCGCGCCTCGTCTCCGCTCGCGATGCGGATCTCACCAGTCGTTATGTCCGCTAACGCCAGTGCGACATCGTTCTTGCGCACGGCGAAGGCGGCGAGGTAGTTCGGTTCCACCGCATCGAGCTGGTGTTCGGCGGTGACCGTGCCCGCCGTGACCACGCGCACGACATCGCGCGGGACGAGTCCGCCCTTGATCTCGGCGGGGTCGGCCATCTGTTCGCAAATAGCCACCCGGTAGCCGCGCTTCACGAGCTTCGCGACGTGGCCATCGATGCTGTGGTAGGGCACTCCCGCAAGCGGGACGCGCAGGTCCTTGCCCATCGGCTTTGACGTTAGCGTGATCTTCAACTCTTCGGAGACGAGCTTTGCATCGTCATCGAACGTCTCGTAGAAATCGCCCAGGCGAAAGAAAAGGATGACGCCCGGATAGCGCTGCTTGAGCTCCAGGTATTGCAGGCGGATGGGCGTGGACACGCTGCGCTCCGGCGTTGGCGGATGGGCGATAGTGTAACGGCAGGCGAACGTTTGTGCGCACGCGTGCCCCCATGGGGAGATTACGGCGGCCCGAGCGTCGTCGCGCGGCTGAGCATCCCAGCGCTTGCTCCCGCGCGCGCTACGGACGGCGGGGGCGAAACCTGGCGTTAGTCGTCGAGTGGCTTCGGACGATTCTCGAACCTGGTGATGCGCTCGCGCAGTTCGCCCACCAATTTCAACATTTCACTCACGTCAGAGGCCAGGATTTCGCTCTTGATTTCAGCGACCAGGCTCTCGGCGTCAATGTGCGCGCCTTGCAGCAACTGTGCGATGTCGCCTTCGTAAATTGTTACGCGCCCGAAGTCCCCTTGCCGATAGAGGGAGGGGAGCGCGAACAGCTTCATCAGGACGAGACCCTCGGGGGTGGCGCAGCGAATCGTGCGGCCACCGAACGGCTTATCCGTTGCGTGCTTCGTGCGGACGATCTCGAAGACACGGTTTACGGTGATCCGATGAGCGTCTCACCGCGGCAGCGTACAATTCCTCACACGGAACTCCAGGAGCCGAGCCTTGAACTTCAATCTCACGCCGAATCAGTCCGCATTCCAACGAAAGGTCGGCGATTTCATCGAGCACGGCTTGCCCGTCGGATGGGACGCCGCCGACTTCGAATCGGGCGGGACTATCGAGCGCGAGATCATGCGTCGCCTCGCGGCACGCCACTGGCTCGCCTTGCCCTGGCCGCGAGAGGTTGGCGGGATGGGCGCGTCCCCGATGGAGCAGCTCATCTTCAACGAGCAGATGGCCTACCATCGCGTCCCCGGCTCGGTGAACATGGGCGTGGCCTGGGTTGGCCCCGTCGTCATGCTTTATGGTACCGACGAGCAGAAGCGTGAGTTTCTTACGGGTATCGCCGATGGCAGTCAGCTTTGGTGCACGCTCTATTCCGAACCAGGCGCGGGTTCCGACCTGGCTGCCATGCAAACCCGTGCGGAGCGAGACGGTGATGACTACGTTATCAATGGCCAGAAGATCTGGACCTCGTTCGGCCATTACGCGGATTGGGGTTGGCTCGCCGCGCGCACGGACCCTTCGGTTCCGAAGCACAAAGGACTGTCCACGTTCGCCGTGAAGATGGACACGCCGGGGATCACCATCCGGCCACTCATCAACATGGCCGGGACGCACGAATTCAACGAGATCTTCTTCGATAACGTCCGCATTCCCGCCGCCAACCTCGTTGGCGAGGAGAACCGCGGCTGGTACAACGTCGCCGTCGGTCTCGATTTCGAACGCTCGTCTATCGGCGCGACGTCGAGCAGCCGGCGAACCGTGGACGAATTGGTTGCGTCCGCCCGCGACTCGCGCGCAAAGGTCAACCCCGCCGTCCGGCAGCGGCTGGTGGAACACGCTATCGGCGTCCAAATCCTGCGCAACCTTGCTTATTTCATCGCCTCGCACCAGGAGAAGACCGGTATCGCACCCACGCGCGAATCGCAGATGGCCAAACTCTTTGGGGCGGAACTTCAGCAACGCATCGCCGCCACCGGTGTCCAGATGTTGGGAATGGAGGGACAGGCAGCCGTCGCCGGTTCGCTGGCGTCGAGGCGGCAGTATGGGCTGCTGCGCAGCGTCGCCAACACGATCGAGGGCGGCACGAGTGAGGTCCAGCGTTCAGTGATAGCCACGCGTGGGCTGGGCCTGCCTCGCGAATAGGACGCGTTTGAATCTCCGGACGCGAAGCCGTTTAGAGATCGGCCATTTCCGCCGATGATCACGCTGGGGAGTGACCACTATGGGAATGGATGCGAACGCTTTGCTCGACCGCGTGGACGATCTGCCGCCGCTGCCTGCGGTCGCGGCGCGTGTCATGGGCATGGCCGATGATGACCGCACGAGCGCGCTGGAACTCGCCCAGGTCCTGAGCACCGACCAGGCCTTGACGGCGAAGCTCATCAAGCTCAGCAATTCCGCCTACTACGGCTTTGCCCGGCGCGTCTCGACGGTGCGCGAGGCAGTCCTCGTGCTGGGGTTCAAGCAGGTGCGCCAGGTTGCCGTGGGCGCAAGCATCATCAACGCCTGGAAGGGTCCGCGCGAAGCGGATGACTTCTTCGACCTTGATTTATTTTGGGGCCACAGTGTCGCCGTCGCCGTGATTGCGGAGTCGTTTGCCAAGAAGGGTCGCCTGGCCAAGCCGGAGGACGCCTTCACCGCCGGCATCCTCCACGACATCGGTCGCCTCGTCCTCCGACAGGTCATGCCGCGCGAATTTCGCATGGCCGTGAGCATGGCCAAATCGCGCGGACTGCCGCTGCACGAAACCGAGCTGCGGACCACCGGCTACGCGCACGACGAGATCGGCCGCGCCCTTGGCGAGCGCTGGAAGTTCCCCCCCCATCTCATCGACGCAGTCGCATGTCACCACGATGAAACCATCACCCCGGCGTCCGGTGGTCTGTCCGGAGTCGTCGCCTACGCCAACCGTTACGCACTGCACTACGGCCTCTATTGTGGCTACGACGTGGACGGCGGTGGCGAAGTCGGGCCGCTGCCGGGCGAACTCGTGCCCGTGGAAGCAGCGGTGGGCGGTATCGAACGCGTCCTTGAACGCGCATTCTACTTCATCGAAGCCGCCTCGGGCACACCCGAGAAGCGCCACATGTTGGCTGGATAGGCCGATCTCCACAAGGCCGGTTGACGCCCTGTCCTGTCCGGCCCACCATCGGCGTCATGAGAGCGGCCTTCGCGCGTCGCCTGGATCCCTGGTCGGTTGCCTTCGCAGCGTCCGCAATGCTATTCGTGGCGGCTCTCTTCGTGTCTTCAGTTGTATTGTTCCGATCGCGCCACGACGATGGTCCGTCCGCTGCCGAGGGGGCGCCGCCGGGCGCGGAACCCGTAGCCTCGCCCGACATTCGCGGCGCCGCCCGGCTTTTCGTCGCCGGCAAAGTCCCGCGCACCCTGTCGTACCTCCAACTCGCGAGCGCCTCGCCCGGGCGAACAGCAGACATCACCTTTGTCGTCTCCGATGACCTCGAACACGGAGTAGTCACGGCCTTCCTGGTCCCCGTCGCGGCGCTCTTCACGGGCGTCGATATGCTGACTTCGGACCAGCTCTCAGGGCTGCTCAGCGGCGCCATACTCGATTGGGCGGACGTCAGCGGCCTTCACGGGCCTGTATCTCGCGCAACCCGCGCTCCAGGTGGGTCGTTCACCGTTTTCCAACCAGGCTCCCCCGACCGTTTGATGGCGAATTTCTCGGAACTGCTCACTGCGATGACCCCGGACTCGGGCATCGTGGCCGTTGTCCCCCTCGAAGACGTTCGCCCCGCGGTCATGGCCATCTCCATCGATGGCATCGACATCGTCCGGGGGAGAGGCGACGCTTCGGCCTGGCCGTACGTAGAGCGAACAAGCGCGACCGCGGCAACGAAGGCCGGGCGTGAAGCGCTCCCCGCAATCCTCGCCGTTATGCGCGTCCAGCCCCCTCGCCCGGTGACGGTCGTCGCCACGGGCGACATCCTCCAGTCGCGCTGTTCGCTCACGCAGATCCGCGCAACGGGCGATTGGGGCGCGGCCCTGCGCGGGCCCGTCGCGGAGTACCTCGCGTCCGCGGACCTGGCCCTCGGCTCGCTGGATGGCAGTATCCAGGACGTCAGCGAACCGTTCGGCTGCATCGCGACGACGAACCTCACGAGTCCACCCGAAGTGCTGGAAGCGTTAACCATCGCGGGCTTCGATGAGATCACTGTCGCAACCAACCACATCTTCGATTGCGGCGAGGCCGCCTGCGGCACGAAGGCCTTGCTCCAGACGCTTCATTTCCTCGAAGGCGCCGGGATCAAGCACGTGGGCGGCGGCGCCACGCTGGAGGAAGCGCTTGCACCCGCAATCTTCGCGGTCCGTGGTCTCCGCATCGGCGTGCTCGGCTTCGATGACGTGGCCGCTCAGGACCTCGAAGCCACGGACACCTCGCCCGGTACGGCGCCGCTCGATGACGACTACAAAGAAGAACGCGCCGCCGGTGAACCAGCCTTCTTCCGCCCGGCCGCGGAACTCTCCCTGGCACGCTTCAAGGAGCGGATCGCTCGCCTGAAGTCCCAGGTGGATATCGTGGTGGTGCAGGTGCAGTCCGGGACGGAGGACACCCACACGCCGAGTCCACGCAGCCTGAAAGC
This sequence comes from Dehalococcoidia bacterium, assembly GCA_034437915.1. Taxonomy (GTDB): domain Bacteria; phylum Chloroflexota; class Dehalococcoidia; order Tepidiformales; family Tepidiformaceae; genus JACRBT01. Next base: position 63,981 of record DAOTTM010000244.1, on the reverse strand, counting down.
GCTTCGCGCAGCGGCGGAAAACGGCGCTGATCTTGTCGTTGGCAACCAGGCGCACTGGGTCCAGGCAATCGAAACGCGCGGGAACACGTTCGTCGCTTACGCCCTCGGCAACTTCATTTTCGACCAGGTGCACACGCCCGAACACACCCAGGGCTACCTGTTGGAGGCGACATTCATCGACAAGCGCCTCGTTGTCGTTCGTTTCGTCCCCTACCAGATCGAGGATCGCTACCGGCCCGTGTTCGCGACGGGCGCACTCCGCCTCAAGATCCTGGGCGATGTGTTCAAGGCGGCGAAAGCGTTACCGGAGAGGACCCCATGAATCGAGTTCCCTCTTACTGAATCGTGAAATCCGTGCGCATCCCGAGCTTGAAGTGATCCTGGGTGCTTCCCGCTTCACCGGGGGCTATGAGGCAGGCGAGCACGTACTTTCCGGCTGGCAAGTCGAGGACAACATCACCGCTCTTCCCCGGTGCGATGTCTTCGATCTCGCCAGTATTCTCGAACGTCCCGTCCGATTTCACCCTGAGCACAGCGAGTTCGTGAGTCTCAGTCTTGCTCATGTTGATCGCCGAGAATTGGATTGGGCCCTTTTTGGCGGTGACCGCGTCCAACTTTACCGAATAGGAGTCGAGACTCACGCCGATCCTGGAGTTTGGAGCCTTCGTTGTTACGTAGGACTTCTCCGAGATCTTGGAAGAGTCCGCCTGGCCAACGTTCGCGGCCGTCCCGGAAACAGTGGCCTCGATGATCGTCGATTGCCCACCCGGGGCATAGCACTTGAACTTCTGGGTGCCCGCGGCTTGGGGCGCCGTGTAGTTGATGTTCCGCGTTTTGCCAGAGGGAATAAGCACCTCCTCGAGCTTCGTGCCGTCGATGCCCTCCAACTCCTGGTCGCGCTTACCCTGGTTCTTAACGGCGAAGGTGACGCGTTCGCCGCCCAGGATCTCCAATGTTGTGGGCGAACAGGTATCGTCGGATTGGGCGATTTCGATGACGCGACGCTCGCCACCGGCGGCGCTCCCGCAGGCTATGGCGGCGAACAGCGGCAGGCCGAGGGTTGCGGAAAGCAAGAGAACGCGGGGACGCATGGGTTCACTCCAGAAATTGTGTGTTCAGGCGGGCGGAAGTGGCGTCGAGGACGAGACCGGCAAGCCCGCTTGCACGCCCCGTCGGTGCCAGATCGGCAGGAGAAGGAAGGCCGTGAGCGCGGAGCCCAGGTATCCCCAGTACAGGACGATCTGCGTGACGGAAGGCGCCGAATCGTATCCGAAGAGCGTGGCCAGGAACTTGCCCAGGTTCGACGTGACCGAGATCGTGCTCTCCGTGTCCCAGGGACGAGGGCCGAGGTTTTCGATCAAAGCTGCCTCGTAGAGCTTCACGGCTGAATTCGCAAGCAATCCGGCAGCCAGGATGATGACGAATACGCCCGAAATGAAGAAGAACTGGTGCATCGGCAGCTTCGAGCCGCCACGATAAACAGCGACGCCGACCGCGGCGGCCAGCGCGAATCCGAGCAGGCCGCCGAGCACGAAGTCGAAACCCGAGGCGCCGTTGGTCGATCCCGCGAACAGGAAGAGCGTCGTTTCCAGCCCTTCTCGCCCGACTGAGCTCGCCGCTAGTAGGACCACGGCCATCGTCGATCCGGCGCCCATGGCGGAATCGACCCGCTCCCGCAGTTCACGCGAGAAGCCGCTCGCCTGCCGCCGCATCCACAGCGCCATCCCAGTGAGCACCACGACTGCGAAGATAAGTGCGAAACCCTCGAATGCTTCGACGGCGCGCTTATCCAGCTCCCGCGACATGACCTCCAGGACGATGCCGATGGCGAGGCAAATCGCCGCCGCGACGCCGACGCCGATCCACACCGCTCGGAACTGTTCGCGCGCCCCAATCTTCGCGAGGTAGCCAAGGAGGATGGCCACGATCAGGGCCATCTCGATGCCTTCGCGCAGGGTCACGAGAAACGAGAACGCCACGAGTACAGTATCTCCAATGGGGACTGACATTAGCCTAGGCTAATGTCGGAAGATAGTCAAACGGTAGTTCTGAAAGAATCCTGCGATCGCGAACGATCATGGGTCATACTCACTACCCCTGGGAACGCCAACCTCCGTGTTGGCGCTGGGCAAAGAGCAATAGCCTACCGAGTCGTAGTTTGCCGGGGCCGGGGCCGGGCCTGGCATCGGAAGCTTAAGACGTTGAGCCAACTCGGAGGTTGGCGTTCCCGAGGTTAGCCAGAGATGCCGGTGGGAAGCTCCCTATCCTGCATCGCCATCACGGCCGGCTTCACACTCACCTCGAGCAGCTCCGCGATGTCGTACGCCCGGATCGTGCGCTTCTCCGCGTCCGGCTGCACGGCGGGGATGCCGTCTTCGAACATCTGGATGCAGAACGGACACGCCGTTGCGACGATGCTCGCGCCAGTGTTCGCCGCTTCGGCAGCGCGCAGGTGGTTGATGCGCGTGCCCTTCTGCTCCATGAACATTTGGCCGCCGCCCGCGCCGCAGCACATGCCCTTCTCCTTGTTGCGCGGCATCTCGACGAGAGTCACGCCCGGGATCGATTCCAACACTTCGCGCGGGGCGTCAAAAACGCCGTTACCGCGCCCGAGGTAGCACGAGTCGTGGAAGGTGATCGTGGCGCCATTCTGTTCCTTCGCCTTGAGCTTTCCCTTGCCGATCAGCATCTGCAGGAACTCGGAGTGGTGCGTCACTTCGTATTTGCCGCCGAAGTCCGGGTATTCGTTCTTGAACGTGTTGAAGCAGTGCGGGCAGGCCGTGATCACCCGTCGCACGCCCATCTCGTTGAACGATTCGCTGTTGCTCTGGGCCAGCGTCGCGTAGAGGAACTCGTTGCCCAGGCGCCGCGCAGGGTCGCCCGTGCACGTTTCCGTTTGGCCGAGCACGCCGAAGCTGGTCCCGGAATCGATGAGCAGCTTGACAACGGACTGGGTGATCGAAACGTTGCGTTCCACGAGCGAGCCCGAGCAGCCCACCCAATACAGGTACTCTTGCGAACCGTCGAAGATAGGCACAGTAATGCCGTGCTCTTCGAGTTGTTCGATCCAGGTCGTGCGCGTGAGCTGCGTGCCACGCCACGGGTGGCCGCGCTGTTCGATGTTCTGGAGCGCCGCCTGGGCTGTCGCGGGGACGCGCGCCTGCTCCATCACGAGGTAGCGCCGCATGTCCACGATCGACGGGACATGCTCAATCATCACCGGGCACTCCTGCACGCAGGCCATGCAGGTTGTGCAGGCCCAGAGCGACTCGTCCTTGATGTAGCCGCCCACGAGTTCTTGCTTGAGTTCGACCGCGGGGTCCTTCCCCGCGATGAGGAGCGGGCCTGCGTGGTTCATATAGGTTTTCATGTCCTGGATGATGGCCATGGGCGAAAGCGGCTGGCCAGCCGTCCAAGCGGGGCAAACATCCGTGCAGCGGCCACAGCGCACGCAGGTGTCCGCATCGAACAGCTGCTTCCAGGTGAAGTCCTGGAGCTTGCCCGCGCCCAGCCCCGCGCCTTCTTCCATGAGCTTCTCGAAATCCCCCATGGGCGCCAGGTAGGCCTGCGTCTGGGGGCGCTTCAGGAAGCCATTGACCGGCGCGAAGATGATGTGCCGGAACTTCGTCACTGACATCAGGCCGAGGAGGACGAACGCGCCCACGACGTGGAACCACCAGAAGCCCTGGTGGATGTTCGTCGCCGTGCCTTCACTGATGCCACTGAGGACCTTCGCGACGGCCCAGCCCGCCGGCGACCAGTACGACCAGTTCTCGTTGCCTGCCGGGATTTCCTGCGCGTGGATGCGCAGCCCTTCAACGAGAATGCCCGTGAAGAGCGTGAGCCCGAGCAGCCCGACGATGATCGCGTCTTCGTTCGAACGGCGATCCCAGGTCAGTTTCGCGGGTGGCTTCGCATACCGGCGGTACACGGCCATGCCCACCCCAACGAGGCCTATGACCCCGAACGTGTCGCCAAGCAGGCTATACCCGAGGTAGATCGGACCCTTGAGGAAGGCGTGCTCCGCGTCGCTCCCGAAGATCAGTGGCAGGTAGTCGTCCAGCGCCAGCAGCGTCGTCACCAGGACGAGCACCATGAAGCTTGAGTAGATGCACCAGTGCATGACGCCGGCGTACTTGTCGTTTTTCACGCGACTCGTGCCCGCACCCATCGTCAGCATGTTCGTCAGGCGCGCGCCGATATGGTCGAACACGGGCTGGGGCTTGCCCAGCCGCCAGATGCGCGCCCGCTGCACGAACGCGCCCACGATGAACACCACCGCCGCGGCGAAGACGAAGTACATCAGCGCGGGGTAGGAGACGTTCCAGAAGACCTCGCGGCTGGCGCTCGTCGTTCGCGCCGTTTCGAAGGCGGAGATGGCGCCGATGATGGCGATCGGGATCAGCAGCCCGCCCGTGCTTGATCGCAGGCGTGCCCCGCGGCCGGGCTTATACGTTTGGTCGCTGGCCTGATGCTGCATCCGGAAGTTTTCCCCGCGTGGTCTGGCACGTAAAGGCGTGCCGATCGTTTCGGGATACTAAACCACGGCTGGGTGAGGGGCGAGCGAATGTGCAGGCCGGCTGCGGGGTGGGTCGCGTCAAAGTGTGATGCGCGTGGCCCGCTTATCCGTCTTTACAGGAGAGGCCAAACACATAGACTCTGCAACAACTTCTTGTGCGTGGAAGCATGTGCCGTGCGGGCACCAAGTCTGGCCGCGCCACCAACGGAAGCATTCGTCGCCGAGGGTCGGCTCGTCCAAAATGCGACAGTCCAATTCTGCTCGACCGATGAGTAGGCGAAGAAGGCAGGTTGACCGATGGTGAAGCACCCAGCAAGCGGGTGGCGAAATCACTACGATGCCAACAACGTGTCCGCACAGGAGGCAGTTGCGCTCGTTCGGCAGGGTGACCACATATACATCCCAGCGCCAGCCGGGCCCCGCACGGCGAACATGGTTCTTGCTTTGCTTCCTCGGCTCGAAGAGCTCGCGCCAATAACGATCTCCGCGCTGCCAGCCTTCGATCTCAGCTGGTACACGGAGGAAATGGCAAAGCTCGTTAACATCCATGTCATGTTCGCAGCGCCAAATTCGAGGGGCGTTGTCAACGATCATCGGGCGGATTTTCGTCCGTGGATGGTCTGGGCGGGCCACCGCGCAGCGAACGAGGGACGGCCCGGCGCTCGTGCACTTGATGTTGCGATGGTTGCGGTTAGTCCGCCGAACGCGCATGGATATTGCTGCTTCGGCGCGTCACTCTGGGACCAGAAGAAGGTGGCATTGGAAGCGCGGCTAACGCTCGCCGCGGTTGACGCAACCATGCCCGCGACGTTCGGCGACACATGGATCCACGTCTCCGACATTGACAAGTTCGTGGCGGTTGATCCATTCCGTCCGCCCGATTTGCCCGTGCCCGTCGTGGAGACATGGGAGCCGGCAATTGCCGCCAACGTCCGGGAACTTATTCGCGATGGTGATACCGTGCAGTTTGGGCTTGGATCGACCACCGCGGCCGTCGTTCGAGAGGGCGCTCTGAATGCCAGGGAAGACCTGGCCTATTGGGGTGAGCTCACCGTGCCCGGGATCGTGGACCTTGTGAAGGCGGGCGTGATAACGGGCGAGCGCTCGCGCACCCACCCAAACACATTCATCGCCACGTCCGCGGGGAATTCCTCGATGGATCTCGAATTCATCGCTGGCAATCCTCGGTTCGAATTTTACCCACCGGACTATGTACACAACCCGAAGGTCATCAGTGCGAACGACAACATGGTGGCAATCAACAACGCGCTGGCCGTCGATCTCACGGGCCAAATTGCGGCCGGTGAGTTTGGATACCGCACCTGGAGTGGCACCGGTGGCCAGTTCGCCTTCGCCATGGGCGCGTTCATGTCCGAAGGCGGCCGCTCCATCACCGTCCTCCCCGCGACCGCGGTTGGCGGGACAAAGTCACGCATCGTTGGCCAGTTCGAACCAGGCCAGATCGTTACCGTCCCGAGGGACATCGCCGATTTCGTGGTGACCGAGTACGGCGTCGCGAGTCTGATCAACAAGAGCCAGAGGGAGCGCGTGGACGAGATGATTTCGATCGCACATCCTGATTTCCGCGCCGACCTCAGGAAGCACGCGGACAACTGGTTCGGCAGGTAGTGCCTCCGAGAATATTGTTCGCGTGACGCAAGAAACCATCGGGAAGATTCATCAGAGTTATATTGGATCAGCTTCGGAGTTGGAAAGAAGGCGAGCAGTGGACGACTACACCGACATTATCGTGGAAGAAAACGACGGCGTTGCCCTCGTTAAGCTCAATCGACCGCAGAGCCTGAATGCCATGGGTGGCACGATGATGGCGGACATCGTCAGTTACCTGGGTTCCCTCAATCGAGGCGATTACCGCATCCGGGCGGTCGTCCTCACCGGCGAAGGACGAGCATTCTGCGCCGGTGGAGACGTGACCGGTTTCCCGGGCGTCAATCCGGATCGACAGCGCCCTGCCTGGCGCCGCTCCCGCTCCGAAACGTCAGCCATTCTCGCGCTCCGCAACTGCGACGTGCCGATTATCGGAGCGATCAATGGCTACGCAGTCGGGGGCGGCTTCGGGCTTGCCCTTGGCACCGACTTCCGCATTTGTGCCGACGACGCCATCTTCCAGGTCTCTCAGATCAAGCGCGGCATTACGCCAGACGTTGGCCTTCCCTACCTTCTGCAGGCAGCGGTTGGCACGCAACGCGCGTTGGAGATCATCGCCACTGCCAGGAGGGTGAATGCCCAAGAGGCCCTCGCGCTCGGTCTGGTGTTGGAGGTGGCGCCGAAAGATCAGCTGGTTGCGCGCGCCCTCGAAATCGCCCGCGGAGTTGCCAGCGGACCGCCATTGGCAATCGCGGCCGCGAAGCGCCTCGTCTACACCCCACATAACGATGACCTCGCGCGAGTGGAGGAAATGACCGGGATGTTGGTCGGCAAGCTTTTCGCAACCGCCGATGGGATTGAGGGCGCGCGCTCGTTCATGGAGAAGCGCGAACCCGTGTTCACGGGGCGCTAATCGGCGCATCGCCAGGCAATCGTGCAGGCCGCGAATTGGTTGAACGCAGATCGGATTTGACTCGGAGTAGCGGCTAACGGCTAATAGTACCAGCCAGGGCGGGGCGATTGGAGTGGGGATCATGCCCGCATCGTTTGAACCCCTTCTCGCCACGCGCACGCGTCACATGGAGGCGAGCGCCATCCGCGAAATCCTCAAGGTGGCATCAACTCCGGGCGTCGTCTCGCTCGCCGGTGGCCTTCCCGCCGCCGAGAGCTTCCCCCTCGAAATCATGGAGGAGCTGATGGGCTCCGTGCTCGCGAACTACGGCGCCAGCGCCCTGCAGTACGACGCCAGCGAGGGCTTCATGCCCCTGCGAGAAGCGCTCGTCGGCGTCCTCTCGGCGCGTGGCGTCGCCGCGACCGCGGACGACATCCTCGTCTTCAGCGGCTCCCAGGGCCTTCTTGATGGCGTCGGCAAGATCCTCATCTCGCCCGGCGATGCCGTGGCCGTCGAAGCACCAACCTACCTCGGCGCCCTCCAGGCCTTCAACCCCTACGAACCGCGCTACGTCGAGATGGAGACGGACGACGACGGCCTCATCCCCGAAGCCCTCGACCGGGTGCTCGCCGCGAACAACGTGAAGATGGTCTACCTCGTGCCGACCTTCCAGAACCCCACGGGCCGCACAATGCCGCTGGCGCGCCGCAAACAGGTCGCGGAGATCCTTGTGCGCCATGACGCCCTGCTGGTCGAGGACGACCCCTACAGCGACCTCCGCTACACCGGCGAATTCGTCCCGCCGATCAAGACGCTCGCCCCGGACAACGTGATCTACATCAGTACGCTTTCGAAGACGTTCGCTCCCGGCCTGCGCCTCGGCTTTTGCGTTGCCCCAGAGCCGCTCCATCGCTGGCTCGTGATCGCGCGTCAGGGGGTGGACTTGCACACGAGCACGTTGGGCCAAGCCCTGGCCGCTGAGTACATCAACGGTGGCCACCTGGTCCGCCAGGTCCCGCGCATCATCGACCTCTACCGCCCCCGCCAGCAGGCAATGCTCGCCGCCCTCAAGCGCCACCTACCCGAGGACTTCCGCTTCACGCGCCCGGAAGGCGGCATGTTCATCTGGGTCGAAGGCTCACCGGGACTGGATGCGGAACGGCTCTACGCCCGTACCGTCGCACGCGGAGTCGCCTTCGTCCCCGGCAAGTTCTTCTTCGTGAACCACGAAGACGGCAAGGCCACCCTGCGCATGAACTTCACCGCCGCCGACCCCGCCACGATCGAACGCGCCGTCGCCACGATCGCCGATTGCATCGCCGAGGAGTTGGCCGAGACGAATAGCCACCAAGAGTCCTAACCAAAGCGAAGCCGAACGGGCTGTCACCGAACCGAAGGAGCGATGACCTCGAATCCCACCGCGTCCGCGAAATGGCGCAGATTGAAGGTCAGCAGGACATCGACCCCCGCCGACCGAGCCGTAGCCGCGATCACCGCGTCGTGGACGCGACCACCCACAACGCGGAGTTGCTGAGAGTTTTCGAGCACGGCAAGGTACGATTCCGCAGAAAGCGCGACAACCTCACCACTGCCGACGAATTTGTCAATGGCGGCCCAAGCGAGGACCGGACTTAAGCGGCGCGGAAGGGGAAATCCGGTGAGAACAGCATACGTTTCAGCCAAGCAGTGCGCCGCCAGAATCATGACCTCGCCATCGTCGAGGCGGGCCTCAAGCTCGCTTCTCGCCGCTTCGTGGTTAACATGCGGGGCCTGGGCGATCGCTACAAGAACATTGGTGTCCGGAATGAATCGAATTGCTGTCACTGGGCTGCATCATTCATCGATCAACCCCCGCTGGTCCCGGATTTCCTGGAGGGTCCGCTCAACCATTTCAGGATCGATTGGCGGCAAGTCGTCGTCGAACACGGCTACCAGGAATCGGCCGCGTTGTTCCAGCCGCACCCGGCCTTCAGCAGGCTCGATTTCAATTCGACCGTTGTGAAAACGCACGTCCAACTCCACACCAGGCGTCAGACCGGCTTCTTCTCGGAGTTTCTTCGGGATCACCAATCGCCCCGCGGCGTCCATGGTAGTCTTCATGGTATGGATTCTACCATACTCGGGCGGGCCAGAAGGTCAACGCTCTTCTACCATCAAGTTGTGCATGTCGCGCTCATCCGCATCTCTTCAATCACCTGCTGTCCTGCGTTCGTTGATAGGATCGGCATCGATCCGTCCCGGACGGGGATCAAGACGCCCGCACGTTCTTCGAAGCGAATCGGCAGTCCTGCCCTCTCGACCTGGAGCTGGCCCTCCGTGTACCAGACATCGACATCCGTGCCCGGGTCCAGACCTGCCTCGTCGAGAAGTTCCCGGGGTATGGTTAGCCCACCCTCTGCATCAGTCCTGATTCTCATGGCAGACAGTCTACCAGACTCGCGACGCCCTCAGATGCCCTCGTTCTTCCCAGCGCCGAACAGCTGGCGGAGGTCGTTTTTGAGGACTTTGCCGAGGGCGTTGCGCGGGAGTTCGTCCGTCACGGCGTAGTATTGCGGCGCCTTGAAGCTGGAAAGGTGGGACTTGGTGTAGGCCACCAGCTCAGGCACGGTCACGGTTGCGCCCGCCTTAAGCACGATCACCGCCTTCACGACTTCGCCCCACTCCGCGTCTGGCACGCCGATCACCGACACTTCTTCGATCGCCGGGTGCGCCGAGAGGGTGTTTTCGATCTCGCCCGGGGAGATGTTCTCGCCGCCGCGGATGATCAGGTCCTTCTTGCGGCCAGTGATGAACAGGTACCCGCCATCATCGATGCGCCCTACGTCGCCGGTGTGCAACCAGCCGTCGATGATCGCCGCCGCGGTGGCGTCCTCCTGCTTGTAGTAGCCCTTCATGATGCGCGGCGAGCGCACGCAGATCTCGCCCTCTTTGCCCTGCACCAGGAGGACGTTGGCTTCGCTCATGATACCGAGCTCGACATCGGGCATGGGCCGCCCCACCGAGCGCAGCCGCGCTTCCTTGAGGTCCCTATCCGTGCGCAGGTCGTGGTCGTCGGCGTCGAGGTAGGTAAGCAACGCCGTGGATTCGGTCTGCCCATACCCGTTCACCAGGCCGATGCCGCGCGGCGAAAAGATGTCGCAGGCCTTGCGCACGACTTCGTACGGCATAGGCGCCGCGCCATAGGTGATGCTCTTCATGGAGGAGATGTCGTAGCTTTCGAAACTCGGCGCTTCCATGATCCGTTTGAGCATCGTGGGCACGACGAAGGCGTGGCTGGCGCCCTCTTCGGCCACGGCTCGCAGCCACTCTTCCGGCGTGAAGGCGGGCAGGATAACAAGCGTCCGGCCGCTCCAGATCGCGAGCATCATCGCCGTCGCCCCGGCGACATGGAAGAACGGCGCGGAGACCAGCAGCTTGTCGTGAATCTCGGGGTCCGCGGGTTGCTGGTTCGTGACGTAGGCCGTCATGTCGAGGTAGGTCAGCTGCACGCCCTTGGGCAAGGCGGTCGTCCCGCTGGTGAAGATGATGACGGTGGCGTCGTGGTCATCGACTTCCACCCATGGCTCGTCTTCATTCGCGTGGTCGATGAGTGATTCGAACCCGAGGTAGTTCCCGTTTCCGCCGCTGTAGGCGATGAAGTGCTGCGTATGGGTGAGCGTTGGCCGAATCCGCTCGACGAGGTCGAAGTAGCGTTCCCCGACGAAAAGGGCCTGGCACTCGCTGACGTTGAGCATGTGCGTCAGCTCTTCGTCCTTGGAGCGGTTGTTCAGCGGCACGAAAGTGATGCCGAGCATCGCGCAGGCATAGTATGTGATGACATAATCGGCGCTGTTCACGGACATCACGGCGACTTTGCAGCCGCGTTCGATGCCCAGGCCCTGGAGCCCGTTCGCTAGCTTGACGACGAGCGGGTACATCTGCTCATAGGTGATGCGCTTGTTGTCGCCACCGACCTCGACGAGGGCTTCGCGGTCGGGCACGACGGCGGACGAAATCTGCAAGAACTCAACAGTGTTCACGGTCTCTCCGAAGTGCCCGAAGCGGGCGTGTGACGGGGGATTCTACCCGACTGCACGGGGTTCCGCCACGCAATCGCCGCAGGGCTGCCGCGGCGGCCTATGGGGCGCCGCCGCAAGTGTCGAATCTTGACGGGATGAGTGACCTCCGTGCGCGTATCCTTCACACCGTGACCGACCACACTTCTCTGTACGCCGCCGCCGGGATAGCCAAGGCGTTTGGGAAGACGAGCGTGCTCAATCAGGTGGACCTCGACCTTGTCCCCGGGACGATCCTCGGTCTCGTGGGACCCAATGCGGCGGGCAAGACAACGCTCCTCAGCATCCTCGCCGGACTTCTCCCGCCCGATGCCGGGCGATTATTGTTCGGAGGTACGCCCATCGACTTCGACCGCGATCCGGCAAAGCGGCGCGTTTTCGGGCTCATGCTCAACGGGCGGCTATTGGTGCCAGAACTCCGGCCCACGGAGTACTTCGACTTTCTTGCCGCCATGTACGGAGTGGAGCGGGAACACGCCCGGCGGACAGTATCCGAATTGGGCGACACATTGCAGCTCACGCCTCACCTTCGCAAGCAGATCAAGGACCTTTCGGCGGGCACGCAGAAGAAGGTCGAATTCATCGGCGCGTTGCTGCACGAGCCGCGCGTCCTCATCCTCGATGAACCGTTCGAAGCGATCGATCCGCCCGCGGTGGCCGACCTCACGCGGATCACCAGGGAGTACGTTGCGCGGACAGGCGCGTGCGCCGTGGTCTCCACGCACGTGCTCCCATACGTTCGCCCGCTTGCGACCACCATCCGCCTGCTCTGGGGCGGTCGCCTCCATGAACCGGGGGCGCTTGATGAACTCCTTCGTGGCTCGCCTGATGATGGCTCCCTCGCGCGTTGGCAAACCGTCCTCGGCGAGGCCTCGTGATCACGACAAAACCGGGGACATTCGCCGCCCAGCTGGCCGGCTTAATGGCGGCGCGCCGCGCAATCAGCACGGCCCAGCGTCGCGAAAGCCGCCTCTCGTGGTGGGCGACACATGCCGTATGGACCGTTGTCGGCACAGCGCTGGTGGTTGGCGGTTTTCTCTTCGGCGTCACGGAAGCAGGGGCGCGGGGCGATGAACAGGCGAGAGTCGCGGTGTTCTTCCTCCTCGGCACGCTCACCGGCGCCGGTTACCTCGTGCTCATCGATTTTCGCCCCGCCGGACACATGCTGGGTGAGGCGCGTGACCGCTTGCCCCTGTCGCATTGGCGCTCGGCCACCCTTCGTTGCGCGGAGGAGGTCGTCCACCCGAGTACGATGTTCGTCATTGCGCACGGCTTCGCGCCCTTCCTCGGCCTCGCGGTGCGTGGGGATTCATGGCTGAACGGCTGGGGCTGGCTGACGCTTGTTGCCCTCATCGCGTTCGCCCTTGTTGGGAGGGCCGGCGTTTCCGCGGTCAAAGCCTGGGTCCTCAGGCCGACGAAGGGCACGGCGGAAGCGATCCTGCGCGTCGGCTTCTCCGTGGTGCTGCTGACGGTCCCGGTCTGGGCTGGCGGAATCATCAGGCAGTTTTCCACACAACGCCTGGATATCTTCTCCGTGGACGGCCTGGGCCGCGCCAATCAGTCGTCCGGTCCGGTTCTCGTCCTGGCGGGAACCGTGTCGCTGGCATGGTTCGCTATCTGGGCCCGCACCTGGCGGGGGTGGAACCTCCACCTGCCGGATGTCGGCAAACTCCGGCTTACACCGGCGGGTTCAACGTTTCAAAGCCGGTACACCAGGTTGCGCATGGCCCAGATGATGGCTGTCCGCGCCAGTCGTAGCACGAGTTACCAGCAGGCTGCGCTGCTGGTCGGCGTGGTCGGTGTGCTCACGCTCTGGGTGCCGGCGCCCGGAGTTGTGCCGCTCATGGTGGGCATCGGTTTCATTTCGCCGCTGCTCTCGTTTTTCAACCTGTACGGCCTGGACGGCAGCTACTTCACGCTCTGGCTGGCGACCGGTGTCACGCGCAGCGAATGGACCAGTGCGCGCCAGATCTTCGCCGTCACCTACCTCTGGGCCTTCTCGTACGCCGGGCTTGCGCTATTGACCGCCACCGGTGCGCTTTCGCATCACGCCGCCGCAATCCTCGCGCCGATGCCAGCCGGCGCTTCCGCCCTGGCCGTTGCCCTTGGGCCACGAATCTCCGCGATCGTGATGACGCCGGCGGAGCACCTGGACGGCACGCGGAGGCCGGGGTCGGCCCGCAGTCTCATCGCTATTGTGGCCGGGGCGTTCGTTACGGCGCTCGTGGCTTCGGCGACCATCGCGCTGTCGCTCGTTGCTCCGTGGGCGCCGTGGGCGGGCGTGTTTGCGCTCTGGATCGTGGTGGCCGCCGCTCGCCCATGGCGAATCGCGTGGTCGGCGCCCTTCCGCCTCCGCCTCGCGATGTCGCTGCGGGGCTAAGGCTGAAATCAGCTGGTGCACCAGGGCCGGCCCGGAATCGCTTTGCGGGTGTCATCCGTCCGGCGGTGACTCGGCCGCTCGACGAACGATTTTCGGTTCGCACGCAGGTCGTCTCATCGGGTTGACGCGCCCTCGCGTAAGGAAACAATGGCCTCCAATTCCGACGAGGGCCGGTGCCTCGACGGATACGTGCATACCCCATAGAATCTCCCAAACACTCATATTAGTCCGAGAGAAGTACTTGGTATTGTACGATTTGGAAGGTTTCAGAGCTTGCCTCTGGCCGATCGCCTCGGCGTCGCGGTCTGATTTGGCGATTGTCCGCGCCGAGAGCGCAGTGCACACTGGCGGCGCAGCCCTCGTAAACAGTTGCCAGCGTATCGAGGCTTACTCGTTCGACGAATGTGGCTGCCGTCCACCCGAGCGCAAGGCGGGCATCGACGCGCTGCTGCACCTGGCGGAGGTCGCGGCGGGCATCCACTCGGCGGTCCTCGGTGAGGAGCAGGTCCTGGGACAGGTGCGCAGTGCATTCGCCGCGGCGCCGGCCAACCTCCAACAGGCCGCCGAGATCGCCGTCTCGGCCGCCCGCGAGCTTCGCCGCGAAGCCGCCTTCACGACACACTCTGGCCATCTCCTCGACCGTTCCCTCCGCGTCACGGAGGTCCCTCCCGGCGGACGCCTGCTCGTGGTCGGGACCGGCCACATGGCTCGGCTCGTCGCCCAACGCGCGCTCGAACTGGGGTTCGAGGAGGTCGTTGTCTCTGGCCGTCGACAGCCAGACGCCCCCTGGTTCGCCAGCGGGCGGTTCCGCTTTCTCGCGCTTGAGTCATTGCCCTCGGCGCTGCCGTTCGAAGTCGCCGTGGGCTGCCTCGGGTCCGAAGCGGCGGAGCTTGACGTGAGGAGCGCGCTTCCCTCGGTCTCGCGGCTCATCGTCGACCTTGGCACGCCCAACAACTTCTCTGGCGGCGCCGACGTCCCACTCATTTCCATCGCCGCGCTCCTATCCGAGGGGATGGGTGGACGGCGCCATGGCGACGCGCGCCGCGACGTCCTGCGCGAGCGCATCAGGACGTTGGTGGAGCACCGCATCGAGATGCTCTCGGCCGATTGTAGTTCGTCCGTCGGGGCGCTTCGGCTCTCGGTCGAACAGGTGCGCCGACGTGAACTGGCCCGTTCGCGGCGTCTCCACCCCGAGATCCCGGTGGAGACCCTCGAAGTGATTACGAAGTCGCTCGTGAACCAGCTCTTCCACGCACCGTCGCTCCGGCTGAAGAAGGCCGGAGATCACGCGTTGGGCCAACAGCTTGCTGCGCTCTTCGCACTCTCAGAGCCTGCGGAGGGGGAACAACAATGACCGCTCTCATCGTGCCCTGGAGCATTGACGACCCCGTGAACCAGGCAATCCTCGCTGTGTCCGAAGACCGCTTGCAGGGATTCCAGCGCGACCCTCTCCGCGCGATTGCACGCCAGTCCGGCATCGACGTGGACCTCGTCCAGGAACGGATCCGGGCGATGCTGCGGGAAGGCGTCATCCGCCGTGTCCGCCAGACGTTGATGGCGACCAACCTCGCCGAGGGCGCGCTCGTCGCCTGGCAGGTGCCCCAGGAGGGGCTCAACGACGCCTTCGAACACCTGGTTGCCGAGGACCCGTTCTCTGGCCACGTCGTCATTCGCACCACGGACGCCGCCTCGCCCGGCTCCAATTACCGCCTGTGGACGACGCTGAAGGTGCCTCAAGGGTATTCGTTACGACGGCACTGCCAGCACCTCGCCTCGAAGATTGGGGCCGAGCATTTCCGGTTGATGCGCGCGAAACAGCTGTTCGTGCTGGGCGTTGGCCACACGCGGCGGCGGGGCATGGCGCCGGGCAGCCGCTCGGCGGAACTCGCCGACGCCCTCAACACGAAGATCGTCAAACTGAACGACCTCGAGTGGCGGGTGCTCACCGCGCTCAAGCGCGAGTTCGAACCCGCCGAAATCCGGCGCGACCTCTGGGCGCCACGCGCTGCCGAGGCAGGAATTTCCCCGGTCGCGTTCTTCGAGGTTGCCAAATCGTTGAGCGCGCGCGGCGTTATCGGTCGTTTTTCAACCTTCCTCGAACACGTCAAGCCACTCGCCGACGGCCAACGCGTGACGCGCTACAACGCCCTCTTCCACTGGGCGGTCCCGCCCGGGAGGGAGATTGAAGCTGGCCGAGAGGTCGGCCGTCACCACATCATGACACATGCCTACTGGCGCGAAGGTGGGCCGGAGTTCCGCGACGTTAACGTCATGGGCGTGGCGCACGGCATGGAAAAAGAACTCGTGCTCGCGCACAAGGGGGCCATCGATGACCACCTGCACCAAGCCGGCATCCCCGTTAGCTACACGAACGTCTTCTGGGGTGGCCGCAGCGAGATCAAGCCGTCCGAGATCTCGCCCGTCGCGTACCGGCAGTGGTGCCAGGCGCAGGGAATCGACCCCTCGGCGATGCGCGCCGACGATGCGGACCGCGTGGCCGAGGCTGCCCTGTGAGGAGTCGCGGGCGGCACTGCGAGTCGGTCGATGTCAGCGTCCTCTCGCGACATTCGAAGAACCCCCGGAACGCGCTGCGCCCGGTATGGAACAAGGAGACTGATCATGGAATACCGCCGTATCGCCGGGACGGACCTCACCGTCTCCACCGTTGGCTTTGGCGTTTGGACTGTTGGCACCACGTGGTGGGGAGTGAAGGATCGTCAGACGGGCATCGACCTGTTGCGTCGAGCGTTCGACCTCGGCGTCACCTTCTTCGACACCGCCGATACCTACAGCAGCGGCGACGCCGAGACGATCCTGCGCGAAGCCCTCGGCGACAAGCGTGGCCAGATCGTCGTCGGCACGAAGTTCGGCTACGACATCTATTCGAACCCGGAGCGGCCGGGTCAACAAGAGCGCCCACACGATTGGTCGCCGGGGTATATGCGCCGCGCCCTCGAACAATCGCTCAAGCGTCTGGGCACGGACCACATCGACCTCTACCAGCTCCACAACCCAAGGATCGACGCGATCGCAGGCGCCGATGACCTCTGGGAAGAGATCGAGCGGGCGAAGCAGGACGGCCTCATCCGGTCCGTCGGCACGGCCCTCGGACCCGCCTTCGACCTGCGCGAGGCGACGGAAGGCGTGGCCTCGATCGAGCACCGGCAGGCGCCCCCGCAGATCATCTACAACCTGCTCGAACAGGGCATCGGTGAGCGCATCTTCCCAGCGGCCCGGGAACACGGCGTCTCCGTGCTGGTACGCGTGCCACACGCCTCGGGCTTGCTCGATGGCACGGTCCGCGGTGACACGCAGTTCGAACCGGGCGACCACCGCAACTGGCGAGTGACCACGAACGAGCGCCGCAAGGCCTGGCTCGAAGACGGCCTCGTCAAGGTCGCGCACCTCGGCTTCCTCGAAGAGGGCCGGACGATCGGGCAGGCGGCGATCCAGTTCATCCTCCACGAACCGGCCGTCGCTTCCGTCCTGCCGAACATCTACGACCTCGCCGGCCTCGAGGAGTTCGCCTCCGTTGACCACGCTCGCCCACTCTCCGACGACGAGCACGACCGCGTGCAGCAACTTCACGCACGCAATTTTGACCTGCCCGTGGCAATGGAAGCCGGGGGAGAACAGCGATGACCGAGTCCACGCACATCACCCCGTCCGCTCCCGGCGCTCCCGGCGCTCCGCCACCAGCACGCCGTGGCCCGATGGTCGATCTCGACCCCAGCGGACAGGTCACGAACCGGCAGCCCGATCGGACCGAGCGGCAGTTCCTGAACTACGCCTTCTTTAAGCTGGACCCGGCGTTTCGGCGGCTACCGGACGAGGAGCAACGCGCCGTCGCCGCCGAATTCCGCGCGACCGTGGGTCGCTGGGAGGGACGGGACGACCTCATCCTGCTCACCTACTCCCTGGTCGGGCTGCGGGCGGACGTGGATTTCATGCTCTGGCGCATTTCGAAGGACCCCGCTTGCTTCCAGGCGATGCAGGCGGACCTGAACCGCACGCGCTTCGCCGGATTCCTTACGCAGCCCTACAACTTCCTCGCGCTCCAGAAACGTTCGCAGTACGTGAACCGGATCGAGCGCTCGGGCCACGGCGTCGATCTGCTCCCGGGCGAGGGCAAGTACCTCTTCATCTACCCCTTCGTCAAGACACGGCCCTGGTATGGACTCTCTCCCCACGCGCGGCAGGGGATGATGGACGAACACATCAATGCCGCCAGCCCGTTCAAGGGCGTCCGCATCAACACCAGCTACAGCTACGGCATCGATGATCAGGAGTTCGTCGTCTCGTTTGATTCGGACCATCCACAGGAGTTCGTGGATCTCGTCGGGCGGCTGCGGTACACCGAGGCGAGCCTCTACACACAACGGGACACGCCCATGTTCACCTGTGCGAAGACAGACATGGCGGCCATCCTTGGACAGCTGGCGAACATCGACTAGGCGTAGCGTTTCCGGGACGAATGGCCATATGGTCGATGACGTGCTGAACCCCGCCGCCATCGGAGTTCGCGACCACTCGGGTTGGGCGGTTGCCATCGTGCTCGCGTCTGCGGATTGGACACCTCGAATGATCGCCAGGGACCGCATCCAAATCGTCTCCCCGGACCTTTCCCTTCAGCCGTATCACGCCGTCGCCGAGGAGGGAGCGCCAAGGGATACGATCCGCTGGCTCCAGGTTTCCGCGCGGCAACTGGCAAGCCACGCAATCGACCGCATCCAAGAGCGAGTCCGCGTCGGCGGATTCCGCATAATCGCCCGTCCCCACGGGGACGATGTCGATCCCGGAATCGCTCGAATCGCGTGGTCCGTGCCCTTCCGCCTCCGCCTCGCGATGTCACTGCGGGGTTAGGCAGGCTCAAGGCCGACCCATGATTGACGTCTGGACGCGGTGGGGGTAGCTTGCTTGCAACGTCATTCAGCCCATATCGGGGATCAGCCATGCATCGCTCACCGACGTATAGCGGCGCACATTCGCGGGAGGTCAGCCGGAACCCCGGCACTACTCGCGCGGAACGGCCTTCGCGTAGCTGGCGCACGATTGTGCTGGAGATGGGCGGGACAGCGGTTGTGATGGCCGTCTACTTCTGGCTCCGCGGAATTCGGCCAGACAACGTCGATGATTCCGTCGCGCGCAGCGTCCGTGTCGTGCAGTTTGAGCAGCGCTTCGGCCTCTTCCAGGAAGCGCGCTGGCAGAGCGCCTTCCTGCCACACAGTTGGTTGATGGACGCCGCCAACCTCATTTACGCCTGGGGACACTACCCGGTCTTGCTCGCGATCGCGCTCTGGCTCGTGGTCAAGGACCCCGCGCGATTCCGTTTTGTGCGAAATGTGCTCGTGGTCTCGGCGGCGGTCGGCATCGCGACCTATTGGCTGCTGCCAGCGGCGCCACCCCGGCTGATGGGCTTTTACGGATACGATTTCGGGTTTGTGGACACCGTTCACGGCGCCACGAGCAACGTGGTGTACTTCCAACCCGGCCCGTTTGTGAACGACTATGCAGCCCTGCCGAGCTTCCATTTCGGTTGGATTGCCCTCGCGTCCGCAGCCATTTGGGTGAACACCCATTCTCGCGTGGTTCGCGCCGGCGCTGTGTTGATGTCAGTGCTGATGTGGTGGGCGGTCACGGTGACGGGGAACCATTATTTCGTGGATATGATCGCGGGCGGTCTTGTGATGGCGTTCTCATGGCTGGTCGTGGCGTGGCTGTCGTCCGAACGGATGCACGAACGCGCGCACGTCAGGGCAGCGGCGATCCGGAAAAGACTCACGTAGGGGGCGGGTGCATGCATGCGTCGCCAACTCGCCGGTCACGTCCGGAGGCGTCGGCGCGCCCGAACGTTCACGTCTCAGGCTGCCTTGGCGCCTTCATCGGCGCGTTCGGGGTGGAGCCGCGAGACCATGCGAAGCGCCTGCGTGCGGCTGGCGGTGACCGGGTCCGTCGTCCGCCACTGGTGCGCTTCCGTCATGACCGTGAGCACCCCGGCAAAGCGCATCCAGAATGTGAGATAGCGGTAGGCGGGCATGAACGGGATGACCCACCAGCCCTTCATCAGGCGGGTGGTGGAAGGCTCCACGACCAGCAACGCGTTCGTCGCCCAGGTCGCGGCCTCGATCACGACGTAGGCGCCATACAGCACCGCCGTGGCGATGGCCAGAGTTGTCCAGTGGTACCCAAGGAACGCGAGCGCCGGGAGCAAGAACGTCCAGGCCACGCGTGGAAACGCCAGCGTGTGGTCCACCATGAGCGTCCTCACGGGGGAGAAGCCCCGATAAAACATACCCCGGCTCGCCAGCTTGGGATGGGCGGCAATCACTTCGATTTCGCCGCGCTGCCAACGGGTACGTTGGGAGTACAGCGCTTTGAGGCTGGGAATGGGTTCGGTGTAGCAAACGGCGGAGGTGACCACGCCCACACGGCGGCCGGGAAAGCGCTCGTGCATTTCAAAGGTCATGAAGGTGTCTTCGCCAACGGTGGAGGCGTCGTACATAAACGTCCCCAGGAGCGCTTCGCGCCGGAAGGCGCTGAAGGCGCCCGCCAGCGTGAACAGTGCCCCAGAAGCGGACTGGAAGCGCCGGCCCACGTTGAAGGAGAAGTAATACTCCTGAAACTCGCATTCATGCATGAGACGCATCAGGCCGCTTTCGGATGGGGCCGGATCGATCTCAACGGCACCCGTTGCGCAGATCATGTTCGGGTCGTTTTCAAACGCCGCAACCATGTTGGCGATCGCGTCCCGGTGCACCGTCACGTCGGAATCGAGGTTGATGATGTACGGTGTGGAGGCGTAGTGGATCCCGACGTTCAACGCCCAGGTCTTGCCGGTGTGGAATGTCGAAAGCCAGTGGATCGCGCCGGGCCAATCCTTCTGCTGCTCTTCACAGAAGACCTTGTAGGATTCGTCCTTGCTGCCGTTGTCGATGGCGAGGATGTGGATGAGCTCCTGGGGATAACTCTGGGCCTTGATGGAATCGATGCATCGCCCGAGGATTGCGGCACTGTTGTAGACCGGCACCATCACCGTCACGCGTGGCCAATACCCGTTTGGTGCGTGCGAAACCGGCCGGATCGGGATGCGCTCAGCTCGACGCGTGACGCACGCGATCAGATAGGCGAACGACACGCTGCCATCGACCATGATTGGGAGCACGAGCCACACGCCCCAGAAGAAGATCGCGGAGAGCCAGCCATCCAATTGCATCAGTGCGCGCTCCTGATGCGGTCGCCGACGAGCCGCAGGGTGGGACGAGTGATCGCGTACCAGTAGATGACCATCGCCATGAGGAAGAAGGCGATTCGGCCAAGGAAGATGTGGGCAAAGTCCAGGCTACCCTGCCCGGCGTACGAAACTACCGTCACGATGATGAGCACACGGACAACATTCGCTGAGAAGGTCGCCAGCAGGGCGACCCCGATCGTGACCATGCGTCTGCGCCCTCCGCTGGTGGGATAAAACGACAGCAGCCCGAGCAAGGCCGCCCCTTCGAGCAAGCCCGAAGATTCCAGACCCACCGCGAGGTTCGTCCACTCAGCGTGATGTGGCACCCCGATCACCATCAGCGTTCCGGGGTCTCGTGCAAGCGTGGTGTTGAGTCCGACGAGGCCCGCGATCGTGTTCACGCAGTTCGCGGTGCCGATTCGCAGCCAGAGTTCGAAAGGCACGACCTCGCGCGAAAAAACGACGAAGAGCACGGCCGCGCCGGAGGCACCGAGGACGTAGTAGGGAAGCCACGCGCCGGCTTTCCAGAAAAAGATCACGAGCGCAGCCCAGGCGATTGTCGCGATGACGATGACGGTTACCGCTTCCATCGACGGCTCCTGTGAGCTGTATACGCGATCCCTGTCGCAGCGATGAACACCACGGCCAGGAGCGGCCAGCCAAGCACTGTAGCACCGCTACAGCGGAACGTCGCCTCGACCTCGCCATCCTTTTCCCCGGAGGTCCATTTCGCGTGGTTTTCGACCTCGCACGTGCCCTCTTTGACTGTGTACGGCTGCGAAACGAGCAGGTATTGACCAGGCGTGTGCGCATAGAACTTGCCATAGCCGCCATTTGGTATGTCCCCGCAGGCCGCCCCGTCCCGCTCCTCACACAGGGTCGCGAATTCGTCCCACAGTACGTAGTCCGCGTCCGTCTTCGGCGAAAGCTTCCAGACGATGAACTCGTTTGTCTGTTCAAAGAACTCTTTCGTGATGCCCGGCTGACCGCTCGGTTTGGGCGTGCTGGTCGGCGGCGCGGAGGCGCTTTCCCGGTTGTAGGCACAAACGTGGACGCTCCCGTTCCGGAGATCGACCGAGGTGATGGTCGCTGAGCGGTTGCCCCCGACCGGGCTATCCGGACAGGTGGCCCCACCACTGGTACTGACGACGATGTCGTACAACTCGAACCCCGCGGGCACAACTTCGGTGACCACATACGACGGGGATCCTTCGAGCTTCGTATTGTCTAAATCGGTTGGATTGGCGACGACGACACCTTTTTCGTTCGTCACGGCGAACCGCCAGCCGTGGGCAGGCGTAGCCGGTTTCCAGGCCTCGCGCTTAGAATCCCAAACGCGCTTATGGATGATGAGCGAACCGCCCTGGGGAGTAGTCGGCGTCATAGTAGGAGTGTTGGTGGGAGTGGGCGTGGCCGTCGGGCCTGGACTTGGTGTCCGCGTGGGCGTCGGCTCATCGACCTTCAAAGCGATTGGTCCGTGGGGTTCGAGTCGGCCCCCATCGAACGAGATCTGTCGCGACAAATCGGCCGCCGAAGCGAGAGCGGAGTCCGCCGCGTTTGACCAGCCGAGGGTCCCCACGAGCAACAAACCGGCCAACGATACGAGGAGGAGCAGTTTCATAGCCGCACCTCCGCGGCGAGCAGGGTTACCCAAAAGGTCAGGAACGAGACAGCCACGAGGCTCAGCGCGACCGTCCGGATCATGCGGTCCTCGAATCTCGCGACACGCGGATATAGCTCGTGGGGTTTTCCCAGAGCGTGACGGCGATCAGGCGGGGACCATCGGGGATGCGTATGGTGATGGCCTCGTGGAGGTTGTGGAAGATAATTGCAGCGAGGTTTTCGCCCGTTGATTGGATCTGCCTGAACGGCTCAATTTCGTTGAGGAACTGGTTGGCATACTTGCGGGCTTCGTTGTTGAGAAGGTCCGAAACTTCGCGGAAGCCGACTGTCATCCCGTTGTGGTCGATGTGGTCGGTGACGAAGGCGGCCTGGACGCGGAAGGAGTGTGTGTGGCGGTCTCCCTTTGGGCGCATGGCGTGGGAGGCGCCGAAGAACGAATCGATTGCGACTTCATAGGTGATGCCCCTGGAGGCGTTCGCCTGGAGTGCCTCGGCATTGGCGGGTGCGTGCAACGGCACGACGTTCGGCGGCTGCGAGGATGTGTTGGGAGGTCGAGTTGACGTGGGCATGCGGTGACCTTTGGGCGCGGCGTTACCAAAGTTGTCGGCACATCCGCGCGAGAGTGCAGTGAGAATCCAGAATCGAATGCACGTCCGCCCTGTTGAGCAGGCCGCACCGGTCGATGAATGAGATATGAACTCGAACGACCGCGCCTCGCATGACGAAGGCGGCGCCGACCCCTGGATGTCGGGGTACGCAGCCGCCATCAATGACGCCGTTGCTATCGTCGATGCCCTCGGCGGCCCGAGTTTTCATAACTTCAGCGCGCCCGTGCTCTTGCGAATGAAGTCTCGCCTCATCGAACTACGGGGCGACAAGAGCCGCGAAGCCGCCTGATCCCGAGAGCCCGGTAGATCGTCCGCAGCCCGCGCGCACCGTATTTGAGCGCACACAACGTTATGTTGCTGGGTTTGCCAATGCCGCCAACCCCGCCAATACTTGTTTGGCGGAGTGACGTACATGTATACTCCCGCGCGTCTCGTGGGGGCCGCTAGCTCAATGGCAGAGCAAGTGACTCTTAATCACTAGGTTGAAGGTTCGAGTCCTTCGCGGCTCACCAGCTACAGTTCCGCGGGTGGGCGAGTACTCTCGTGAGGCGCGTCCACTTGTCCACGCGTGGGGAAGTGTCGGAATTGGCAGACGAGCATGACTTAGGATCATGTGCCGCGAGGCGTAGGAGTTCGAGTCTCCTCTTCCCCAAGAACTCGAAACGTGTAGACTCACGGCTGTCGCCCATGCACAAGGGTTTGGCGGCAGGTAAGGAGGAGAGATGTCGCTACTCGAGGTCAAAGACCTGAGGACGTACTTCTACACTCAGGAGGGGGTCGTCAAAGCTGTTGACGGCACGTCCTACGTTGTAGAAGAAGGTGAAACGCTCGGGCTCGTAGGGGAATCCGGTTGTGGAAAGAGCGTCTCCGCGCTTTCCATCCTGCGGCTTATCCCCCAGCCCCCAGGCAAAATCGTGTCGGGTGAAATCATCTTCCAGGGCAGGGACATCCTGAAACTGGATGAGGATGAGGTCCGGAAGATTCGTGGCAACGAAATCGCCATGGTCTTCCAGGAGCCGATGACGTCTCTGAACCCGGTCTTAACCATTGGCCGCCAGATGACGGAAGCGCTCGAATTGCACATGGACCTTCACGGGAAGGCCGCGCGCGACCGCGCCGCGGATCTGCTGGAGATGGTGGGAATTCCCGAGGCGCGTGGCCGCCTCGACGATTATCCCCACCAGTTCTCGGGCGGGATGCGTCAACGCGTGATGATCGCGATGGCCATGAGTTGCAACCCGAAATTGTTGCTCGCCGATGAACCGACGACGGCTCTCGATGTGACCATCCAGGCCCAAATCCTGGAAGTCATGAACCGTCTCAGCCGCGAATTCGGCACAGCCGTGATCATCATCACCCACAACCTCGGCGTCGTGGCCCGTTATGCGGACCGCGTGAACGTGATGTACGCGGGCAAGGTGATCGAGACCGCGACCGCGGAAGAGCTCTACGGAAACCCGAAGCACCCTTACACGGTGGGCCTGCTGAATTCGGTGCCGCGCCTTGATGAGACCAGGAAAGACAAACTGGTCCCCATCGAGGGACTCCCGCCGGACCTCGCACATCTTCCTCCGGGATGCTCGTTCTATCCGCGCTGCGGATGGCGGCAGGATCGCTGCAAAGAGGAATACCCACCGTTTGCGCTGGTCGCCAACAATCACTATGCGGCCTGCTGGGAATCGGAACGGGTTCACAGGGAGGTGCATGTTGGCGCAGCAAACTGATTCCGGGGTCGGTCGGCAACGCGTTGGCACGATCGGCGAAACGCTCGTCGATGTGCAGGATCTGCAAGTCTATTTCCCGGTCACGGCCGGGATCATCTTCCAGCGCAAGGTGGCCGACGTGAAGGCCGTCGATGGCGTCTCCTTCACGGTCAAGCGTGGTGAAACGCTGGGCCTCGTGGGCGAATCCGGTTGCGGCAAGAGCACGACGGGCAAAGCGGTGCTCCAACTCAACCGCGCGACAAAGGGCAACGTCCTGTTCGAAGGGACCGATCTCACGAAGATCAAGGGCCGCGAACTGCGGCGCTTCCGCCGCAAGATGCAGATGATCTTCCAGGACCCATACGCGAGCCTCAACCCCCGCATGTCCGTCGGCAGCATCATCAGCGAGCCGATCACCATCCACAAACTCGCCAGCGGCAAGGAGAAGAAGGACAAAGTCCAGAATCTCCTCCAGACTGTCGGTCTGAACCCATACTTCGCCAACCGCTTCCCGCACGAATTCTCGGGCGGCCAGCGGCAGCGTATCGGCATCGCCCGCGCCCTTGCGGTGGAGCCGGACTTCATCGTCTGCGATGAGCCGGTTTCCGCGCTCGACGTCTCCATCCAGGCGCAGATCATCAACCTGCTCCAGGACCTGCAGGATCAGTTCAACCTGACCTACCTGTTCATCGCCCACGACCTTTCGGTGGTGCGCCATATCAGCGACCGTGTCGCCGTGATGTACCTCGGGCACATCATGGAGCTCACGGACCGGGACTCGATCTTCGAAAACCCGCTCCACCCGTACACCAAAGCACTCATGTCCGCTGTCCCGATCCCGGACCCCGAGATCGAACGAAAGCGCGAGCGCATCATCCTTCTCGGTGACGTGCCGAGTCCACTTCGCCCGCCAGCCGGCTGCGTGTTCCACACCCGCTGCCCGATCGCGATCGACGAATGCCGCACGCGGCGTCCCGATTGGCGAAACGTGGGTACCCCGGACAAGGAACACTGGGTCTGGTGTCACCGCGTGGACGCGAACATGCAGGGCACCCAGGGCATGGTCGCTCCAGTGCCGCGGGCAACCGCACGCCTGGCTCCAGCGGCGGCGAACGCCGCGGCCAATACAGCGCCAGCCGCACCCGAGAACCCGACTCCATAGGGCGCCGGGACTCGAATCGAGGCAGTCGTCAACGACGGGCGCATCAGCTTGCTGGTGCGCCCGTTGTTCCTTAACGAAGGAGGCTGAGTTTGGGGGCACGGGAGGGTGACATGGATGAATTGGCGGAACAGATGCAGAATCGCTTTGCCGGGTTCTTCCCCGCGCTGCTCGGGATGACGCTGGTGAGCGCGACGAAGGACCGGGTCGTCGCCGAACTCGCCGTCCGCGACGACTTGTGCACGGTGCCGGGCATCCTTCACGGCGGCGCGATCATGGCGTTCGCCGACACCCTCGGGGGTATCGCCACGATGCTGAATATCGCGCCAAACGCGCGCACCACGACGATAGAATCGAAGACGAATTTTTTCGCCCCGGGCATCGCCGGCACGACCGTGACGGCTGAGTGCCTCCCGGTGAACCGCGGACGGCGAACGATGACCTGGCAGACAAGCATTCGCAACGCTGAGAGGCGCCTCCTGGCGCAGGTCACGCAGACACAGTTCGTGGACACGGCTGCCACATAGCGGCGGCGGCGGTGGGCTAGTCGGGAGCCGTTTCGGCCCGCGCCTTCACCGGCGAGATTTCAATGTCGCCGTAGTTGCTTGGCTGCTGCACATCGACGTCACCGGTCTTGAGCAGCTCCAGGACGGCCATGAAGGTGACGATCACTTCGGCGCGCGAGGCGCACTCCTCCATCAACCAGCGGAACGAGACCTTCCCCTGCGCCCGGATGAGCGCCCGTAGCCCAGCGACACACTGGGACACCGACATAACCGAGTCTCGCGCGATGGTCGCGCGTAGACGCTCGGGCTTGGGAGTGGCGTTCAGGGCCCGCAGCATGATCGCGCGCAGCGCTTCGGTAGTGACGTTGTGGAGGCCCGGACCCTCGGGGAAAATGGGTGGCGGCGCCATCCTCGGGTACGACCGCAGACCCTGCTCCTGCCGCCGCCCGAGGAGGTCGGCGATTTCGCCGAAGCGACGGTACTCGCGGAGCATCTCCAAGAGCTCCTGCCCCACATCGTCGTCTTCCAGCCCGTCATCGACTTCTTCTGGAGCGCGAGGCAGCAAGGCCTTCGACTTCAAGTAGATGAGTTTCGCGCCGATGGAGATGAACTCAGCCAACAACGCTGGCTGAGTCCCCTCCTGTGAACGGACGGCGCGAAGGTATTGATCCGTGACCGCGACCAGTGAGACGGCAGTGATATCGAGATCGTCGCGCTCAATGAGATGCAGCAAAAGATCAAGGGGTCCCTGAAAGACCGGGATCTGTATCTGGGGCATGTCTCCTGGCAGGCCAGCGCCACCCCGCAGCGGCGCCCCTACCCCGGTCCTACGACCCTTTCCGTTATCGTGCCGCTGCAGTCGCCTTCACTCCTGAAAGCGATCGCTCGACCGCGGTTGCGATAGCGGAGACCGAACGCATCATCTTTGTGAACTCGCTATAGGTCAATGATTGGGCGCCATCGCTGAGCGCGTGGTCCGGGTTCGGGTGCACCTCAATCATCAGGCCGTCCGCCCCAGCGGCGATGGCCGCCATCGCAACGGGCTGCACGAGTCCGCGTTTGCCCGTGCCGTGGCTCGGGTCCGCGATCACGGGAAGATGGCTCAACTCCTTCGCCAGCGGGATGGCGTTGATGTCGAACGTGTTGCGGTACGCCGTCTCGAAGGTGCGGATGCCGCGCTCACAGAGGATCACGTCCGGGTTGCCCTGGGCCATGATGTACTCCGCCGCGAGCAGCCACTCTTCGATCTGGCCGCTGAGGGCGCGCTTGAGCATCACGGGCTTCTTCGCTTTGCCCACCTCATCGAGCAGCATGAAGTTCTGCATGTTGCGCGCCCCGACCTGGATGATGTCGGCGTATCTACAAACGCTTTCAAGATCGCGTTCGCTCATGAGCTCCGTGATGACGGGCATCCCCGTCTCCTTGCCCGCGGTGGAAAGGAAGCGCAGGGCCTCATCGCCCAGTCCACGGAAGGCGTAGGGCGAGCTGCGTGGCTTGAAGGCGCCACCGCGAAGGATGTTCGCACCCGCGGCCTTCACGGCGTGGGCGGTGTTCACGATGTGGTCTTCGTTTTCGATCGAACAGGGACCGGCCATGACGGCGAGTTCGTTTCCGCCGACGGTGACGCCGTAGGGGAGCTGGACGATCGTGCGTTCGGCCTTGAATTCACGGCTGACAAGCTTGTAGGGCTTCGTAACGCGATGCACGGATTCGACGTGCGTCATCGTTTCGAACATGTCCTGGAGTTCAGGCGGGTCCGTGCCGATGACGCCGATGATCGTGCGCTCGGTGCCCTGCGAGAGGTGCGCCTGGCGGCCGGATTCTTCGATGCGCGAAATGATGAGCTGGATGTCCTCCTGCGAGGCACCCGGGGAAACAACGATGATCACTGGTTCTACTCCATGGGCCATGGCTCGTGCCAGGCCGACAACGGGCTGGCTAACGAGCGGTCGAAAAGGTGCTGGAAACGAGATCGGGACGCAAGCGGCTTGCTTCCCGGAGATAGATATGACGGATGTCATGCGGTCCTTTTTCTGTGTTCAGATGGAGGAGGACGCGGATGCACATCGGCAACATGCCCGGGACCGACATTTCATGACTGTTCATGAGCGGGACCTGTGTCCAGCCCATGAGCCGCGCGGCCACGGCGGGGAACTCCGCATAGACGTCGGGCGTGGTCGTGAGCCACGCGGAGGCGATGTCGTCGGTCAGGATGTCGTTCGCCTCGACCATCGCCGTGAGCAGTTCACGGGTGGCGTCGAGGATCTCTTCCTTGGTGTTTTTGGTAACAGTGGTCGCACCACGGACACCGCGAACGGGCATGCGCGCAGGCCTCCTCCAGGGGGTATCGAAACGGATTGGGGTTGTCTAGCTTCCGCGGCCGCCCATAAAGGCCCCGGCCCGCGGGCAACCATATCCACGGCCCACGATGGGCCAGCGCCACGCCCATCGGCGCTCGCTTTCCCACGTGTGGGCCGTAAACACCCGGTGCCCGTCAGCGGCCAGTAACATCCTCCACAAACTCCCTGACACTCCGCGCCCGGTCCTGTGCGGCCGATGCGTCTATGGTCGCGATTATAGCAGAGCCGATGACAGCCGCATCCGCGACCTTGCCCACCGAAACGACGTGTTCGCGCTTCGATATGCCGAAGCCGACGGCGAGCGGGAGGTTCGTCTGTGCGCGGATGCGGTCGAGGAAGGCGGGAAGGTGCTCAGCGACGATGTTGTTGCGGCCCGTGGTTCCCATGACACTGACGCAGTAGAGGAACGCGTCGGCGACCGCCGCGAGTTTCGCGATGCGGGCATCGCTTGTTGTCGGTGCGACGAGGGGCACGAAGCTCAAGTCGTGGGCCTTGCAGGCGGCCACGAAGACGCCCGCCTCTTCCGGGGGAAGGTCCACGATGATGAAGC
This sequence comes from Dehalococcoidia bacterium, assembly GCA_034437915.1. Lineage (GTDB taxonomy): Bacteria > Chloroflexota > Dehalococcoidia > Tepidiformales > Tepidiformaceae > JACRBT01. Next base: position 34,787 of record DAOTTM010000244.1, on the reverse strand, counting down.
CATCGAGCCCCGCCTGCTGTGCGTCGATGGCGAGGCGCTCCTCTCCGTAGGCGAGCACCGGGTTGTAATAGCCCATGAAGAGCAGCGGCGCCTTCAGCCCCTGGGCGCGAGCCTCGCGCACGATCGTGAGGCAATCCCGCATCGAGGTGCCGTGTTCGATCGCGACCTGGTTGGCATGCTGGACAGTCGAACCGTCGGCTAGCGGGTCCGTAAACGGTACGCCAATCTCGATGACGTCGGCCCCCCCGGCCTCCATCGCCAACAGGATCGGCACCGTGTCCGATCGCTCGGGATAGCCCGCCGTCACGTAGGGGATGAAGAGCGCGTGGCGCTCGTCGTGCGCCCGCCGGAACATTTCGCGAAGCCGTTGTGACATGGATCCATGCTACGGCCTTGACGGGTTGGACTCGAACTGGCGAAGCCATCGTGGCGTTGCCCGTCCATCCTTCGACAAGCTCAGGACGAACGGGCGATTGGACGCAGGTCCGCCTTCGCCAGCCTCTGAAATGAGTTTCTTCCTGGTCGTGGCCATAGGCCATCAACGATTCAGGGCGAGGGAGCGGGTGCCGTTGGGGAATTAACGGGCGTCAACGGTGGGCGGTCGGCGAGGACTTCGATGATGTTCCGCGCCGCGAGCGCCGCCATCTTCGAACGCGTCGCGGTGCTGGCGCTGGCGATGTGAGGTGTGATCACGACGTTCGTGAAAGCGAACAGGTCGTGTGTCGCAGGCAACGGTTCGGGGTCGGTCACATCGAGCCCGGCGCCCGCGATCACGCCCGCGCGGAGGGCATCGACGAGCGCGGCCTGGTCGATGACTGTCCCGCGCGCGGTGTTAATGACGATCGCCGTGGGTTTCATCAACGCGAATTCCTTGACTCCGAGGAGATGGCGCGTTTCCGGGTTCAACGGCACGTGGATCGAAACGAAGTCTGATTCCCCGAGCAGTTCGTCCAGCGAGCAGCGTTGCGCGCCGGTCTCGCGCTCGAGGGCGTCCTTTCTTGACCGCGCCGTGTAGAGAATTCGCATGGCGAAGCCCTTAGCGCGCCGGGCGACGGCGCTGCCGATTTCGCCCGCGCCGACGATGCCGAGCGTCGCGCCGTGCACATCCGCGCCGAGGAACGCCGTTGGGGACCACGTCTTCCATCCTCCCGCGCGCGTATCGCGGTCGCTAAACGTGACCTTGCGGGCGACATCGAGCATGAGCGCGAACGCGAGGTCGGCGGTGGTTTCCGCGAGGATGCCCGGAGTGTTCGTCAGCCAGATTCCCGCAGCCGCGGCGACGGCGGGGTCCACGTTGTCGTACCCCACCGCCACGTTGGCGATGATGCGAAGGCGCGCGCTGTCCGCGAGCATCGGCGCATCGAGACGGTCCGTGACCATTGTCATCGCCCCATCGGCCCGCGCGAGGAGTTCGGCGAGATCACCGGGCGGCGGGGGCAATGCGCCCGGCCAGACCTCGACCGAGTGGCCCGCCGCCTGTAGGCGTTCGACAGCATCGCCGGGCACCGCGCGCGTGATCACAACGTTTCCCATTTCCAACTCCCCGCCGCGGTCGGGCGGCATCATCAGGTCGTGATACCGTACAGTGGCCCTGCCAGCAACGACACCGGCGAGGAGATTTTCGCGATGGGCGCACCTGTAACCTCCCTAACACCACAGGAGCTGTCGCCCTCCGAAAGCGTGCTGTTTTCCATGTGCGAATCGGCGGCCCGCGTCGGACTCGATGCGGAGGCGGTCGAACTCCTGGGGACCTCGTGGCGAGAAATGCGCGTCCAGCTCCCGGTGCGCATGGACAATCGCAAGCTCCAGATCTTCGAAGGCTATCGTGTCCAACATAACGGCGCGCGCGGACCTTACAAGGGCGGCATCCGCTTCCATCCGAAGGCGGATATCGACGAAGTACGAGCCCTTGCGATGCTCATGACGTACAAGTGCGCGCTTATGGAACTGCCCTTCGGGGGCGCAAAGGGCGGCGTGATGTGCGACCCGCTGCGCATGTCCGAGACGGAGCTGAACCGCCTTAGCCGGGCATACATCCAGCACATCGGCATGATCCTCGGCCCAGCGCGCGATATCCCCGCGCCGGATATGGGCACGAACGCCCAGACCATGGCCTGGATGATGGACGCCTACGGGCAGCGCTATGGCTTCACGCCGGAAATCGTGACCGGTAAGCCGGTCGAACTCGGAGGCAGCTTCGGGCGCGACCAGGCGACGGGGCGTGGCGTCGCGACCTGCATGCGCGAATACGCACGGACCGAGGGAGTCGCCCCGGCGGATATCCGCGTCGTCATCCAGGGTTACGGCAACGTCGGTTCCTGGACCAGCCGAATCGCCAGCGACCTCGGCTTCAAGGTTATCGGCGTCAGCGATGTGAAGGGCGGGATCCACAACCCGGCGGGCATTTCGATATCGGAACTCGATAAGCATTTCGCCGTTTCCGGTTCGGTGGCCGGATTCGCGGACGCTATGCCCGTGACGAACGACACTCTGCTCGAACTTGAATGCGATTACCTCGTGCCCGCAGCATTGGGCGAAGTGGTCACCGGGGCGAACGCAGGGAACATCCGCGCGCGCGCCATCATCGAAGCGGCCAACCACCCCGTCACTCCCCCGGGTGACGCCATCCTCGCCGCCAAGAATATTCAGGTGTTGCCGGATGTCATGGTCAACGCGGGCGGTGTCACTGTTTCGTATTTCGAATGGACCCAGAACATTCAGCAGTTCCGTTGGCCGCTGGAGCGCGTGAACGCGGAACTGGAGGCGCGCATGGTTGCAGTGTTCAACGACCTCGCGGCGCGAGTTGCCAGGGACGGGACGACACACCGCCAGGCCGCATTCGATATCGCCGTGGAGCGCGTGGGCAAGGCGATCAAGCTTCGCGGATTTGTGTGAGGCGATCCCACTAAGGGAATCCTGAGGGTTATCCAAGGTCGAGATCAGTTAGGATCACACTAATGATTTCGAACTGGGCCGCCACCACTTTCCGGGCGCTTCAGAGTCCCGGGTATCGCGGCTCTGGATGGGGAGCACCCTGGTATTTCTCGCATCGCGATGATGTCTGTCGTGCAGGGTGTCGTCGCTTACGATCTCACCGGCAAGAACGGCTCCGTGGGCGCCGTCGCGCTCGGAATGGGTATCGCAACACTGTTGCTGGCGCCGTTCGCTGGGGTGCTGGCAGACCGTGTTTCAAAGCGCCTCCTGCTGCTCATCGGCCAGACGACGATCGGCGTGAGTTTTCTCGCCGTCGCCCTCCTGATTACGACTGCTGATGGCCGTGGCGCTCGCCCTGCTCGCCGTCTCGCCAAACTTGCTGGCGGCGATTGGCGCGATGATGCTCGTGGGCGTCGCTTCCAGCAGCTACCAACTGCTCAATAACTCGCTGCTGATGCAGGAAGCCGACTCCAAGTACCACGGGCGTGTGATGTCCGTCGTCATGCTCGCGTGGGGTTTCAACGGCCTCGTCGCGTACCCATTTGGGCGGCTCGCCGACACCTTCGGTGAACGCGAGACCCTGGCCCTCATGGCGGGACTCGTGTTGACGGTCTCGGCCCTCACTTTCGCGTGGTATACGATGGTCTCCCGGCGGCCCATTTCCGCCACGACGAACGCCCCGGCCGTCGATGTGCCCGTTGGCATCGGTGGCGCCTCATAATCGCGTTGGAGTGAACAGACCGTGGGACGAGAAGAGATCGCAGCCCTCATCGAAATACTGAAGACGCAGCTCGCCGATGGTTCGGGCGGAGTCGCCCTGGGCACGTGGAAGATCGATTTCGATAAGAAGCGCGGCGCTTTCGTGTTCGACAAGTGCGAAAACGAAGGCTATTGCGAAGAGCGCCCTGCCGTTGTGGCCTTCGATGGCAGTGTCATTGACAAGGGCGGCCCGCTCTTCGGGTAGCCTATTCGCGTGCACGCCGCAGTGACACCGTTGGGCCAGGCGAAGGTGCCATCAACGGTCGAAGCCGGGCTGCGGTCACTTGCATCGGCCGCGACGGTTCGCGGCTTCGTGCATGGGATCCCTTCGGCGGGCTTTGGCGTATAGTTCGCAGAGGGAGCGAGACTGGGTCTCGTTCGAAAGGGAGGAAACATGAATCTTCGTCACCCGGGGGCGCTTGCGGGCGTTCTCACACTATTGATGCTGGGCCTCGCTGTTGGCGTGTTCGCGAACTCGACGGGTTCGGCGCGCGCCGCCAATGCAGCTGTCAACGCCGGTACGCCGGCCAACCGCTTCACGCCGAATGTGGTCACGGTCAACGTCGGTGACACAGTAACGTTTACGCAATCGGCCGGCACACACACGGCAACGTCCGTGACCGCGGGCCTGTTTAACATTGCCCTCGCGTCCACGGGCGCGACTGGTTCCAAGACGTTCACCGCCGCGGGCACGTTCTATTACTACTGCGAGGTGCACTCAGCCGCGGGCGAGGCGACGGAAGCGAACGTCGTCGCAGGTACGCTGATGGTCGGCAAGGTCGTCGTCCAGGCCGCCGCTACAGCGACGAACACCCCTGTGCCGCCGACAGCGACGACGGCTGCGGCCACGGCGACACCAGTGCCGGCGACGGCGACGACGGCTCCAGCCACGGCGACGGCGACAGCAGCCGCTGCGACGGCAACCGCGACGACCGCTGCAGCAACGGCGACTTCGGCGCCCGCCACAGCCACGCCCACGCGCACGGCAGTCCCCGCGACGCCAGTGCCGCCGACGGCCACCAGCGCTCCCGCGACGGCGGTGCCGGCGACGGCGACACGACCGATTCCCGCGCCGCCGGCTGTCGGCGGCGGTCTCGATAGCGGATCGGGCGGAAACGCCATGCCAATCCTGCTTGGACTGGCAGCCATTGCGGCCTTCGGGCTGAGTGGGGCGAGCTACGCGGCCGTGAAGCGCCGCCGATAGCCTTCTGATTGCCTTGGAGTGTGGCGAGCGGCCACACTCTGGCCTACTTCTCTCTACTTGACGATCAGCACCGTGATCGCCACGCCGAGAAAGCCCGTGACGGCCAGCAAGATCTGGAGATCGGTGAAGATGATCTGGTCCGGTGCGTCGGTGCGGCGTTCGCCGTTGAGCAGCAAGAGATAGCGGAAGAGCCCGAAGGCGACGAATGGGATGGTCATCGCCATGGCCCCGTTTCGCGGCACGTTCGCCGATTCGATCGTGTACAGAGCGTAGCTGAGGAGCGCCGTGGCCGCGCTGATGATGACCATCTGGCCGAGGATATCGCCGTTATAGCTCGCCAGCGCCGGACGATGGCGAGCCGCGTCTGGCCCCAGTTGACGGTATTCCGCCCAGCGTTTCGAAGCCGCGAAGAAGAACGCGCCAAACCCCGAACAGACATAAAGCCATGGGCTAATGTGGACGTCAATAGCGACCGCGCCGCTCACGGCGCGCCCAATCACTCCACCGCACAGGATGAGCACGTCGAGAATCGCCACCTGCCGCAGGCCAAACGAATACGCCAGCATGAGCGCGAAGTATCCCGCGAGGATCGCCCCCGCCGTGGCGTCAAGCAGGAAGGCCAATGGGATGGCAACGGCAACCAGCGCTATCGCGGTCGCCCACGCCGTCCGCGTTCGCACAGCGCCGCTTGCGATGGGCCGACGGCTTTTGCGGGGATGTAACCGATCGACCTCGACATCGCGGATGTCGTTCACGAGGTACGTCGCGCTCGCGACCATGCACCAGAGGGCGAACAGCGCCATCGTGTGTCCGGCCAGAGTCCCCCAGTTCCCGCGGTCCTCCAGCGTCCACGTTTCTCCCGCGCCGAAGGCAAGTGCCGCGAACACAATCGCGTTCTTGGGCCACTGGTAGGGGCGCAGGGCGGCGAGCAGGGGTGGGAGGCGATACCCGGAACGCGCCGCGAGCGTCGTTTCCGTGCTCATGGCGCAGCCCGAGTGATCGTGGCCCACTGGCCGCCAATTGCCGCGACGAGCCTTTCCGTCTCGACCGGGAAGACGCTTCGACCGCTGCCAGCCGCCGCCCACACGCGTTCGAAGCGGTTGAGGCTGTCATCCACGACGATATCGCACACCGTCGCAAGCCCGACCGGGGAAACTCCGCCCACCGCGTAACCCGTCCGTTCGAGCACTTCTTCGGGAGAGCCCATCTTGATTTTCTTGCGGCCAACCCCGAGCAACGGCGCGAGCAGCCCCGTATCGACCTGGCGGTCGCCTGCCGCAAGCACGACAGTGGCACGCCCTTCCGCCATGAAGAAGAGCGTCTTCACGATCTGGCCGAGTTCGCACCCCACGGCGTCTGCCGCGCCCTGCGCGGTGTGTGTGCTGGCTTCGAAGTCAGTGATTGCCGACGGCAGACCAAGCGCCTCCAGAGCGGCGCTCACGCGTTCCTGTGGTGTCATTGCGTTAGCGTAGCGCTCCCCTGTGAAAGCGGCATGTGCGCGGACGCGGTTCGCCCGTGAGTGGAGCGCGCTGACGAGTGTGGGCGGACCAAACTCCAATATCCGTAGCGCGCGCGGGAGCAAGCGCCGGGATCGCCAGCAGTGCGAAATCGTCGCGCGTTCAGTCTGGCCCGGGCCAATCTGGTGTTCAAGCCGAATCACTCCCTTCGCGAGAACTCGCCCCGTGCCAACTCCGAAACCCGCTTCGCAAGCAGGCCAGAACCCTTCGCCAGCGGTCCAAACTTCCACGCGACCGCCTCTTCGAACACTTCCGCTGTCGCCTTTGGAACCCCACCTTCGTTTGAAACGATCCACGCACCGGCGAGGAGGCGCAGGTGATACGCCGCGCCCCCCTTGTACAGTCGTTGATCGATGGCGGCGGCGAGGTCCGGCAACTCCGCGAGCACTCGGTCAGCGAGCGCCTGGGCGGGCCGCGAGATGAAGGAGTCCTGGTCAACCACGCGGCTGAACGAAGTCATCAGCTTGCCGTAATTGTTTTCGTCGATGCGCGGCTTTCTTTTGAACACGGAAGGCCATGGTACGAGACCATCGAATCCGAGGGCGAGCTAATGCCCGCCCGCCGCAGCGGGTTCCTTGGGCGCGGCCGCATCCTTGGCCGGGGCGGCGCCACGTGCGCCCGTCGCCGCGGGAGCACGTTCGCCAGTTGCGAGTTCGAGGTACTTGTCGGCGAACTGCTCGTTCACGTGGAGCACACCGTCGTTCAGGGTCGCGAAGGCATAAGCAGGGGTGATCTTGGGCAACGCGTCCGCCGCCGCCTGGGTTGCGACGACCATCCCCGCCGGGACGTAGCGGCCTTCTTCAATTGTGACGCCAATGATCTTCGCGCCGGGTTCGATCACCACGTTCTTGCCGACGACCGCTTTGAACACGAGGGCCTGCATTCCAACGAACGTATGGTCACCGACGGCGGCCGGGCCATGCACCTGCGACTGGTGCGCGAGTGAGACTTTTTTGCCGATGTAGACGGCGTACTTCTTGCCATCCACGGTGACGAGGTTTTTTTCGATGTATTCGCCGCCTTCGAACGTTTCGAGCGCGTGCAGTACCACTCCGTCCTGGACATTGGATCCTTCGCCGATCACGATCGGCTGTCCCTCATCGCCGCGGATACTGGCGAAGGGCGCGACGAACACGCCCTTGCCGATGCTCACATTCCCAATAACCGATGCGAGTTTGTCCACATAGGCGCCAACCGCAACGGACGGTTTCTCGACCGTCGGGTTGAACGTCGTCTGGACGTTCGCCCGGAGTTCGGCGGTCATCGAGGCGTGCTCTCCGGGAGCGCCCGATGCAGCGAATTTCTTGTCGTACACAAGGAAGGCGGCGAGAAATACCACCGCGACCAGGAGGCCGCCGTTGATCATCTGCTGATGGGTCCACGTGTTGGGCATCTTGACCGACGGGATCTTGGGGAGGTCCAAGGCGAAATGCAGCGTCAGCCCGCCCGCGGCCTTCTTCGTCACGGAAAGCGGTGCGTTGTCGCCATGGATGGAAACGATCTTGTTTTCGTCGCCCTCGCCCGGGTCATTCTCGTTCGTTGCCGCCTCGGCCATGGTTACCGCCCCCTCCGGAGAGTCTTCTGCACGGGTATCGGCACGAATGCGGCGCACGGCAATCGGGTGAAACCCTTAACCGGGGGGCAATCGACCGGACAACGTCGGTTGACAGGCCAGCCATCCCTCCTGATGATCGACGGAGCGGGCCGGGGAGCTAGCGGCGCAGATTTGTGCGCCATCTCCCTTTACCGCCACGCCCTGCGCCTCAAACCTTGCAACGGGCTTCAAGGAGAACCAACGCGTGACCACTGCCGAAAAACCGCGAACCCTCGGTGAACTCAAAGCATCGGGGTACCGCGTGCTCCCCGTTCGCGAAGAGATGCGCAAAAACCTGATCGTCAAGATCCGTTCGGGGGAGGAACTCTTCCCCGGCGTCTTCGGATACGAAGAGACGGTCATCCCCCACATCGTCAACGCCATTCTCGCCGGGCAGGACATTATTTTTCTGGGCGAACGCGGCCAGGCGAAGTCCCGCATCATCCGCTCGCTCACCTCGCTGCTTGATGAAGAGACGCCCGTGCTCGCGGGCTGCGAAATCGCCGAAGACCCCTTCGCGCCGATCACACGCGCCGGGCGCGATATCATCGAGGCCGAAGGCGATAGCGCGAAGCTCAACTGGCTGGGCCGGGACCAGCGCTACGGCGAAAAGCTCGCGACCCCGGACATCACGATTGCCGACCTCATCGGCGAAGTGGACCCGATCAAAGTCGCCGAGGGGAAGTACCTCTCGGACGAACTGACGATTCATTACGGCCTCATCCCGCGCACCAACCGCGGCATCTTCTGCATCAACGAACTCCCGGACCTCGCCGAGCGCATCCAGGTGGGTCTCCTCAACATCATGGAGGAGCGCGATGTCCAGATCCGGGGGTATCGCATTCGCCTGCCACTTGATGTCTTTGTCGTGGCCAGCGCGAACCCCGAGGACTATACCAACCGTGGGCGCATCATCACGCCCCTCAAGGACCGCTACGGCGCGCAGGTGCGCACCCACTACCCGACCAAGATCGAAGACGAAATCGACATCATGGAGGCGGAACACCACCCGATTCCCACCGACTTCAAGGTCGTGGTGCCCGTCTACATGACAGAAATCATTGCCGAGATCAGCCGGCTCGCGCGCCGCAGCCCGGATGTGAACCAGCGCTCCGGCGTGAGCGTCCGCGCCAGCATCGCCAACTACGAGAGCCTCCTCGCCAACGCCCTGCGACGCGCAATCATCACGAACGAAGACGTTGTCGTGCCACGCATCAGCGACCTGCCGTTCGTCGTGCCCACGCTTAGCGGCAAGGTGGAGTTCGAAACGGTTGAAGACGGCCGCGAAGAGCAGATCATCGACAAGCTCATCCAGGGCGCCGTCGTCGCGGTCTTCAATCGCCAATTCAACCTCGGCGAGCTGGAGACCATCGTCGCCCGCTTCAAGTCTGGCGCGGCCGCGGAAGTCGGCGACATGGTGCCGAGTGCGCAGTACAAGGCGCTGGGCGCGCAGATTGAGGGGCTGCCCGGGGCGCTCGAAAAGCTCAACGCCAAGACTCCCGGCGAAGTCGCCGCGGCAACCGAGTTCGTGTTGGAGGGCCTCCACCTCAACAAGCGTCTCAACAAAGACAAAGTGGGCGGCAAAGCCCAGTATCGCGGGTAACCGTGCGGATCGAACCACTCCCTCGCAATGGCCCCATCTTCGATGGGGCCATTGCTGTCTACGCCGAGGCATTTTCACGCGCACCTTACTTCGACGACGACCGCGGCGAGAACGTCCGCAACCGTCTCATCGACTCTGAATGGCTGCGGCCGGGCTATGAGGGGTTCGTCGCCCTCATGGAATCAGGCGACGTTGCTGGGCTCGGATATGCGTACAAGGGTTGCGCGGGCCAGTGGTGGTACGACACGGTCGCCTCCCAGCTCGACCGATCGACGAAGCAACGATGGATGGGTGATTGCTGTGAGCTCGTCGAATTGGCCGTTGCTCCGGCTTTGCAAGGGACGGGCGTGGGGCGAGTCTTGCTCGAGCGAATCCTCTCCACGCGCACAGAGCAGACGTGCATTCTCAGCACCCACTCACAGAGTTCAGCCGTGGGCTTCTACCGTCTGCTGGGGTTCGAAACGATCCGCGAAATGAAGTTCGCCGCAAATGGCGCGGACTTCGCGATCATGGGTAAGCGCCTGCGTGATACGTAACTTCCCCACGGCCTTTCGGACCAGGAAGTCCCGCCGTTTGTACCTTCCTCGCCCCTACCAACGCGTGCAACATGGCATTTGGACAACGGGTCCGACACTCCATCCACGAGGTTCCCAATGACCATCAAGAAACGCATCGAAGAAATCATGATGGAAGGCGCCGAAGCACTCGATCCTGCCGAGAGTGATCCGCGCGCTGTTGGCGCCGAACAGCATTCGCCCCCGCCTGTGCACCACACGAAGCCGCCACGCGTGATTGAGCCGGAGTCGGCAGAAGTGCGGCCGAGTGCCAAGGAGCTTGGAAAAGAGCATCGAGGGTACTAAGGCGGAAGTGGAAGGTCGCGGCGTTCGCTTTACTTCGCGACGAGAAGCCGGACCGTCAACTCGGAGGGCAGGTTGCTGCGCGAAACCGTGATCTTCGCTTCCGGCTCGTTCTTGGAGCCTGTCTCACGTTGAAATCGATCCAGGGGTTCGAGTTCAGGCATGGTCTCTATCCCGGTCTTGTAGTTCATCGGGATGACGATGCCCGGATCGATGACCTTCATCACTTCGGCCGCCGCTGGTCCGCTGAGCGCATTGCCGCCGCCGACGGGCATGAGCAGGATATCGATATCCTTGAGTTCGTTGAGCACGGCCGGGCTGGGAGAACCCGCGAGCAGGCCGAGGTGGGCCACGCGCAGGCTATCCAGCTCGCACACGAAGATCATATTGCGGCTGCCATCGGCCCGTTTCGCTGCGATACCCGTCACGAGAATACCGCCGACTTCGTATTCGCCAGGCGCATCGAGTCTGCGTGAGCCTTCGCCGGCGGCTTCGACGAAGCTGTAGCCCGCCTCGTCGCGGTCACTCACCGTGACCACGTCCGTGGGTTGCTTGCCCAATGTGTATCCGCTCTCTGGGGGGCAGGGGTCCATGAGGACCGTCCCTTCGCGCCCTTTGAGACGAAAGCAGTTGCGACCGAGCCAGGTGATTTCCATGACGTTTATGCTAAGGCAAGTGAGCGTTACCGCCCATGGACTGGTCGAGCGCAACCCAGCCCCGCGCGGAGCGAAGGGCTACTCCTACTTTTTCTCGGCGACCCAGTGACCAGAGCGTCCGCCCATCTTTTCGAGCAACCGGATTCCTTCGATGCGCATACCGCGATCGACCGCCTTACACATGTCATAGACCGTGAGTGCGGCCGTCGAGACGGCTGTGAGCGCCTCCATTTCGACACCAGTCTTGCCTTTGACTTTGACCGTCGCCGTGATACGGAGATGGTCATCCCACGCCGGCGCGAGGTCCACGGTGACGCCCGTGATCTGGAGCGGGTGGCACATCGGGATGAGGTCGCTCGTGCGTTTCGCCGCCATGACACCGGCCACGCGAGCGACCGCGAGGACATCGCCCTTCGGTAATCCGTTCGACTGAATGAGCGCGAGCGTCGATGGCTCCATCACGATGTAACCCTCGGCGGTTGCTTCGCGGCTGGTGACCTTCTTTGCCGAAACATCCACCATGCGCGTCGCCCCGCGCTTATCGACGTGGCTCAGCACCTTGGCCGTCGCGCCCACGACCGTTAACGCCGGTTCTCCCTGGGGACTCTTGGGTGCTTCGCCCTCCTGCGTCTTCGATTTTCCCTTGTCCCTCTGGTTGCGTTGTTTCACGGGTTCCTTTCCCTGCCGCTTGCCCGACCTGGCCGCGGGTTTCGTGCGCTTTTGCTCCGCCTTCTGCTTGCGTTCTCCGTGGGCGCGCGCAGCCTCGCGTTCCCGCCTGTTGCGTTTTGCCGTTCGTCGTTCCAAGACCCCGGCTTCTTTCGCTGCCAGCCGCTCTTTGCGAGCCCTGGCTTTCGCGATCGTCTTGAGTTTCGCTTGTTCCCGCTCCTTCCGCAGGACGAGTTTGCGCGCTACCTTCGCCTTGTCGCGGGCGCGATCCTTGCGCGCGCGTCCCGACTGCTTAGCGGCCATGGTTGCGCCGCCACATCACGGTTTCATACGCGAAGACCGCGCCATAGGCGATGGCCCCCGCTGCCAGCCCACCCGCCACTCCGAGCCAATGTGAGATCCATGTGTCCGTGACAATGATCCCGGAGCCAGCGCCCGCGAGGAATGCAAGGAAGGCCGACCGCCGCCGCTCAGCTTCGAACTGCACCCTTAAGGGTTTCCGCACTGTCATATTGCCAAATTCTACCGGAGTCCGCGCGATGGGCCAGCGGTCGCGGGCAGGGCTTCGCTGGTCGACCCGGTAACGCGCGGCCCGCGCATCGAAAACCATACGGCGAATGCGCAGACAATCATCGCCAGGGAGGCAACCAGGAATGAGGCCTGGTAGGCGCCGCGTGTGGTGCCGGCCAGGCCTATCAGTATTGGCCCCAGCGCGCGGCCCCCGGCCACCAACAACGCCTGGGCGCCGATCAAGCGGCCGAAGTATGGGCCAGCATACCGTTCCGCGGTGGCGAGGGCGCGCAGCGGATAAACGGCTCCGAAGACCGCTCCAAAGAGGCCCACGTACAGCCACACCTGCCACCATTCCACGGCAGTCGCGGCGATGGCGGACGCACACCCGAGCAGGATGAGGCAGGCGGCGAGAAGGATGGTCGAGGGCGCCCGGCCCGTGAGCGCGGGGAGCAGGAGCCGCGCCGGGAGACTGACGATGCCCGTGAGCGCCACGGCGGTGGCGACCGAGGATTCGTCAAAGCCACGCCCTTCGAGCTGCGAGACCATGTGAAACGAGACCCCGCTGAAGGCCACCGTCGAGGCGAAGAACGCGAACGAGAAAGCCCAGAAGCGTCGGTCGCCCGCCATCACCCCTTGCCTCAGCTCGGAGCTGAAACGCCGCAGCGAGAGCGCCTCGCCAGCGTTCGCGCGGGGTTCGACCCGTTCGCGGATGACGGCGGGCACACTGAGACCGACCGCGAGGAGGACGCCCGCGAGGGTGAGCACGGCCTCGCGCCAGCCGAGGCTCGCGACGAGCCAACGCGTCAAGGGCGTGAAGATGGTGATGGAGAAACCGGAGAAAAAGGTGAGGACGCCGTATGCGCGTGGCCGCTCGGCCGGCGTGAACCAGCGGTTCATGAGCACGTACACGGGTTCGTAGAACGTTGCCGCCATGGCCGGGCCCATCACGAGCGTCATCACGAGGATCGCCTGCCAGGCCTCCTGCGATGCGGCCAGCAGCGCCAGCCCCGTGGCGCCGACGATGGACCCGCCCGCCATCAGCTTCCGTGTGCCGAAGAGGTCCGCCACTCCCCCCGCGAGCACGGCGCAGAATCCGGAGACCAGCAAAGCGGCGCCAAAGCCGAGGGAGATCGCCCGCGGGCTGAAGGTGCCCCCGGCGCCGGACCGCGTAACCAGAACGCTGAAGGCGTACGAAAGAGTCCCATAGCTGGTGTTGATGAACATGGCCACGAGAAAGACTTCGACCCAACGGCGCATGCGAGAACGATACTGGATCGGTCGCTCATCGAAAAATTACGATTGAAGGGAGAGGGTCAAGGATCCGTGCCCTCGACCTGACGTGCATGGGCGTGCACTATTGATTCGTATTGCCGAACTCGAGGGACATTCGCCAGGCTGAAGCGGTCTCCTCTTTTGTCCGACTGGGTGGGGTACCAGAGGCCAGGGAAAGGGAGCCACATTGTCGTGAAAATGCCGAACGGAGCGAACCTCTCGATTCCTTCGGGTACCGTCAAGGTTGGCCTGCTCCGACATCTCATACGAGTCTCAGAGGCCTTGGAAGATGATTTCCTGATGGCGCTTCGTCGATAATTCAGGGAAGAGGATCCGCAGAATGACATTCACTGTGTTTGTCCACGAAGCCGAAGAAGGCGGGTATTGGGGCGAGGTGCCCGAATTGCCGGGATGCGCCTCCCAGGGCGAGTCGCTCGACGAGCTTGAGCGCAACATCCTCGAGGCGATCGGCCTTTGTTTGGCAGCGCAAGTGGAAGACAAGGGACCTGTCGCTCCGGAACGATTGCGGAAATGGGAGATCCAGTATCCCCCGGTGGCCGTCTAGTTTCCGCTGACGGCCCTCTTCGTCATATCGACCGTTTCGGCGCCGCATTCGAAGACGCGCTTGAAGTGGAAGATGAACGACTCGGTCACCGCTTCGACGAGCACCTGTTTGCCTATCTCATGGGACAGGCTCGTCACTTCGATATCCGCCATGCCACAGGGATTGATGAGGTCGAAGTGGCTCATGTCCGGGTCCACGTTGAGCGCGATGCCGTGCATCGTCACCCACCGCCGGACGTTGATGCCGAGTGCGGCGATCTTCTTGCCTCGTGCCCACACGCCCCGCCCACGCGCCGAACGCTCACCGCGCACGCCCCAATCGCCGAGGACGCCGATGGCGGTTTCCTCCAGGCCGGAGACGTAGTCCATCAGGCTGCATTCCCAGGCCCGAAGATCGATAATCCCGTACGCAACCAGCTGTCCCGGACCGTGGTAGGTGATATCCCCGCCCCGTTCCGTCTGATGGACCTTGATCCCATAATTGGCGATGACATCGGCGCCAACCCTCAGACTCGGTTCCGGGTGGCTTCGGCCAAGTGTGAGCACGGGACGATGCTCCGTGACGAGGAGCGAGTCCACGCCAGCTCCATCTCGCCGCTGGGCCTGCAAACGGCGCTGCAAACGGTGGACATCCTCGTAATTCGTCGTCCCGAGTTCATAGACGTGCACCACCCGCTGGTTCGTGGCAATCATCCTGGGTCGTTCGCGATCGTCAGCCATCACTCTCTCCATGGTACTCAAGCTGCGAGCAGCGCGTAGGGCGCCTCAATAAGGTCTCGGATGCGGCAAAAGATGCCGGCCGCAACAGGTTCCGGGAGAAGGGACGGATCGAAGACGAGCGTCAGCGATACGTGCGGAGCGAATTCCACCGTCGCTGAATCCGTTGGCCAGGGAAAGCATGCGCCGATCGCCAACGCGATTGGCGCGCCTGAAAGGCCGCAATCGCCGTCGTGGATCCCCGCGGCGGCAAACGAAACGACGCACGGGTGGCGGTCCGGTGATGGGCGCTTCGCATGCTGCTGCTTCCGTCGAGCCACACTTTCGTGGAAGGGCGCCGTGGATGCGTTCGACACGCGCGCGATCGATTCGCCCGCGATCGCGATGGTCCGCAAGATGAAGTCCGGGCCGATGGCAAGCTCCGGGCGTTCGTGCAGCGACCGTGCAAACGCGCGGACAACGACATCATCCACGGATGGCGACAGATCCTCGACGCGCCACTCTCGAGCGAGTTGGTCGCGAAGCTTCTGGGTCTCGGAAAGGTTGACATGCGTGCGTAGCCGCAAAACGGAGGCGGCCACGGGCGCCGGGTTCGCCGAACCAGGTCCGTCGGTCTCTCGCTCCGGCGCCTGCGACGGCGGTTGCTTGGGGTGCGGCTCAAGGAGGAACGGCGCGAGGACGTCTTCCAGGTCCGTCGAAGATGGTGGAAGCGGCATGGTTCCGTTTGCGCGCCGCAACACGGAGATGTTCTCTTCCGCCCGCCGTCGGATAATCATTCCACCCGGTATCCGGCCTTCTTCGGAAGCGGAACTCGCGCCGCCGTGAACCGGCCCCCCCGCGTTGTGGGCCGGGCCTTGATCGATTGGACCGTCTTCATCGAGAGTGTGCAGTCCGTGGATGGGAGCGGGCATTGCCTCGTCCTCGGGGCGCAACCGCTCGCCGATGGCGAGAAGATAGGCGACCGTTTCGCCGGGCGCATAGGACTCGCCTACGAGAGCGCGATGTCGGAGAACGCCCGCTGACTCGGCCTCGGCGTCAAACGCGATATGGTCCGACTCAACACGAAAGACGATTTCTCCCGCGCCCACGCTCGCACCATCCGGCTGGTACCACTCCGCGAGAAGGGCCGGGGCTCGCTCATTGCCAAATCGGGGAATGGTGACGACGGTTGCCATGTTCGTGCGTGTCCTCCGGGGCGCGAACGTCCCTGAATGAAAGGACGACGCCCGCACCGGTTTCGCCCGAAGACGCGTGGTGGAGATGGAGGAACGGTTCGGGTTGCCTGTCATAGGTGCGTTCGCCTCCGGCGATGAGCGATTGCTGAAGTTTGTTCGACTCCCGGGTGCGGGATTCGCGCCACTACGGTCGCGGGCTAAACACCTGTAGCAACTCATACGGGACGACGGCTTCCAACTGGTCGAAGCGACACGCCTCGGGCGGTTTGTCCGGGCGCCAACGTCTGAACGTTGCGGCATGGCGGAAGCGGTTTCCCTGGAGGTAGTCGAAGGTAACTTCGCAGACCAATTCCGGGCGCAGCCGGATCCAGCTCAGGTCTTTGCCGCCGGTCCAACGGCTTGGCGCACCAGGCGTGCGTCCTTTTCCGAAGCCCTCGGCGTCGTCCTCGCTGATGTACGGCGCAAGCGTTTGCACGAGCGCGCGCTTCTCGTCCGCTTTGAAGCTCGAGGTATGGCCAACGTGGTGGAACGTGCCGTCGTCGGCATAAAGGCCAAGGAGCAGCGAACCGACGGATCGCCCTTCTTCGCCCGCGTTCCAACGGTAACCCCCAACCACCACATCCACCGTGCGCAAGTGTTTCACCTTGACCATGCTGCGCACGCCCGGCTGGTAGCGACCATCGAGGCGCTTGCCGATGACGCCATCGAAACCTGCCCCTTCGAAGCGTTCGAACCAATCCTGCGCGACAGCCGGATCCGTCGTCGCCGGGGTGAGGAAGGCGGGATCTGCAATGCCTGCGAAGAGCCGTTCAAGCAGTTCGCGGCGCGCCGAAAAGGCGTCGTCTCGAAGGTCCCGGCCCTCGGCGGCAAGCAGGTCGAACGCCACGAACGAGGCCGGTGTCTCCGCCGCGAGCTTGCGTACGCGCGATTCCGCCGGGTGCAAACGAAGCTGGAGCGTGTCGAACTCCAGCCCGCGTCGTCCGAAGATCGTGATCTCACCATCGAGCACCATTGGTCCGGGCAGTGCCGCTTTCAGCCCGGCTTCGAGTTCGGGAAAGTAGCGCCCGAGCGGTTTCAGGTCACGGCTCTGGAGATAGATCTCGTCGCCGTCGAAATAGACGATGCAGCGGAATCCGTCCCATTTCGGCTCGTAGAGCCAGCCGACATCGCGCGGGATCGCGGGCGTGAGTTTCGCCAACATCGGCGCCAGCGGTGGCGGAAAAGGTGTGTTCACGAGCCAACCGGGAGGGCCGTTGACGTGCTGTCGAGCGAGGCGCCGCGTTCCCGTCCACGCCGTTCCGCTTGGGGCCTTCGACGGCGCGCGGACGGCTTCGTGCCCGCGCCCGCTGCGCTGTGCTGGCCGGAGTACTCAGCCAGCACGGTCTCGTAAACGTGCGCAACATCCGCGGCCACCTTCGACCACCGGAACCGCTCGACCGAGCGGACGGCGGCACGGCTGAAGTTCGCGCGCAATTCAGGGTTGTGAAGGAGCACCTCAAGCTTCTCGGCGAACGGTTCCGGGCAGCGCCAGGGGATGAGGTAACCCGTTTCGCCATCGCTTACCGTGGAGGTGAGGCCGCCCACCCTCGAGGCGATGACCGGCGTCCCGCAGGCCATCGCTTCGACCGCGACAAGCCCGAAGCTCTCGTAGTAACTCGGCACCACGCAGACATCGGCGGCGCTGTACCAGGCAGGAAGTTCGTCGTGAGCGACCGCGCCGACAAAGCGGACGTTCTCCGCTATGCCGGCGTTGAGCGCCTGCGCGAGCAGCTCTTCCTTAAGTGCGCCCGCGCGGTCATCTCCGCCGACAATCAGGAGTTGGGCATCGCAATCGTCGAGTTGCGCGACAGCATCGATGAGGATATCCACGCCCTTGAGCTTTTCCAGCCGCCCCACCCACAAGAGGGCGGGCCGGTCCAGGTCGATACCGAGCTTCTTGCGGCTCTCCACCCGGTCACCGGGCTGGAAGAGTTCGAGGTCGACACCGCACGGCACGGTGAACATGTGCGCTTCGTTGGCGCCGTAGTAGCGCGAAAGGAGGCCCCGTTCGTGCGCACTCGCCGTGATAATCGCGTCCGCGCGCCGTGCGATGGTGCGCTCATGGCGAATGCGCAGGGTCGGTTCTTCCTCGCTGATGCGGGCGCGGTTCTTCACCTCGCCGAGGGTGTGAAACATCGTGACGTGCGGGATGCCGAGTTCGCGCGCGAGCAGCACGCCCGCACGCCCACTCTGCCAGTAGTGACTATGGAGGACGTCGTAGGCGTGGCCCTGCTCTTCGAAGAAGGCGTGCATGCTGCGCACGAACTGCGGGAGGAAGCGGTAGAGCGACTCCTTCTCCAGCGGTTCGGGCGGCCCCGCGTCGATGCGCACTAGCCTGAGGTTGGGCGCGACGCGTTCGATGCGCGGAAGGTCGCCGTCGCGACGCGTGAAAATATCGACGGTGTGTCCCATATCCGCGAGTTCGCGCGAAAGTTCGAGCACGTACACGTTCATGCCACCCGTTTCGCGGCCACCGAGGGGCGCCAGCGGACTCGTGTGCAGGGAAAGCTGAGCGATGCGCATGTGCGGGTGATCGTCTCCGGGGCGCGAAAGTGTTACACGGCGCGGGGGGCGTGACGACACATTGTCGCCGATCCGCGTTCGAATTGCGCGGAGCAACTACAATGACTGCCACTTGGCCGCTGGTAGGTCCCGAGGCTGAATGGGGGCGTCGGGCGTGGCCTCCGTGCTCCCGCTATCGTAGCTCGGATGGTAAAGTCGTCTAAAGGGTGTTTGGGAAATGGCATGACGTGGGAAATGGGTTCGACCTGGGGCAAATGGGACCTCCACGTGCATACTCCTGAGTCGTTCGCGCACGGCTATCCCGGCCCTCACGAGGAGGCGTGGGAGCGGTTCTTGGCCGACTTAGAGGCACTACCTCCGGAATTTCGCGTTCTTGGAATCAGTGATTACATTTTCCTTGACGGCTATCGGCGACTCGTCACGGAGAAACAGCAAGGTCGGTTGGCCAACATCGAGACTCTGCTGCCGGTAATTGAGTTACGAGTGGACAAATTTGGCGGCACCGCCGGGCATCTCAGTCGCGTCAACTTCCACGCCATCTTCTCGGAAACGTTAGGTGCCGATTTCATTGAACACCATTTCATCAACGCACTTACCAATTGGTATCAGCTGGCTCCGCAGTATCAAGGTCAAGTCGAGTGGAAGGCCTTACCCACCAAAAAAAGACTCACCGACCTCGGTCGAAAAATCAAGCTAACCGTGCCGGAAGACCAGCTGGAGAAGTTCCGTGACGACCTGACCGAAGGTTTCAATGGCTTCAACGTCCCCCTCAACAGCGTCTTGGATGTACTCCGCCGTCCCGACTTTAAGGGAAAGAGTCTTTCGGCAGTTGGCAAGACAGAGTGGGCCGACATCAAGTGGAACGACCAGTCAATCGCCGAGAAGAAAAATTCCATCAATTCAGTTGACCTCGTGTTCATCGCTGCCGACTCGCCCGAACATTGGCGGAAGAACCAAAAAAATCTGGCCGAAGCCCAGGTGAACGCGCGTCTATTCGACTGTAGCGACGCCCACCACTTGTCTATCTCAGGCTTGAAAGAACGCGTGGGTAATTGCTTTACTTGGGTTAATGCCGTGCCAACCTTCGCTGGTCTACGCCGGGCGCTCTTTGAATATGACGACCGCGTTTTTGTGGGCGATGAACCGCCACTCCTAAAGCGCGTACGACAGAATCCGACACGGTCCGTCGTCCAGTTGGACATATTCAAAGCCAAAACCGCCGACCCCAGCGAGAACTGGTTCCAGACCTCGCTGCCGATTAATCCCGGATTCGTCGCCATTATCGGTAACAAGGGACAAGGGAAGAGTGCTCTGGCCGACATCCTCGTCCTCGTGTCCGCGTACGTAGGGGCGGCGATCTTGATTGAAGCGTCGCTGAGTTTCCTGGGTCTCGGCACGCAACCGCCAAATCCATCGTGGGGCTTGATGCTGGCTGGCACCGGGCGGCGGTACATGGAAGAAGCGCCGTGGATGGCAATCTTTCCCGGCCTTGCCATCAGCCTGACCGTCCTTGCATTCAACATGCTGGGCGACATTCTGCGTGACATGTTCGACCCACGGCTGCGGGCGCGCTGACTCGGTACCGGGCCGGGTCCCAGCGGGCGACGGTTAGCAGGAGGATGAAAAAGGCTCGGAATGCGACCGAACTCGACAATAACACAGTGCTCATCGTAATTTTTGAACCTAACCATTTCGGCTAAGAACATTACGTGTTGTATTTTTCAGCACCCTGTTAGCCGCCCACCGCCCACGAACGCCCGAACCTCGCCCCGCGCGCCGCGCCGGACGGCACCGTCACCATCCTCTTCAGCGACATCGAGGGCTCGACGGCGCTCAACATCGAACTCGGCGACCACGGCTGGATGGAGCTGCTGGGCGAGCACAACCGCCTCGTGCGCGAAGCCATCCGCCGCCACAACGGCTTCGAGGTGAAGACCGAGGGCGACGCCTTCATGGTCGCCTTTCAGTCCGCCCGCGACGCCATCCGCTGTGCGATGGACATGCAGAAGGCCCTCGCCGCCGCCGAACTCGGTACTCGGATCTCCCCTTCGCGTCCGCATCGGCCTGCATACGGGCGAACCGGTCCGCCAGGGCGACGACTTCTACGGCACCCACGTCGTCCTCGCCGCACGCATCGCCAGCCAGGCCTCGGGCGGCGTTATCCTCGTCTCCGCCCTCCTGCGCGAACTCGTCGCCGCCAGCCGCGAGTTCGCCCTCACCGCCCGCCCATCGCGCTCAAGGGCCTCCCGGGCGAGCACGTCGTCTATTCCGTGGGGTGGAGCTGAGTGGACCGAGTATCGGAGTGGGGAGAAGGGAGTATCGGAGTGCCACGGCTGTCTACTCCGACACTCCGATACTCCCCACTCCGATACTCCAGTAGAATCCCCCCATGCGCATTGGCCTCATCTCGGACACACACATCCCCGAATCTCGCTTCGAACTCTGGCCCCAGGCGTTTGACGCCTTCCGCGGCGTCGACGCAATCCTTCACGCGGGAGACATCCACGACCTCAGCGTCATCGACCGCCTGCACGACATCGCGCCGACGTGGGCGGCGCGCGGCAACGGCGAAGACGGCTCCGGTGGCCGCCCCGTCCAGCCCGACCACCACCGCATGCAGGAGGCGTGGGTGCTGGACTTCGACGGCCTCTCCATCGGACTCACCCACGACGTGCCAATCCCCGAGTACCCGCCGCACCTCACGCTCGAACGCGCCATGACGCGCTATTTCGGGCGCGCCGACCTGGACGTGCTCATCTACGGCGACACCCACGTCGAGGCCATCGAAACGATAGGAAGCACGCTTTGTGTGAATCCCGGTTCGCCCACCTATCCCCACAACCTGGACACGCAACTGGGGACGATCGGCTTCCTCGAGATTAGCGGCGGCAAGGCCGAGGCGACGATCTGGCAGCTGACCGAGCATGGCATCGAACCGTTCGATTGGACGCGCTGGCGTCGCCCGAAACGAGCCTGACCGCGTGAGCCCCGTCGAAGCGCTACGCCGGATCGCGTTTCTGCTCGAAAAGGCGAACGAGCCGACGTATCGCGTCCGTGCGTTCCGTGGCGCGGCCAAGACGTTGGACGAACTTCAACCGGGAGAACTCGAACGGTTGGCGGCGGCGAACAAGCTGCGCGACCTCCCGGGCGTTGGCGAAGCGACAGCCGCGGTGATCAGGGAAGCGCTTTCCGGCGCCGTGCCCGCCTATCTCGCGCGCCTTGAAGCGGCGGCCCCGAAGGAGTCCGTCACCGTCTCCTCCGGCGGAGAAGCGATTCTCGCGGCTCTGCGTGGGGATTGCCACGTCCATTCCGATTGGTCCGATGGCGGGAGTCCGATCCGCGAGATGGCCCTTGCTGCGCGGGATCTCGGGCGCGAGTATATGGTCCTCACCGATCACTCACCCCGCCTGACGGTGGCCAACGGCCTGACGCCGGAGCGGCTGCGGCGGCAGTTGGATGTTGTGGCCGAACTGAACGATGAACTGGCGCCCTTCCGCATCCTCACGGGCATCGAGGTCGATATCCTCGACGATGGCTCGCTCGATCAGGAGCCGGAGTTGCTCGCCCAGCTTGATATCGTCGTCGCCAGCCTCCACAGCAAACTGCGCATGGATGCGAAAGCGATGACGCAGCGCATGGTCGTGGCCGTTGCCAACCCGAACATGGACATCCTCGGCCATTGCACGGGCCGGTTGGTTGGTGGGGGCAGCGAACCGGCGGAAGCGGAAGCCGCGGCGAAAGTAGCCGAGCGGGGCGGACGCCGTCGCGGACACGACGGGAAGCGCCCCGAATCCGAGTTCGACGCCGAGATGCTCTTCGCCGCCTGCGCCAGGTTCGACAAAGCGGTGGAAATCAATTCGCGGCCGGAACGCCTCGACCCGCCGCGCCGCCTCCTCCGCCTGGCGATGGAGTGGGATTGCCGCTTCAGCATCGATAGCGACGCCCACGCCCCGGGCCAGCTCGCCTGGCTCCCGAACGGCTGTGCGCGCGCCGAAGAGTGCGGCGTCCCCACCCAGCGCATCGTGAACACGCTGGCTGCCGACGAGTTGTTGGCGTGGGCGCGTTCCCACGGTTGAGGGGGGCTGAGGTTCGGGAATCCGGCAAACGGTCAGAGCCTCGCCTGCCACCTGTCCAGTAGCACCGAGACCGCTTCGTCGAGCCACTGGGAAAAGGCGGGCGCGAGTTCTCGGGTGCTAACGCTGAAAGAGAACTCGCTGCTCGATCCGAGTTCCAGAGGGCGGGCCTCCTCCAGACCCGCTTCCGTTGTGGTCAGAAACGCCACAGCTGCCATGAGTCCGGACCTGACCTCCTTGTGGTGAAACGACACGACCAGGTTCCATCGCGAACTCTCCGGTGCGTCGAACGCGAGCCTCAGCTGCACCCACCGACGTGGTCGGCCAAGATCTGCGAAATAACCGTAACGACTGGCCGCTGAAACAAGCTGATAGTGCCACCAGTTCTCGTTTGCTTCGCTGCTACTCATCACACTCGCGGACAGGAAGACGTCTTCATGCTCGAACGCGACTTGGAGTTCAGTGGCCACCTCGCTCAAACGAGCGTTTGAGATTTGAACTAGTTCTTCGGTCGCGGATTCCAGTTTCTGTTCGCCTTCTTGTAGGCGGCGCTTCGCCGCGCGCGCAGCGGCGGAAGCGATCTGACCGATTCCCTCGCCGCGGATCTCCCTCACGAATGTGATGGCCGCTTCAAGGTCAGTCGACTGAATGTTCGCGAACTGGCTCACGAGCGGCTGGAGATCGCCGTGATCAGCCGTCTCAAGAGCCGCAATGTAAAGCGTCTTGTGCTCCGCATCGCGAACCACGAGCGGTAGGAATCTGTGCTGGATGAACACAAGCGTGGCCAACGCCCTGGCCACGCGCCCGTTCCCATCTTGGAAGGGATGGATCTGTGTGAACCGATGATGGAGCCAGGCGGCTTCTATCTCTGGACGGACCCCTCGGACGACATGTTCGCCGTACATACGCAGCAGACTTTCCATCTCGTCCTGTACGAACTCTGGAGGGCAGTACTCGTGAATGGAGCCATCGGGCCTGGTGGGATTGTTTGGCAGCTTTTTCCAGTCCCCCTTGATAAGTGCGACACGTACCTTGTCTCCGAACTGGTTCACACCGTCACAGTGCGTCTGGTTGCGACAAAGCAGCTGATGCAGCTCCTTAATGAACGAGGTGCTCAAGGGTCGCTCTTGATTCACGGTGGCGAACACGAAGTCGAGCGCAGCGCGCTGGTCTTCGATAAGTTTGACCGCAGACTTTTCCACGCGACCGTTCGAGCTGAACCGTTCCAGAGCTTGGAGGCCCAGATCGATTAGCGTTTCGGTTAGCCCACGGTCCATCGTGTAAAGCCGCTCGATAACGCCCGTTTCGATGGCCCATTCAGTTGCAAGCCGCTCATAGAGTTGATCAACTCGCTTCTGAGAGCGGAGCGATGCTCGCTCGCGCGTCCAAGAGGCGAGTGAGGCATCGAGGTCCGGACGCGCGAGCCACTGTTCGGACGCGGGCAGGTCCTCGAGTGGGTTCCATTCGTAAGCTGTCGATTCGGACTTCTGGGTCGATTCACTCATCAGAAACATCTCGCGCTTTCGATGCACATACTATCGAGCGTGACATGGTTCGTCGATATTCCGGCCCTGCGTCCCGCCCAACGGAACAGGGACTGGCACGGCAGTCTGACCGGGCGGCCCACGGACCGGTTCCGCGGTATCCGCCGGGGTCCGGAGGCTCAGGATTTGGACCAGGTGGCCGCACCGGAGACAACGGATTGTCACGGCACGGCCACCGTTCCTCCACGTTTGTCGCAGGGGCGACAGGCACGAACGTTACCAGCCCCATCGACGGGATTGCGCAAGAGAACAGGGAGGATTGCGTATGAATCAGGTT
This sequence comes from Dehalococcoidia bacterium, assembly GCA_034437915.1. Classification (GTDB taxonomy): domain Bacteria; phylum Chloroflexota; class Dehalococcoidia; order Tepidiformales; family Tepidiformaceae; genus JACRBT01. Next base: position 10,300 of record DAOTTM010000244.1, on the reverse strand, counting down.
AGAATGCGGTTGCGGGTGCGTGGACGTTCCGGTTCCGAATGTGGCGAACATAGTGGCGGCGCTGGAGGCGCGGGGCGACTCTGGCCCGGCTGAGCTTGCCCTGGCGATGTGTAAGGTTCATTGACCGGGACACGCTCGATCATCATACTTCCGAACATCTGTGCGGATTCGATGTGAAAATGGTCAAGCCACCGCCCGCCTACCCTGTCCCCGCCGTGCGGCCCATCCCGCCCTCGATCATCGCCGAGCGCGTGGTCGCCGAGCTTGAAGGGCGGACCTCCGGGCTGACGGTGCGCCAGCTGCCGGCACGGGTGGCGCGCTTCGGCGAATGGGCGGAAGGACTCGACCCAAGGCTCACGGGCGCCCTCAAACGACGGGGTATCTCGACGCCGTTCACCCACCAGGCACAGGCGATCGAACACGCGATGGCGGGTCGCAACACGGTCGTCGTCACGCCCACGGCGAGTGGAAAGACGCTCTGCTACAACGTGCCCGTGCTCGACAAGATCCTCAAGGACCGGTCGGCGCGGGCCCTCTACCTGTTCCCCACGAAAGCGCTGGCGCAGGACCAGCTCGATGAGATCCACGGGCTCATCGGCGACATTGGCGAGCAGATCGGCGTCTTCACCTATGACGGCGACACACCGTCGGATGCGCGCCGCGCGGTGCGCACGGCGGGTCACGTCGTGCTCACGAACCCGGACATGCTCCACACCTCAATCCTTCCCCACCACACGAAGTGGATGAAGCTGTTCGAAAGCATCGAATACGTCGTCGTCGATGAGATGCATATGTATCGCGGCGTCTTCGGCAGCCACGTCGCGAACGTTCTCCGGCGCCTGCGCCGCATCTGCAACTTCTACGGCGCCGACCCGACCTTCATCCTCTGCTCCGCGACGATCGCCAACCCAAAGGAACTCGCGTCCGCGCTCATCGGCGATGAGGTCGAGCTGGTCGATGACAACGGGGCGCCCGCCGGGGAGCGCGTCGTCGTCGTCCACAACCCGCCCATCGTGAACAAGGAGCTGGGCATCCGCCAGTCGTCGCTCAAGGCGGTGCAGAACATCGCCGCGACGCTCATCCATTCCGGCGTGCAGACGATCGTCTTCGCGCCGAGCCGGACGCGTGTCGAGTTATTGCTCACCTATCTGCGACAGACGTTGCGGAAGCGGCCGGGCGACCCCGACCGCGTTACCGGCTACCGCGGTGGGTACCTCCCGAACGAACGGCGCAAGATTGAAGCCGGGCTGCGCGATGGCACGATCCGCGGCGTTGTGGCCACGAATGCGCTGGAGCTCGGTATCGATATCGGTGGGATGGGCGCGAGCGTCGTTATGGGTTACCCGGGCTCGCTCGCCAGCCTCTGGCAGCAGTTCGGGCGCGCGGGGCGGACCGAAGAGGCGTCGCTCTCCGTGCTCGTCGCTTCCTCGAACCCGCTCGACCAGTACGTCGCCGCGAACCCGGACTTCATCTTCGGCAAACCACCGGAGCGTGGACTGATCGACGCAGACAACCTCTTCATCCTCGCCAGCCACCTGAAGTGCGCGGCTTTTGAACTCCCGTTCAACCATGACGAGGTCTTCGGCGCGCATACCGGCGAGCTCCTGGACATCCTCGTCGAGGAGGGCGTGCTCCAGAAATCGGGGCATCGCTATCACTGGATGAGCGAGTCCTACCCGGCGGAGGCGGTCAGCCTGCGCACGGCGAGTACCGACAACTTTGTGATCATCGAACAGGGTCCGACGCCGAAAGTGATCGGCGAGTGCGACCGTCCGAGCGCGCCATTGCTCATCCACGAAGACGCGATCTACATCCACCGCGGCCAGCAATACCAGGTCGAATGGCTCGATTGGGATGACAAGAAGGCCTACGTCACGCCCGTCGATGTGGACTATTACACGGACGCGCAGCTCGCCGTGGAGCTGAAGGTCTTGGACAGCTTCGAAGAAGAATCGATGGCAGCCGGTCGCCAGGAGATGGGCGAAGTCGCCATAACGTTCCTCGCGACAATCTTCAAAAAGGTCAAGCTGCACACGCACGAGAACGTGGGCTGGGGCAAAATCGCGATTCCCGAAGCGAACATGCACACGACGGCGTATTGGATGAGCTTCGGGCAAGAAGCGACGAAGGGACTGGGACGCGACGATATTTCCTCCGGACTGAGCGGCATCGCCCATGCCGCGAAGAACCTCGCGCCCATTCACTGCCTCTGCGACGCGCGGGATATCGGCGCCGAAGCACAGGTGCGCGCGCCCCACAACGCGCTGCCCACGGTGTTCCTTTACGACATGATTCCCGGCGGAGTGGGGTTGGCTGAGCGCCTTTGGGAGGTGCGGCGAGACCTCGTCGAATCGTGCCTTGCCCTCATCATCAGCTGCGATTGCGAATGCGGCTGTCCCGGCTGCGTTGGCCCGCAGATCGACACGCGAAGCCCGGCGAAAAAGGCCGCCCGGGTCATGTTGGAGCGGCTACTCGCGTCGTGATGCCCAGTCAACGCAACCAGGCGCCGAACGAGTGGCGCTGGATTGCGGGCGGTGGAATCGTTATGCTCAGCGGGACATATCGGCCCGGAACGAATCCCTTGAAGCCACGAACGATCATTGGCCCCGTTGTTCTCGTTGCCCTGCTCCTGCTCGGGGCGTTGGCGGTCGCCTGTGGGGGCGACGACGATGACGGGGTCATGCCGGTTTCGAATTCGACGGTGCCTGTACGGCCCACGCCCACGCCCATCGGCGGCTCGATGATCCTGGCCACGACGACGAGCACGCAGGATAGCGGCTTACTGGACGTGCTCGTCCCCCTTTTCACCAAAGGGACCGGCGTGGAAGTGAAGGTCATCGCGGTCGGCACCGGCGCTGCTCTCGAGATGGGAGCGAAAGGTGACGCCGACGCCCTCCTTGTGCATGCGCCCGCGAGCGAAAAGCCCTACGTGGACCGCGGCGAACTCGTCGGTGGCAAGATCGTAATGCACAACGACTTCGTCCTCGTTGGCCCTCCCTCGGACCCAGCGAAGATCGCGGGAAACAAGGACCTCAAGGCCGCCATGGCGGCGATCGCCCTCGCTGGGCCGTTCATATCGCGTGGCGACGATTCGGGCACGCACAAGCAGGAGCTGACGCTCTGGAAGAACGCGGCGATCGACCCCAGGACCGCCGTGAAACAGCGAGAAGAGACCGGCCAGGGTATGGGCGCGACGCTCCAGGTCGCCTCCCAGAGGAAGGCGTACACAATCACCGACCGGGCAACGTACCTGTCGCTGAGGAAGTCGCTGGACCTGAACATCGTGTTTGAAGGCGACCCAACGATGCTAAACATCTACTCTGCCTACGTGGTCAACTTCGAGAAGTTCCCCAGGGTGAAGCGACTCCAGGCCGAGGCGTTCGTGGCGTTCATGGTCGCGCCCGCGACGCAACTCGTGATCGCCGATTTCAAGAAAGCAGAGTACGGCCAATCGCTTTTCTTCCCCGACGCGGGCAAGACGTTGGAGCAGGTCGGCAAACCGTGATGCGGCGGCTTCGCTAGATGGAGGCGCTCTGGGACGGGCTGCGCGAGGCGCTGCGCCTGATCGCCCACGGTGACGCCACTCTGCGCGCCGTCGCGTTGCGCACGCTGGTCGTTTCGGGCGTCGCGACCCTGATCGCGGCGTTTGTCGGCATTCCCGTGGGCTACTGGTTGGCGCGCGGCCGCTTTCGTGGGCGAACGCTGGTCCTTGGGCTGGTGAACACGGGCATGGGCATGCCCCCGGTCGTTGTCGGACTTGTCGTTTGGCTGATGCTGGTGCGCAGCGGCCCTTTCGGCGATTTCGAGTTGGTCTATACAAAGCGGGGAATGGTCATCGCCCAGGTGATCATCGCCACGCCGCTGGTGGCTGGCTTCGCCGCCGCCGCCTTCCAGTCGCTGCCCTCGGAGTTGCCCGACTTGCTGGCCACCCTTGGAGCAAGCAAGTTTCGGACGCTTTGGCTCCTCGGGCGCGAGGCGCGGATCGGCCTCCTCGTTGCGTTCATGGCGGGCTTCGGGGGGGCGATATCAGAAGTCGGGGCGTCCATGGTGGTGGGCGGGAACCTGCAGAACAGCACAAGAGTTCTGACGACAGCCATCGTGACGGAAACAAGCAGGGGCAAGAACGATGTCGCGATCGCCTACGGCATCGTCCTCTTGGCCATAGCCTTCGCCGTGAACCTGATCTTCACCACGTTGCAGCAGCGGTCTCGTTGATGGATGTGCGCTTCGACGAGGTACTCTTCCGACGCGGGAAGCGGACTGTCCTGGATGTGCCTGCCATGGAGTTTGCAAGCGGGCGCGTGACAGCGCTCCTCGGGCCGAACGGGTCTGGAAAGACGACGGCACTCCGGCTAATCGCGGGACTCGAACGCCTTCATTCTGGTCGCGTAACGGTGGGCGGGACGGAGGTGCGCAGCGCCGCCGACGCCGCTCCGAACGTGGCGCTCGCGTTTCAGCGAGCGGTGATGCTGCGCGGCTCCGTGCGCCACAACCTGGATCTTGCCCTGCGCTTTCGCGACCTGGACTTGACCAGGCGGCAGGTGCGTATTGAGGCGGTTTCCAATGCCTGCGCGTTCGGGCACCTCCTCGATCGCGAGGCGCGCAGCCTTTCGGGCGGTGAAGGTCAACGCGTGAACCTCGGTCGCGCCCTGGCGCTTCAAGCGTCGGTCACCTTGCTCGATGAGCCGCTCGCAGGTTTTGACGCCGAGGCGAGACGGGAGATGACGCTCCGCCTCCCCGGATTGCTTCGCCAGTTCGGGAGCACGGTCATCTTTGTAACGCATGATCGCGACGAAGCCCTCCGCCTGGCCGAGGATGTCGTCGTCCTGCGCGAGGGCCGAGTTGTGGCGAAGGGTGAAGCGGCAACGATTTTCGCCCAACCCCCGGACGCCGAAACCGCCGCCTACTTCGGTTACACGGTGATGCGCTGCGGCGACCGCACCACCGCCATCGCACCGGGTGGGTTGCGCCTTGGCGAAGGCGACGTCTGCTTCGACGTATTAGTCGAGCGAGTGCTGAGCGTTAGCGGAGTGGTTGAAGGGGTGGGTTCGCACGCAGGCGCGCAAATACTGTTTCGGATCGACCCCTCTCAATTGACTCCTGCTCCGGGCGACGTCGCTGTTGTGAGTTCGGAAGCGCGTTCCGTTGTGCGGTTCTCATGACTGCTCTGAAAGGACAGGCTTCGCTCGCCCTGAGCTTGTCGAAGGGTGAGCACGCTGTTCGACCATTGTCGCGCTGCCCGTCCATGATTCGACGGTTCGACAAGCTCATGACTCAGCACGAACGGGCGATTGGGCACCCGTCCATCTTGGCAGGCTGTCAAAATGACGTTTCATCCCTGCTTATGGCCATAGCTCATCTACGACTCGGAACTGAGAACTCCTATCTCCTATCTCCCACTTCCTATCTGCTATCTCAATGGGTGAGATCGCGGGCCTGATTGCGGCCTTCACGTGGTCGTGCACGAGCGTCATGTTGGCGTCCCTGAGCGCTCGTACGTCTCCGGTCGCGCTGTCGGCGCTGCGGATGGGTGCAGCCACGATCGCACTGCCGCTTGTGCTGTTCGTGAGTGGGACAGCCTCCGAAATCGCGAACGCGCCCCTGCTCACCATCCTCGGCATCGCCGTGAGTGGTTTCCTGGGGTATGGGTTGGGAGACACCATTTACATTCGCGCGCTCAATGTGCTGGGCATGCAGATCACCTTCCCCATCACGATGGCGCTCTTTATCGGCCTCACCGTGCTCGGCGGGATCGTGTTGCTGGATGAACCGGTGACGGTTGGCTTGCTCGGCGGCGCCGTTCTCGTGGCGTATGGGGCGAGCCTGCTCTTTTCGTCGTCCCGTCAGAGATCCGCCGCGGAAGACATCGAGGCGAGAGCCCGCGGCCTGGCGCCGTCACCGCGGCCGGGGTGGGCCGCCTACGCATTGCTTCCACTGGTTGGCGTCTTCTGGGCGGTGGCGACGCTCTGGCTCGCGGCGGCGAAGGGCGACCTCTCTGCGATCGCGGTGGGCACCATTCGGACGCCGGCGGGGGCGATCGCCTTGCTCACCTTCGGCCTCATCACCCAGCCCGCGAATATGCGTGCACCCTTCTCGGACCGCATGCATATCGGCACGATCGTTGTCGCCGGGCTGCTCGGCACACTCTTCGGGAGCCTGCTCTACGTCTACTCGGTCGTCGAAGCCGGAGCAGCGAAGGCGGCGGTGCTCTCTGCCACGGCCCCGTTGATGGCATTGCCCCTGGGCGTCATCTTCCTGGGTGAGCCGTTCACGCGCCGCTCCGTTGGCGGTACAGCCTGCTGTGTCGGCGGCATCCTGTTGCTGACCATCCTATGACTACGCCAGCAGCTTCACGTCGTCGATGACGCCAAGGAGCATGCGGATATCGACGCGGTCGCCCGCCTTTGCGCCCTTGTAGATGCCTTCGGTGGCGACGCGCCCTTCCGTCATCTTGTCTGGCTGATCTTTCGTGGCGTAGGCGATGCGGAAATAGTGGGTCCCATGGATATCGTAGGGCTGCACGGCGGCGAGAATTGCTTCCATCGCCACATCGTAACCGTGCGTCCGGTTCCGATCTGGTGCGAAGTCGAGGCTTGACCAAGCCACGACCTACCAGTGTAGTGGAACAGCTGCGCGGAGGTGGTCTGCGATTGTGGGGGATCGGCGCTTGGGAAGACATCCAGTTCGGCGTTCGCTCGTTGCGCTCTTCGTCGTTTGCGCCCTCATCGGTTCATTGCCGGCCGAAGGCCCCGCGTTCGCGTTCAACGGTTCGGACGAAAGTCTTGATGTATCCCTCGCCCGGATAGCCGACGACGCTCGAACGGTAGCCATGGACACGCTCCAGAGCCAGGCCGGTGGTACCGCACAGGTCCGCGTGACAGATGGCGGTGGCATATCCATCTTCAGCGGTGGCCTGCCGCTGAACACCGCGAGCGCGAGGTCCGGGATGCCCCCGGGCGCCGCCGCACGGGCGTTTCTGCGCGATATCGCATCGCTGCTTGGCATCGTCCCCGCGGCGGTGGACACGCTTGAAGAAAGACGTTCGTTCACGACCGGCTCCGGGCTTCGCGTGGTCGAGTTCGCCCAGCTGGTCGATGGCGTCGAACTGTTCAACGGCCGCGCGAAGGTCACACTGGACACGCAGGGGCGGGTGTTCGGCACGACAAGCCGCCTTCGCGCAGGCCTCGCCCTGAACCAGCGCACGCCCTCGTTGTCCGAGGATGCCGCGCGTAAAGCGGCATACGTGGCCGTGGGCCAACCGGCGCCCGCGCCTATCGGTGCGGACAAGGCCACCTTCGACTGGTTTAACCCGCCGACGAGCTTCGTCGCCTTCCCGACGAAAGCGTGGGCGAGGCTCGCGTATGTCGTGCAGGTGCAGCAGGAGGTCGCGCGCTGGTACACGCTCGTCGATGCGGCTACGGGCGCGATCCTCTACAGGCAGAAACTCACCCTCGATGCCGGCCCGGAGGGTCTCGTGTTCGAACAGTACCCGGGTCCGGGCATCCCACCGAACGGTCAGGTGCTCAAGCCGTTCGTTGGCAACATCGACGCGCAACACAACACCTGGATGGGCGCGAGCGTCCTGAGCGCCTGTACGACCTGCACGAACGGCAACAACGTCCTCGCCCAGGCGGCGCAGAACGGGAACGCGCCTTCCGCGCCGCCCACCAGCGCGACCCTACAGTTCAACTACCCGTGGACGAACCTCTACGAGAGCGCGGGGAACAACGACGCGGATACGAACGCCGCCGTCGCAAGCGTGTTCTACAACGTCAACGTCATCCACGACTGGTGGTATCACCTCGGTTTTAACGAGGCGGCGGGCAACTATCAGAATGACAACTTCGGGCTGGGCGGGCTGGGCGGCGACCCCGTCCAGGCGCAGGCACAGTTTGGCGCCGATAACTGCCCTCTGAACAACTGCATCGGCAACGCGAACTTCACACCGACCAACGACGGGACACCGGGCCTCATGCGCATGTTCCTCTTCGCACCGACCCCCCAGTATCCCGGCGACCAACGCCGCGACGGCAGCGTCGATGGCGACCTCATCACCCACGAATACGCCCATGGGCTATCGACGCGCCTCATCGGAACGACCGCCCTCTACGGCACGCAGAGCGGGGCGATGGGCGAGGGCTGGAGCGACTACTGGGCGGACACGCGCTACAACGACCCCGTCATGGGCGAATACGTTACGGGCAACGCCATCAAGGGTATCCGCACCCATTCCTCCGCCAACCACCCGAAGAAGTACGGCGACCTCTGCAACGTCGGCTCGCGCGGCTGCGAGGTGCACGACGACGGCGAGATCTGGTCGGCGACGCTCTGGGACCTTCGCGCGGCCTACGTCGCTGCAGGTCTGGGCGCGCCTGCCGCCGACCAGGTCGTCTTCGATGGCATGGCGGGAACCCCTATCCACCCCTCCATGCTCGATGCGCGCGACGCCATCATCGCCGCGGAATCGGCCTCGCCGGGCGGCCTCGCCGTCTGCGCCGCCTGGACCGTGTTCGCGGCCCACGGCATGGGCTATTCGGCGACGTCCTCTGGCGATTCGAGTTCGGTCGTCGCCGCTTCGAACCGCGCGCCTGGCTGTGGCGACAAGACGATCGGCTTCGCAGCCACGAGTGCGGCCGTGTCGGTGGGCGAAGGCGGCGGCGCGGCCGTGCTCATCCTCGAACGCACGGGCCCGCTCGATGGCGATGTGCAGGTGACCGTGAAGACCGCCAACGGCACTGCCACGGCGACCGACTACATCCCGCTCGTCGCCACCGTGCAGACGATCTTCGCGGGCCGGACGCGGGCGGCCCTGAGCATCACGATCGCCGAGGACGCCATCGTCGAACCGGGCGAAACGTTCACGGTCACGCTTTCGAACCCAGGCGGCGGCGCGGCCCTCGGCCTGGCGGTCGCAACGGTCACGATCATCGACAACGACGCGCCGGCCTTCGCCGGGCCAGCGGTCGCCATCCCCGATGACACGCCAGCCGGGGCGACCGCTACGTTCACCGTCTCGGGAGTGATCACGCCGATCGCCGACCTCAACGTATTCGTGGCGATCACCCACCCGTTCGTCGGCGACCTCAATGTGACGTTGATCGCGCCCGACGCGACCGAGGTTGTCCTCATCAATCACAATGCCGGCAGCTATCGGTTCTGTTCTGGGCGCAACATCTCCGCGAAGTTCGACGACGAACCGCCCGCGAACCTGACGCCGGACATCGCATGCAACAACACAACCGGCCTGACCAGCGGTCCGTATAAGCCATCCTCACCGCTGTCCGCGCTGAACGGTAAGAGCCCGAACGGGACGTGGACGCTCAAGGTCGTGGATTCCGGGCCGGGCGATATCGGCAGTATCGACGCCTTCTCCCTGGAGTTCACGCCCGGTGTGCTCGCCAACGGTGGGACGCTTACGCTCGGGAGCGCGGTTGCGAGCATCGCGGAGGGGACCGGGCCGCTCACGGGCCTTGCCATCACGCGGACGGGCGGCAGCCAGGGCGCGGCCGTGGCGTACTGCGCGACCACCGACAACATGGGCACGGCCGCCGGCGGCGCCGACTTCGCTCACATCCATGGCCTGGTGCAGTGGGCGGATGGCGAAGCTTCGACGAAGTTCTGCCCGCCGATCACCATTGCGAATGACGGCGTCACGGAGCTTTCGGAGACGTTCACCGTGCACCTGGTCAACGTCGTCGGGGCGGCGCGCGGAGCGCCGTTCACGACGGCCGTCACGATCCTCGGCCTGTCACCGAACCCGGCGACGATTGACCCCGATCGCGCCGGGGCCTGGGGAGCGCTCTGGACCGGGGCCACGAAGACCGACCTCGACACCCTCCCACCGCCAGTGACCGCGCTGATTTCGTGGTTCAATGGGGGACAATCGTTCCGATTCTGGTTCCGGGGCTTCCCACCGGGCTTCCAGACCCTGAACACACTGGATCCCGGCAGCTTCTACTTCTTCCAGGTGACCGGGCCGACAAGCATCGCCGTACTCTTTCCCGACAACTTCCTCGTCCCTGCCCCCGGTGTCCCATTCAACACCGTCCAGGGCGCGACTGGGCAGCTCTGGACTGGCTCGCTCGTCACGAAGCCGAACATCGGCGCTCCCGTGCCCACGGGATTGCCCGCGCAGATCACCGCCGTCTTCGGTTGGGATAACCCCGCACAGCTCTTCCGCTTCTGGTTCCGCGGCTTCCCCGATAACTTCAACACCCTCGATAGCGGCCTCGTCCACGGCCGTTACTACTTCTTCCAGGACGCCACCGGCGGTACGGTGGTACCGACGCCATGAGCGCGA
>DAOTTM010000243.1:0-31926 GCA_034437915.1 Dehalococcoidia bacterium | reverse complement strand
GGCGACCGCCTGGTCGAGCTGGACAGTTGCGCGGTCAATGAAGGCTCGGCCTGCCGCGGTCTGACGGTCCAAAGCCCACGGGCCGAGAGATGGCGCGAACCGTCCAGTCACGGCAGTTGGCACCAGACTGCCGTCGCGCTCCATGAAGACGACGGTCCCGTGCGCTTTCAACAGCCGCATCGCTATCCCCACGAGCGTGTCGAGGACGGGTTCGAGCGCTGTGGGCGAACTGCTGATCGCTTGAAGGACATCGCTCACAGCCGTCTGCCGTTCCAGCGCCTCCGAAACCTCGCGGTTGCTCTCCTGGAGCTCGTTGAAGAGGCGCGCGTTCTCGATTGCGATGACAGCCTGGGCGGCGAAGGTTTCGAGGAGCGCAATCTCCTGTTCGGAGAACGGAGAGACCCCCTGCCGGCGCACCCCGAGGATTCCAAACAGCTCGTCTTTGTAGAGGATCGGGACCGTGATCGCCGCCCCAATGCCGTCCTCACGCCACATCGCAGCGAGATCCGGGAACTCCGCTTCGATTGTTTCGGGCGTCCCATAGATATGGAACGACTCTCGAGTCTTGAGGACTCGATGGGCGCTCAGTTGTTGTTCGACGATCGTTCCAGGTTTCCGTAGCGGCCAAACGTCCGCGGTAGGGAAGCCGCTCGCGAAGCGAAGGAGTTCGCCGTCGGCACGTAAGATATTGGCGGCGTCGCCTCCCACCAGGCGCATGGCCGCTACCGTGATCGCATCGAGCACCGGCTGCGCGTCTGACGGCGACCGGGCGATCATTTCGAGCACCTCGGACATAGCGCTCTGCTGGTCGAGCGAAGTGCTGAGCTTCGCCTCTAGCTCCGCGACGCGCGTGGCCAGTTCTTCGTTGGTCTGCTGAAGTTCATTGCTCACGATGCAACCCCTGTTTCCGAAGTGCTAGCATAGGTCCATGACGACGATCCCGGTGGAAGAGCTTGAGTTGCACCTGCTCGAGGTGCTCGCGCGCGTAGAGGCGGGCGAGACCGTGCTGCTTGCCCGTGACGGCGAGGTGGTGGCGCAAATCTCCCCCTGCGGTTCCCTCCCCGCTCGCCTGGAGAAACTGTTCCCCGGTATGCAGCATGCCACGAAGCGTATGCGCGACATTCATATTGAGCCAGTTCCCGTTCCGCCCGGCGTAGATGTCGTCGCGATGCTAGTTCAAGATCGGGAAGATAGTGAATTCCTACCTTGATTCGAGCTGCTTCATCCGTCGAATAACCATGGATGGCCGGGCCGTGCTCGATTGGGATGCCTGGCAGCATATGTCGTCTTCGATTCTTGTCCGCGTCGAGGTGCCTCGCTCGTTCAATCGTTTGCTCCTGGAGGGCGTGTACACCGACGCCGAGTATCAGGCGGCTTTGGTCCGATTTTCGGAGCTGAGTGACGGAGTTGAGTGGCTCCCGCTGTCCGATGCCATCCTCGTCCTAGCCGCTCAGCGCACCGCGCAGCACTTGAAGGCGCTGGACGCGATCCACCTGGCAACTGCCCGGATTGTGCGTGACACGCTCTCGCCGGACCTCGTGTTCGCCACGCATGACCGCCGACTGGCCGCAGCAGCGGCCTCGTTCGGATTCGAAGTAGTCGGTGTCTAGCGCGACGGCCGAATGGAGGAGGTTCTCCACGGATGCACTCCACCGGGAAGTCCCGGCGCCCGTATCCTACCAAGTCATGACGGGCGAGAGTGAGATGCAGTTCACACAACCGCGAAGAAGATTGAGATTCGCGGGTGCGAAATTACGCGGCGGGCGCGGATTCCGAGGCGATCGCCGCCTGGAAGCTGGCGATCGCGACTTCGATCATCGAATCGTCCGGCACCTTCGTGGTCAGGCCCTGGAGGACGATGTTGGGGACAAAAGCCGCTTTGACGATCGGGTTTCCGCCAAAGCGCGCGCCGATCCGCAGGATCTCGTAGCTCACGGCTGCGACGAGCGGGATGAGGACGATGCGCGATGCGAAGCGGATCATGAGCCCCTTGTCCACGAGCGCGTCGAAGGCGAAGAACGTGATGAGCGACACAATCACGACGACGAGGAGGAAGCTCGTGCCGCAACGCGTGTGCTCCTTGGGGAACGGCCGCACGCTCGCGACGGTGAGCGGCTGGTTCGCCTCGAACGCGTGGATGGTCATGTGCTCCGCGCCGTGGTATTGGAAGACGCGCCGTATATCGGGTATCAAGCTGATCAGAGCCATATAGCCGACGAACAACGTGAGCCGTACGACGCCCTCCGCCGCCACGATCCAGAGGTGATTGATATCCCAGTGTGAAAGCAGGTTCGCGAGCAGGATGGGACCCGCGAAAAAGATGCCGACCATGAACAGCATCGCCAGCGCAATCGCGCCCCAGAACACCGTCGCCGGGAACTCCACGGGTTCGCCGTCTTCGCCCGGCTCGTCCATCTGCACTTTGGATGAGAACGAAAGCGCCCTCATGCCCAGGGCCATCGTCTCCCAGAGGACGATCGTCCCGCGAATCATGGGGATGCGGCGGGCGCGCCCGGTGTAGATGCCCGCCAACCGCTCTGAGTGAATGACGATCTCCCCGTTCGGGTGGCGGCAGGCGACGGCGAAATGCTCCGGGCCGCGGATCATCACGCCTTCCATCACCGCTTGCCCACCGTAGTACACCGGTCCCGCCGGCTTCACGTTCTCAGCCACGTACCGCACCAATAGTTAATCTCCCCCTCGCCCGCGAAGTCGGGAGAAGGGGTCGGTGGGTGAGGGCCGGATGTTGGGCAACGAACAAAGGGGCGCCCGTGGGCGCCCCTTCGATGTTCGTGGCCGAAAGCCTACTTCGCCTTCGCATAGCGGCGGTTGAAGCGCTCCACGCGTCCGGCGGTATCGATGATGCGCGATTCGCCCGTGTAGAACGGGTGGCAAACGCTGCAAACGTCGAGGTGCATAGCGGGTTTCGTCGAGCGCGTTTCAAAATCGGCGCCGCATGAACAATGGATCTTTGCGTCCATGTACTTCGGGTGGATGGTGTCTTTCATGTTGTGATTCCCTCCTGGGAAACTAGGCGACCGAGGCCGCGACCGCAGCCGCATAAACGCTGATCTTCTTGCGCCGCCCCTTGGCGAACGGTTCGAACTTTACCTTGCCGTCGATCAAGGAATAGATGGTGTAATCCTTGCCGAGGCCGACGTTCATGCCCGGGTGGAACCGCGTCCCCCGCTGGCGCATGATGATGGAACCGGGCTTCACCACTTCGCCATCGTAATGCTTTACGCCGAGCCGCTGGCTGTTGCTGTCGCGGCCGTTCTTGGAGCTGCTAACGCCTTTTTTGTGTGCCATTGCTGGTTATCCCTTCGAAATCGACTCCACCACCAGGCGCGTAACGTGCTGGCGGTGGCCCAGGATCCGGCGATAGCGGACCTTGTTCTTGTATTTCATGAAGCGGAGCTTCTCCCCGCGGCCATGCTGAGTGATGCGTGCCGTCACGCTTGCGCCATCGACGACGGGCGCGCCGACGGTGATGTCGTCGCCATCGAGGAGCATCAGGACATCAAGCGAGACGGTCTCGCCGGGGTCGCCTGCGAGGCGGTTCATCTCGAATTCCATGCCCTCGATGAGGCGGACCTGGCGCCCATCGGCGCGCACAATAGCTTCCAAGAGAGTTCTCCGAAAATCAGTGGACGACCTCCTAGTCTAGGGGTCGTCCACCTGTTTGGTCAAAGTTTGCGTGGTTGGGCTGTTAGCTTCCCGGGGGCGTTGGCTCGATTCGGGCGGTGCCGCCGCCTTCCCAGGCGAGGCCGGGGGCTGCGGGCTTGGGTTCGAAGATCGGGCGTCGGGGCGCTTCTTCGCCGCCCGGCGTGGCAGCGGGAGGCTGATCCTTGGGCGTCATGTCCGCGGGCGGCCATGGCTCGTTCGGATCGCTGTTGAGCAGGCGCGTGAGCGTCTCACCTTCCAGCGTCTCGACTTCGAGCAGCACGATGGCGAGCTTGTCGAGGAGGTCCCGGTGTTCGCGCAGGCATGTGCGGGCGCGTTCCTGGGCCTCTTCGATGAGGCGGCGCACTTCGTCGTCGATCTCTTCGGCAATCTTCTCGCTGTAGTTCCGCGTCTCGGAGATTTCGCGCCCGAGAAACACAAGCTCTTCGCTGCGCCCAAACGTGCGGGGGCCAAGCCTTTCGCTCATCCCCCAGCGCGTGACCATCGCGCGGGCAATCCGCGTCACCTGTTCGATATCGTTCGACGGCCCAGTGGACGATTCGCCGAAGATGATCTCTTCCGCCGCGTGCCCACCAAGCGCCGTGACCAGTTGGTCACGGAACATGCTGCGCGTTCGGTAGTGCGATTCCTCATCGGGCAGGAAGCGTGTGTAGCCGCCGGCCATGCCGCGGGAGACGATCGTCACCTTGTGCGGCCGGTCGTGGTTTGGCATGAAATGGGCGAGGATGGTGTGACCGCCTTCGTGATAGGCGGTGAGCTTCTTTTCATGCGGCGACATGACGCGGCTCTTGCGTTCCGGGCCGGCGATAACGCGATCGACGGCTTCTTCGAATTCGTCCATCGAGATGCTCTTCTTGTTACGGCGTGCCGCGAGGATGGCTGCCTCGTTTACCAGGTTCGCGAGATCCGCACCGCTAAAGCCGGGCGTGGATTTCGCCAGCGTCGCTGGTCGCACGTCCTCGCTGAGGGGCTTGCCCTTGGTATGTACGGCGAGGATGGCTTCGCGGCCCTTCACGTCTGGGGCATCGAGGATAACCTTGCGGTCGAAGCGGCCCGGCCGCAGGAGGGCGGGGTCGAGAATGTCCGGGCGGTTGGTCGCGGCGAGCACGATCACGTTCGTCCCCGTGTCGAAGCCGTCCATTTCCACGAGGATCTGGTTGAGCGTCTGCTCACGCTCGTCGTGGCTCCCGCCGAGACCTGCGCCCCGCTGACGGCCGACGGCATCTATCTCATCAACGAAGACGATGCAGGGCGCATTCTTCTTGGCCTGGTCGAACAGGTCTCGAACGCGGCTGGCGCCGACGCCAACGAACATCTCGACGAACTCCGAACCGGAGATGCTAAAGAATGGAACGCCGGCCTCGCCCGCGACGGCCCGCGAGAGCAGGGTCTTGCCCGTGCCGGGAGGGCCAACGAGGAGGACACCCTTGGGAATGCGCGCGCCGAGGGCCGCGAACTTCTCCGGGTACTTGAGGAACTCGACGACTTCCGCGAGCTCTTCCTTCGCCTCATCCACGCCGGCCACATCGCCGAAGGTGACGGTGACTTTGTTGCCCGTGAAGAGTCGCGCGCGGCTCTTGCCGAAGCTCATGGCCTGCGAGTTGGAACCCTGCGCCTGGCGCATGATCAATAGCAGGAAGGCGCCGAACAGCAAGAACGGCAGGAGGTTAAGCAGAAGTCCCAGCAACGGACCGAATCCGCCGGACTCCTTGTATGCGAGGTCCACGGCCGGCCCCGTTGCGCCGCCCGTCCGACTCAGGGCGATGCCTTGCGCCGTCAACAGCGTCTCAAGTTCGCTGTTCGGCCCGATCTTGGATTTCTTGATGACAGGCTTGTTGTTGACTTTTTCGACGTAGCTGACCGTCAGGGTCTTGTTGTCGACCTGGATTTCCTGGACTTTGTTCGCTTTCGCGTCCGCGACCACTTCGCCGATGGAGACTTTGGGATAGTCGTCCCCTCCATTGAAGAATGCGAAGACGATGGCGATCACGGCCACCAGGATCAGGAGGTAGATGAAACTGTTACGAAGCCAGCGAGAATACAATCGTCTCTCCGGTGTGCGGCGTTGGGCCACACCTTTGTTTCGAGTATAGCAGATGGGTCCGGGGCCTGGTTACGGGCGATGTAAGCGAGCCTATACCCCTTCGCAGGCTACCCAAAGGCGGTGTCCCGCTTCCATCCTCGACGGTGCCGCCCCTTCCCGCAATGGCTATCAGGGAAAGCGAGCATGACCGTGGCGAAGCCGTTGCCACTGGGCGTTCGACCGGTGTCCATCCCGTTACGGCGACAGTCGGCGAGGGACCTGGAGCTGTGAAGCCCGCTCGTTTGACCGATTGTCTCTGGTACGACGCTCTTCGGCACGGACAGCATCTCGTTGCCCTACGCCAACAGGAAGGCCCACGGCAATGGCAGACAGACGTAACCCGCACCCCAGTCGATTCATCATCTCAGCCGCGCTTGCGTTCGCCATGGTTGCGATTCTGACATTCACCGCGAACACGCGAGATGCCTCGGCGCTCGCGACAATCACGGTGTCCGGGACAGTGACGCTGAATGGCGTGCCTGCGCCCGTCGGCACCGTTGTGGATTTCGGACCTGTCAGAAACACATGCCCGATTATCGCTGGAGCCCCCACGACTCAGGCGGGGCAGTACTCCGTCACAATGCAATGCTTCACGACGGGCCTGCAGTTTGCGACTGCGGATGCGTTCATCGACGGGGACCTGACCTCCACGAGCGTCTGCCTCGAAGCCGGCCACAACCTCACGGGCGTCAACGTCTCCTACCCGAGCGGAGGTAGTGCCGCCGCCGGGTGTGTGCCGACCATTTCAAACATCAGCCCGAACAGCGGCCCTGCCGCCGGTGGAACGTCGGTGACCATCACCGGAACTTACTTCGCGAACGGCACGCTCATCGGCGAGAAGGCCCAGGTCTTGATCGACGGTGTGCAGGTCAACGCTGCCAACGTCGCGGTCTCGAGTCACACCCAAATCGTCTTCACCACACCAGCGCATATCGACGACATCGTGGACATTCGTGTGCAAAATCCCGGCAATCAGTTTATAGAAAAGGCCGACGCCCCTAACGGGTTCACGTTTGGAGCCCCGAGCGGCGGCACCGTCCAATTCGCGAGCGTTGCATACAACGGAAGCGAAGCCGGGCCACTCAGTGTGAACCTTGCCGTCTCGCGGACAGGAGGTTCCGTTGGCTCGGCGAGCGCGACCTGCGCGGTCATCGCGGGCGGAGTCGCAACCACACCGGCGGATTTCACGCTCACGACCGCCACGGTGAACTGGGCTGACGGCGACACTGCGACAAAGAACTGCGTGGTTTTGATCGTGAACGACAGCGTCGTCGAAGGCACTGAATCCGCGAACTTCCAGCTGAACGGGCCGACCGGTTCCGCGGCGCTTGGAGCACAGACCAACGCCACGCTGTCGATCGCGGATGATGACTTTGCCGGTGCCGGCGGAACCATTCAATACCAGAGCGCAACCTACAACGCGTCTGAGAGCACAGCGCTGTTGAACGTTGCCGTTACTCGAACCGGCGGAACCACCGGGACCGCCACGGCAACATGTTCCGTCGTTGCCGGGGGAAGCGCGACACCGACGGCTGACTTCGCCACTTCTTTCGTGAACCTGACATGGTTCACGGGAGACAGTTCAGTCAAGAACTGCGGCTTCGTTATCGCGAACGACTCGCTTATCGAAGGACCCGAAACCTTCAACTTGGGCCTCACTGTGGGTGGGAGTGGGACGGCTGGGCCGCAGGCGACCGCCGTCGTAACAATCGTAGACAACGATAGCGGCGGCACGATTCAATTTGGTGCCGCTGCATACGCCGGGACCGAAGCTGGCGCAGCAATTCAAGTCCAACTGACGCGGACCGGCGGCGCAACGGGCGCTGCTTCCGCCACCTGCCACGTGGAGCCCACGGGTACGGCCGTGACGCCAGCCGACTTCACGATCGGGGCCGCCACCGTCAACTGGAGTGCAAACGACGCCACGGCAAAGTTCTGCACCATCACGATAGTCAACGACACTGCCGTCGAGCCCGACGAGACCATCGACTTGTCCGTGACCGTCGGGGGAACCGCCGCATTGGGAGTTCAGGCGACCACGACAGTGACTATTCACGACAACGATGCGGCCGGCGCGGGGGGCTCAGTTCAGTTCAGCAGCTTGACTTACACGGTCACAGAAGGCACCGCTACGGTGAACATTGGCATCACCCGGACGGGCGGCTCCACAGGCGCCGCGTCCGCGACCTGTTCTGTCGCGACGGGAGGGACAGCTTCGACACCAGCGGACTTCAGCCTGAGCGCGGGCACCGTGAACTGGGCGAACGGCGATTCGGCCACCAAGAACTGCGTCGTGAGTATCGTCAATGACACCGCCTTCGAAGCGGCCGAGACGGTGAACCTTAGCCTCGGAGGATCGCCCGGCGCCGCGACGTTCGGCGCACAGGTTGCGGCAGTCCTCACAATCAACGACAACGATGTTGCAGGCCCGGGAGGCACGGTCCAGTTCGGCGCCGCGACGTACACTGTTGCCGAAGGCGTCGCCACCGTTACCATCTCTGTGACCCGCATTGGCGGCTCCACGGGCACCGCCTCGGCGACGTGTTCGGTGGCGGTCGGTGGGACCGCTCAGAGCCCCGCGGACTTCACCCTGAGCACTGGCTCCGTGTCTTGGCTTGCGGGCGATGCCGCTGCAAAGAACTGCATCGTGACGGTCGTGGATGACCAGGCCGTTGAGGGCGCCGAAACCGTCAATCTTGCGTTGTCCGGCCCGACCGCATCAGCCGCACTTGGCGCGCAGGTCACGTCCACGCTCTCGATTACCGACAACGATGTCGCAGTTGGAGGCATCGACGTATCCCAGGGCGCGACCGGCGCCCTTTGGACAGGTTCGATGCTGACCGCCCAGGCCAACGCAAACCCCTTCTCTCGCGGATTTGATATTGAGCTGCCGAGTGTCGTCAACGCCGTGTTCCAATGGAGTAACACCAACCAGTCGTTCGAGTTTTGGTTCCGCGGGTTCCCCCTGGGATTCAGTACGCTCGTCGACCTCCATCCCGGTGAGTTCTATTTCTTCCAGTCGTCTGCCCAGGCGACGGTGGCCGTTCCCAACCCGACTTCGTATACGGTCCCTGGTCCCGGCGGCAACTTCACGATGTCGGTCACGGGCGCAATCTCGAAAGTGTGGTCGGGAAACGTGGTCCTTGAAACCGGAATAGCGGCAGCGATGCCCGTTGGCGTGTCCGCAATATTCCATTGGAACGATGCGGGCCAATCTTTCGACTTCTGGTTCCTCGGATTCCCGACATCCTTCGATACGCTGGATGCCGGGCTCGAGCACGGCAAGCACTACTTTTTCCAGGGGAACGCCGGGACCGTCGTTCAAATGCCATAGCAGTTCCGCGTGCTGGCCAATCGGCCCCCTGATAGACTACGAAACGTCGTCGATTTCAATCCGACGGATGCGCCGTCATCTATGAAGGATTTTCGTTTCAATGAAGCTTGCTTTCGTCGGGGGCACAGGCCCCGAGGGTCTGGGAATTGCCATGCGCATGGCCCGCGCCGGGCATGAGGTGATGATTGGTTCGCGCTCCCAGGAGCGCGGAGAAGAGGGCGCTGCCAAAGTGATCGCGGCCGTCCCAGGGGCGCTCGCAACCGGTGGTGACAACGCCTTCTGCGTGCGGGACGCTGAAGTCGTATTCCTCACCTTCCCCTACAGCGGCCAGCAGCCCACCCTGGAGGCGCTGGGAAACGCCCTCGATGGCAAGATCGTGTGCAACGTTGCCGCACCCCTGGAGTTTGTCCAGGGTGTGGGCGCGGTTGCGCTCAATGTCGAAGGCAAGAGCGCCCTCCAGGAGGCGGCGGCACAGGTTCCGAATGCCCGCCTGGTCTCTGCCTTCCAGAACATGAGCGCCGAAAAACTGATGGAGCTGGATCACGCTATCGACTGCGACGTGCTCGTCTGCGGCAAGGATGCCGACGCCAAGCAAGTCGTCATCGGCCTCGCCAACCAGGTTGAAGGGGTCCGGGGGATCGATGGCGGTGGCGCATCGCAGAGCCGCTATGTCGAAATGCTCACATCCCTGCTCATCAACCTCAACCGCAAGTACAAGACGCAGACAAGCATTCGCATCGTCGGCATCGACTAATCGACCCTTCTTCGCGGGACGCTCGCGAACAGCTAAAGGAGCCTGAAATGCCCGGATTCCGCGTGTTTGGTGTGCCCGGCCTCCCGGAAATAACCCCCGGTACGGACCTCGTCGCCAGCATCATCGCGGCGGCCGCCGTCGATGGTGCTTCGATACGAAGCGGCGATGTCGTCGTCGTGACATCAAAGATCGTCTCCAAGGCGGAAGGCCGTATCGTCAAGCTCGATGAGGTCGAAGTCTCATCCTTCGCGCGCCAGTACGCGGAACGGTGGGAGAAGGAACCGGCGATCGTCCAGTTGGTGCTTGATGAAGCGAAGCGCGTCGTTCGCCAGGTCGGCCCGATCATGATCACGGAGACGCGGCACGGCTTCATCTGCGCCAACAGCGGCGTGGATCAATCAAGCTCGGGTGGCCATGGTCTCGCCGTCCTGCTCCCGATCGATCCGGACGCCAGCTGCCGTGGCATGCGGGACCAATTCAAGGCCGCCGGGCTCGACGTCGCCGTCATCATGTCCGACACATTCGGCCGCCCCTGGCGCGAAGCCCAGACAGACATCGCCATCGGCATTGCCGGCCTGAACCCGGTCATCAGCTACATCGGCCAGGTCGATCCGCACGGCCACGAGTTTCGCGTCCAGGCAATCTGTGTCGCCGATGAACTCGCCGGCGCCGCTGAACTCGTCAAGGGCAACCTCAGCCGCGTCCCCGTTGCCGTCATCCGTGACTACGCCTGGGAACACGACGAAGCAGCCACCATGCGCCTCATCATCCGCGACAGCGAGCGCGATCTCTTCCGCTAGGCCGCCCGTCGCGCTGGATCCTGTCGGTAAGGTCCGTTCGTCCTGAGCCAGTCGAAGGATGAACACGTTGCCACCAATCGGACAAGGGTGATCGCCCCTTGGACAAGCGTGTGCCGAACGGAGTTCCGCCGCGCTTTCTCACGGCCTTCCCGTATCCCGAGCGGCGGCTTCCGTCTACGCTATGACGGATGAGTGAACTGGGGGCGCGCCTGATCCGCGCCCGAGAGTCCCGTGGCCTGACACTTGAAGACGCTGAGCGCGACACGCGCATCTCCCGCCGCTACCTGCAGGCCTTGGAGAGCGAGCAGTTCGACGCCATACCCGCGCCAGTGTACGCCCGTGGCTTTCTTCGTTCGTATTCTCAGTACCTCGGCCTGGAGCCGCAGCAGATGCTGCAACTCTTCCCGCGCGATGATGACCCCGCCTACCCGTCGCAACAGGTTCCTCAGCGCCCCTCGCCCCAGAACCCCATGAGCGCCGTCGGACCCGCCCGCCCCACCTGGAAGCGCCCGAGCACGAAACACGAGCAGCAGCCCGAACAGCGGCCGCGACCGGTTGGGCGGCAACAGGCGCCTCCTCCGCCAGGGTCGATTCCCACTCCGGCCCCGAACGAACCCTACGAACCTACGATTGGCATCGACATTGGCGTCCCAGTACCTTCCAGGCGCATAAGGGCGGACCCCGCCGCCCAGGCGCGAACGATGACCATCGCGATTGTGGCCCTCGTGGCCGTCGTCGTTGTCGTGGGCCTCGCGCTGCTCATCTCTCGGCTCGGCGGCGACGGTGCGACCCCGGGCACGGGGCTCGGAACGAGCGCATCGCCAAGCGGAACGAGGGTTTCGCGGGCAGGGACCGTGAACCCGGGTGGCGCCGCCACCGCCGTCACCGGATCGAGCGGCATTCCCACGGTTCCCGGCACCGTTCCCAACGTCACCGACCTCACCTTGGAAGTCGCCCGCGCCGCGCTTGAAGAGCACCGCTACAAGGTGCGCGCGTTGGAATCGACCTCCTGCGTGTTGCCCAAGGGAAAGGTCTGCGACCAGGCGCCCCCCGCTGGCACGAAGCTAGACGAAGATGGCACGGTCAATATCACCGTGAGCAAGGGGCCATAATGGCCGTTCCAAAGACCTACCACCTCGTCACCCTCGGCTGCCCCAAGAACGATGTCGATAGCGAGCATCTCGAACGCTTGCTCACGGGCGGCGAACTGCTGCCTGTCCTTCAACCGGGCGACGCCGATGCGATCATCGTCAATACCTGCGGCTTCATCGAACAGAGCCAGGCCCAATCGATGGAAGCCGTCCACGCCCTCGCCGCCAACAAGCGCGATGGCCAAACGCTCATCGTTGCAGGCTGCATGACCCAGCTCTACGGAAATCAGGTGCGCGCTGAAGTCTCGGGTATCGACCACGTCTTCGGCGTCGGCAAGTGGCAGGATGTCGCGAAGCTCCTGAGCGTCGATGTCAGCGCCGTCTTCGATATCCCCGAGACCGGTGCGAAGGTGAACGGCGCCAGCGCCTATCTCAAGATCAGCGATGGCTGCGACGCGCCCTGCACCTTCTGCGTCATCCCCAAGATCAAGGGTCTGCTGCGTTCCGCGCCCGCGGGCATGCTCGTTCGCGAGGCCCAGCGCCTTGTCGCTGCGGGCGCGAAAGAACTCGTGCTCGTCGCGCAGGACAGCACGGCCTGGGGCGAAGACATGGGCCTGCCGGTGGGCAGCGGCCTCCCGGGCCTCCTGGAAATGCTCTCCGAAGCCGTCGGCCCCGATGTCTGGCTGCGGCTGATGTACGCCTACCCGAGCCGAGTCAGCCCCCAGCTTATCGAAGCGATGGCGCGCATCCCGAACGTTCTCCACTACCTCGACGTGCCCCTCCAGCACGGCTCCGAAGCCACGCTTCGCCGTATGAAGCGTCCCCACAACATCGAAAGGGTCATGACCTTCGTGCGAGAGCTTCGGTCCGCCATGCCGGACATCGTCCTGCGCACGTCGTTCATCGCTGGTTTCCCGGGCGAGACCGAGGCGGAGTTCCAGGAGCTGCTCGACTTCGCGAAGGCTGTCCGCTTCGACCACGCCGGTTGCTTCACCTATTCGCGCCAACAATGGACGGGCGCCTTCGACATGGACGACCAGGTGGAAGACGCCGTAAAGCACGAGCGCCGTGACCGCTTCATGCGTCAACAACAACGCATCGCGGGACAGCAGGCGAAGCGCTTTGTCGGGAAGACGCTGCCGATGCTCGTCGAGGGCCTCGGAGAAGACGAAGACGGCAAGCCCGTCGTCGCCGGGCGGACCTACCGCGAGGCCCCGGAAGTCGATGGGCTCGTCATCGCCCGCGGCAAAGCGAAGCCCGGAGATCGCGTCCGCGTCAAGATCGAACAGTCAACCGGCTACGACCTCTTCGCCCGCGTGCTGTAGCACTGTCAGAAACAGCACCCCGACTGCGAAGGAGGGTACGCACCCAGGCGTTCTACCAATCTCCTGAGCGTCCCTGCCGTCGCGCCCCTCATCGTCGTATGGCCCTAACAGCAGTCGTCCTTATACCCGCACCGCGGACACACCGCCAGCCGTGATCCCTTGATGTCCGGGATGGGTAGAGCGCAACGCGGACACCTCTGCATCGGTATGGTCCCCATAGCTTCGCATTCAGCCACGCGAAGTCATTCCCGTCAAGGAATTGCTAAAGTGCTTGACACGTTTACCATATGTTCATAAATTACGAGCGAAGTCCGTTGGACGCGGTGCAATTATGTTTTTGCATGGACGGCGGCCGCCGCCGTTCCAGACTGAGCAGTCCTTCCGCGAGTGTGAACAGCGTCGAACCGTAGCGCGCGCGGAAGCAAGCGCTGGGATGTCCGGCCTCTGCAATCCATCCAGGAGGGCGTTTCGTGGGCCAGGACGTCCATCGTGGGGTTCGCGCGAAAGACATAAGTCGCACCCGTTCGACGCGTGCTCACCTTATGAGTGACTCATGTAACTCACCAAACACAGCAGCAGGCCGTCGTCGCCGAGTTTCTCAGTACCCCTGTTCCTTGTATTGTGTGGCATCGGCGGGCGGCGTAGCGGCGGACATATCAGCCCCGCCATCTCCGTCGCCATGTTTATTGACAACCCGGCGTACGGGGGGCACCATTCAGCCGCCCTCATGGCCCAACCGGTGGCCCGAGGGCTGATTTGGGAAATCCCGGCCTGAGTCAAGCCCGGTTCTGATTTGCGTTTCGTCGCATTCAGGAAGTAGCCAAAAGGAGAATCGAAATACCCATGTCGAACCAAGACTGGTGGCCGAATCAGTTGAACCTGAAGGTTCTCCACCAGAACTCTCCCCTGTCAGATCCTATGGGCAAGGATTTCCACTATGCTGAGGAGTTTAAGTCAGTTGATTTGGATGCCCTGAAGAAAGACATCGTTGAGTTGATGACGACGTCGCAAGACTGGTGGCCGGCCGATTATGGCCACTATGGGCCGCTCTTCATCCGGATGGCGTGGCACAGCGCGGGAACGTATCGCATCAGCGACGGCCGCGGCGGCGGTGGCTCCGGCTACCAGCGGTTTGCGCCGCTCAACAGCTGGCCCGACAACGCGAATCTCGACAAGGCGCGCCGGTTACTCTGGCCGATCAAGCAGAAGTACGGCCGGAAAATCTCGTGGGCCGACTTGATGATCCTCGCCGGCAACTGTGCCCTGGATTCGATGGGATTCAAGACCTTCGGGTTCGGTGGCGGGCGCGAGGACGTTTGGGAGCCCGACGAGACGAACTGGGGGCCGGAGGACACGTGGCTTGGCGACGAGCGCTACAGCGGCGATAGGGAGCTTCAAGGGCCTCTCGGCGCCGTCCAGATGGGCCTGATCTATGTGAATCCGGAGGGCCCGAACGGCAAGCCAGATCCGCTCGCCGCAGCCAGGGACATTCGAGAAACGTTCCGCCGCATGGCGATGAACGACGAGGAGACGGTTGCGCTCATTGCCGGCGGACACACGTTCGGCAAGACGCACGGCGTCGGCGATGGCGGCCAGCACATCGGTCCGGAGCCAGAGGGTGCCGGCATCGAAGCCCAAGGCCTGGGCTGGAAGAACAGTTTTGGCAGCGGCAAAGGCAAGGATGCTATCACAAGCGGCCTGGAGGGCGCCTGGACCACCAACCCCGTGAAGTGGGACAACAACTTCTTCGAAAACCTGCACGACTACGAATGGGAGCAGGCGAAGAGTCCTGGCGGCGCGACACAGTGGACCCCCAAGGACGCATCCGCACTGGGCACGGTGCCGGATGCTCACGACCCCGCGAAGAAGCACACCCCCGTGATGCTCACGACGGACCTCTCACTGAAGCTGGACCCGGCCTATGCAGCGATTTCGAAGCGGTTCCACGAGAACCCGGCGGAGTTCGCCGACGCCTTCGCCAGGGCGTGGTACAAGCTAACCCACCGCGATATGGGCCCCCGCTCCCGGTATCTCGGCTCACTGGTCCCTACGGAGGCGCTGTTGTGGCAAGACCCCGTCCCCGAGGTGACGCATGAGCTGGTGGGGGAGCAGGACATCGCGGACCTCAAGGGCAAGGTCCTCGCATCGGGTTTGTCCGTATCCCAACTCGTTTCGACCGCTTGGGCGTCGGCGGCAACGTTCCGTGGCACCGACAAACGCGGCGGGGCGAACGGGGCGCGCATCCGCCTCGCGCCGCAGAAGGATTGGGAAGTGAACAACCCGGCCGAGCTGGGACAGGTTTTGCAGACCTTGGAGCAGATCCAAACGGAATTCAACAGCTCGCAGACCGGCGGCAGGCGGGTCTCGCTCGCTGACCTGATTGTCCTGGGCGGGTGCGCGGGCGTCGAGCAAGCTGCCAGGAACGCCGGGCAGGACTTGCAGGTTCCCTTCACGCCGGGGCGCACGGACGCGTCGCAGGAGCAAACCGACGTGGAGTCGTTTGCCGTGCTCGAACCCACCACAGACGGGTTTCGCAACTACCTCGGAACCCGATACCGAAAATCGGCAGAGGAGCTGTTGGTGGATCGGGCGCACCTGTTGACGCTCACCGCTCCCGAGATGACGGTGCTCGTGGGCGGCATGCGCGTCCTGAATGCAAACCTCGGGAAGTCCGCACTTGGCGTCTTCACCACGCGGCCCGAGACGTTGACCAATGATTTCTTCGTGAACCTGCTCGACATGAACACCGAGTGGCAGCCATCCTCCACATCCGTTTTCGCGTTCTCCAACCCCACCCTTCTGGAGGACGCGTTCGAGGGACGTGATCGTGGGACCGGCGAGGTCAAGTGGACCGGCACCAGGGTAGACCTCGTCTTCGGTTCCAACTCCCAGCTCCGAGCGATCGCCGAAGCCTACGCATGTGACGACTCGCAGCAGGCGTTTGTTCGTGACTTCGTGGCTGCGTGGGACAAGGTGATGAATCTTGGTCGCTTCGACCTTGCTTGATCTCAGCGATGTGCTCGGAACGGAGGTCCCCCCCGTTGCGGGCGCCGTCATCGTCGCCTTCTTCTGGCAATGGTGGCAGAACTTCGGTGACGACCCGCTCGACGAGGACGTCGCCGCGTAAAACTCCGCGCGCCCCCTCGTGCCCGCGCCAACCGGCCACTCCGCCGATGCAGAAGTCCCCGCCCGCCACGGGGGCTTCTGCGTTTCTGCACGCCGTCGCGCCCAGCGCGATGTCCGTAGCGCGCGCGGGAGCAAGCGCTGGGATGCTTTCGCTGGTGGCCAATGCGCGGTCTCCGAGACGTTGAAGAAACGAATGCGGCCATTGGACGTGCAACGTCGGGTCCATAGGGGCCTGACGACACCGGACTGGGGTGCGACAATTGTGAATGCATTCACAAATTGCGAGGGTTGTCCTGATGATTGAATCTGTTCGGCGCCGGGGACTCACCGCCCTGGTCTTTGGCATCGCACTTGCCG
The DNA here is from genome assembly GCA_034437915.1 of Dehalococcoidia bacterium. Classification (GTDB taxonomy): domain Bacteria; phylum Chloroflexota; class Dehalococcoidia; order Tepidiformales; family Tepidiformaceae; genus JACRBT01. The sequence continues at coordinate 15,372 of DAOTTM010000243.1, read as the reverse complement.
CGTTCAGCGCGTGCGGCAGCGACGGCGATAAGACCGCTCCAACGACTATCCCGTCGATCGGGTCTGCCTTTGGCTCGGCGACCAAGGTGACCGAGGTCACCCCCGGCGCCAAGGAGATCGACCAGGACGGCTTAGAGTTCAAACCACGCGCCGTCACCGTCAAGGTCGCCGAGACGATCTTCGTCAAGAACAGCGAGACCGCCCTCCACACCTTCAACGTCAACGGCAAGAACCTCTCCGGCAACATGAAGAAGGGCGACATCGTCTCCTGGACGGCCGATGCTCCCGGCGCCTACAAAGTCACCTGCGACTTCCACCCCCAGATGAAGGCGACGATCACGGTCGAATAGCGCCTACCCCCAGCGTGGCTGCTCGCCCAGATCGATCCCGAGAGCGGTCTTGGCAGCGATTTCGTGCGCCAGCCCACTGTTCGCAGGGTGGAAACCCCCGCAACGGACGTCCCGGTAGAGGCGCTCAAGTTCGCTGCTCTTGAACATGCCGCTGCCCCCGGAGACTGTCATGGCTCCGTCGACGATCTTCTTTGCCCCTTCGACGGCTCGGTGTTTGACGGTCACGAGCTTCATCGGCCACAAAGGGCCATGGTCCACCCCATTCGTCCAGTCGTCCGCGATGCGGTCGACGTGCGCGGTGATCGCCTCAAGCTCCATTTGCATCTCGCCGATGGTGTGCTGGATCTCCGGGTGATACGCCATCGAGCGGGTAACGGCCAGCGATGTCCGCTTCTTCGCGTTCGCGACCGCGAGGTCCAGGGCGCGCCGTGCGATGCCCAAGTAGACCGATGCAAAGCTCGGCTCGGCCCAGGCGAAAATTCCGAGGACGAAGAGGTCTGCGGCGCCGGCGGGCAGCTTTCGGGCGATATACTTATCCGGCACGAACACGCCATCGAGGATCGTATCCTCACTGCACGTCGCGCGCATACCGAGCACGTCCCAGGTCTCTTTGATGGAGTAGCCCGAAGCGTCGCGCGGGACGAACGCATGGATGATCTGAGGCCCGGCTGGGTCAGTGGAGTCCATCGCGTGGATGCCGAGCCTGGTCCAAACGGGCGTAAGGCTGCCGAAATTCTTGTGCCCATAGAAGCGGTACCCGCCATCGACACGTTCTGCCCGTGAGGTGGATAGGAAGAGCGTGAGGTCGTTCCCGGCCTCGCCGTGGCCGGCGGCGAACACTTCGCCAGCGGCCGCTTCGCGCAGCAGCCACTCGAGCGAGTTATCTCCAGCCTTGCGCAAGTCCGTCGCGACACCGGTCCAGTACATGTGCATGTTCGTGCCAAGGGCAGTGGCGGGCGCGCGGTAGGCGAGTCGTTGCATTTCGCGGCAATACTGGGCGAGCGTCGCGCCCGCGCCCCCGAGGTCGGTCGGGACGACCTGCGTGAGATAGCCGGATTTCCTCAAATCTTCGAAGTCCTCCGTAAAGAAGCGGTTCTCCCGGTCATACATGGCGGCGCGGCTTCCGCACGCCTCGATGGTGTCGTCGCTCAGGGAAAAAGGCCGAGATTGGACAGATGTCATGGTGGTTCTCCTTCGAAACAACGTTGTGCGCACTTGTACAACTTCGCGATCGACAATGTCAAGCGTTTAAGAGCGCGTAATGTTGTTTCTCGGGAACGTCAGTGAGATACTTCACACATGGAGCAGCCTCGCGACGTTTGGAACCCTCTGCTGCGAATGGACGATGAATCCCCGGCGCTGGGGGGAATTTGGGATGCGTTCCGCCGCCAGGTTGAGCGATTTCACGCGGGCGGGCTCGACATCTTTTTCCTTGCCTTCCTCATGCGGGTCGAACGTTTCGGCTACTTCACCCTCGGCCCGATCACCATCGACGTCCGCCTGATTGAGGACATCGTTATCCGGACGACGATACCGGACACCAAGAGTCCCCCCGGCCTCGGAGACGACATGGCGCGCTTCAGTCACCTCCTCGCCGAAGAGATGCGGCGAAGCGGAAGCCAGCGAACGGATGACCTCCACGTGCTCCTCGCCCTCATGCGTTGCCAGGAGGGGTTACCTTCGCGCGTTTTCGGGGAGCTCGGAGTGACACGGGAACAGGTTGAGGAGTACCTGAGCCACGCAAACCGTTCGGCCGCTGCGGCAGAGAAGCTCTACTCTCCGGAAGAAGCCGCGGACTACCTTGGGGTTCACGTGCAGACGGTGCGGGCGTGGATTCGGTCCGGCAAGTTGCGGGCCAATCGCTTGACGGGACAGCGCGCGTTGCGAATCAGGGCGTCCGACCTGCAAGGTGTGCTTGAACCCGTCAAGCTGGCGGACGTCGAGTAGTCGGGGTCTCTGCGAACGCGCGTCGGCTACCTGTGAGCCGCCACGTTTGGGCTGCCATCGATCACAGGGAGTGTTAGAACCATGATCACGCACGGAAGGAACGACCGATGCCTTTGTTCATGATTCAGCGGAGTTTCCCGGGCGCGACCGACAACGACCTCGACGCGGCCGCCGTGCGGGCGGTTGCGTGTGCCCCCTTCCACGTCGGTTTGCGATGGATCCGCTCCTTTTGGGACGCCGAGAACGAACAACTGACCTGTTACTACGAGGCCAACGCCGCCGAAGACATCCGGAGGCACGCCGACCGGGCGCAGATTCCCTGCGACGAAGTGATGATGGTCGAAGAGATCTTGCCGGAGCGCTTCACGAACGTCTGAGCCGCTCGCTAAACCAGCGCGAGCATGCGCTCTAGGGCCACCAACGCCCACTTCCGCGTCTCCGCCTCCACGCGCACTTCGTTTGTGACTTTGCCCTGCACGAGCCCTTCAAGCACCCAGGCGATGTAGGCCGGGTGGATGCGGTACATCGTGCTGCACGGGCAGATCACGGGATCGAGGCAGAAGACGTTCTTGTCGGGGTTCGCGCGCGCCAGCCGGCTGACGAGGTTGATCTCCGTGCCTACGCCCCAGGAGGAGCCCGCCGGCGCTTCGCTCACAACCTTGATGATGCGCTCCGTTGAGCCGGACATGTCCGCCGCCTGCACGACTTCCCATTTCGTCTCCGGGTGGACGATGATCGTGACGCCCGGGATATCGCGGCGCGCCTTCTCGATCTGTTCGACGGAGAAACGCTGGTGGGTGCTGCAGTGGCCCTGCCAGAGGATGACCTTCGCCTTGTGCAGTTGCTCGGGGGTTACGCCGCCATCGGGACGCCGCCAGTTCCAGAGCACCATCTCATCGAGCGGGATACCCATCGAATAGCCGGTGTTGCGTCCGAGGTGTTGGTCGGGGAAAAAGAGGATCTTGTCGCCGCGCTCGAAGGCGTAGTCGAACGTTTTTGCCGCGTTGCTGGAGGTGCATACGATGCCCTCGCGTTCACCCGTGAAGGCCTTGAGGCTGGCCGTGCTGTTCATATAGGTGATGGGGATGACCTTCGCCGTATCACCGAGGACAGCCGCGATTTCGTCCCAGGCGGCGTAGACGTCGTCCGGGTCGGCCATATCGGCCATCGAGCAGCCCGCCGCCATGTTGGGCAGCATCACCGTGACGTTTTCGGGCGTGAGGATGTCCGCCGATTCCGCCATGAAGTGGACGCCGCAGAACAGGACGTACTCGGCGTCCTTCTGGGCGGCTGCGTGCTGGGCAAGCTTGAAGCTATCTCCGGTGTAGTCGGCGTATTTGAAGACTTCGTCGCGCTGGTAGTGGTGGCCGAGGATGACGAGCCGCTCGCCGAGCGTCTTGCGCGCCCGCTTGATTCGCAGATCGAGTTCTTCGGGCGAGGCATCGAGGTAGGCGGCGGGGATGTCCTGCTGCCAGGAGATGAACGCCGGCTCCCGCGAAAGCGAGACCGGCGTGAGGCTGTCCGTCGGGCAGGTGTCCGGGTTCGTGTACAGCGTGAGAAGTTCGTTCTTTTCGACCGTTGCGGGAGCAGCCATGGGGTTCACCTCGGGAGGCGTTGTCTTCGCGCCTCCGACTTAGTGTACAACTAACACTAAGTACTTGCTAGCAATCTGCCACTTCATCGAACGGTTGTCAATCGTGGGGCAGGTCGGGGTAGGAGCGCCCGTCAGCAGCACGCGCGTAAGCAAGCGCTTGGATGTTTCACGTTCGAACGCCCCCAGGCGTCCGAACGAAATGCCGCCGCGGGGTCTCAGCCCCGGTTCGCCGGGCCGAACGCCCGTACCAAATCCAACTGCCGCAACCTCGTATCTGGACCCTCGACCACGACGGGAAACAGCACGGCGGTGTCGATTCCCAGGTCGAGGAACCGTTGAACCTTCGCGTCGCATTCGCCGATTGTCCCTAGAACGCCGTGGGCATCGACGAATGCGTCCGAAATCCCGCTCACCGCGCCACTGCGATCTCCAGACGCCCACGCCGCCGTCGTGCGTTCGACCTCGTCTCCCCACCCATCGGCCCGGAACACCTGCTGGTAGACGGGTGAAAGCAGATAGACGATCAGTTCGTTGCGAAGGGTGCTTGCGAGAGGGGCGAACTCGCCGATGCCCGTGCGGAAGTTCGCAACGATTTCAATGCTTGCTCGTTCGCGGTTCGCCTTCGCCAGGCCTCGAAAGATCGCAGCCATCGCTCGCGAAGCGTAGCCCGGGGTCGGAAAGTTGAGGATCACGCCGTCCGCGATCTCGCCCGCGAGTTCGAGCATGCGGTCGTTCAGGCCGGCCAGGAAGACCGGGACCGGATACGGGCTGAGCGCGCGCAGGCTCGCGCCGCGTACCCTGTACAACCCTTCGCTCTTCACGCGTTCTCCCGCCACGAACCTTCGGAAAAGTTCCACGTACGTTCGCGTTGAGGCGACGGGTCTTTCGAACGGCAGCCCATGCCAGCCCTCGACGATGACCGGTGTGCTCGTCCCAAAGCCCGCCGCGATGCGGCCGCCGCTATATTCGCTCAGCGATGAAAACGTCATCGCCGAAAGATACGGACTGCGCACGAAGGTGGACACGATCCCCGTGGCCAGGCGGAGCGTGGTGGTCGCGCCCGCGACAGCTGCCAGGACGGAGATAGCATCAGGCCCCTGCACTTCCGTGACCCAACCGCTCGTGTATCCCAGCCGTTCGGCTTCCTTGGCCACGTCGATATGGTCCTGGATGCGGACTCCGGCTACGGCGACACCCGTGAATGGCATGAGAAGCCTCCCAGTCTGATTACCTCTTCTTCCGCGGCCGAACCCAGTTGCGGGACACGAGAAAGCGCGTCGTCACGCGCGATAGCGAGAAGCCCAGGAAGAGCGCGGCGATAATGAAGACAACCGTTGTGAGCGTTTGGTCGTCCTTGTCGGCGGCTATGAACCCGGCGATCCAGCCTGCATAGACACCCACGAACAGCCCGATTGAGAGCGCGCAGAAGACGGGGAAGGTGGTCCACTTCCACTCGCCCAGCGGGCGCGTGGCGCGAGTTTGCATCTCTACCGATGAAACGGCCGCGGGTCGTGTATCGGGGTGCCGCTGTCGGCGGACCTTCCGGTCCTTCGCGCTCACGACGGTATCGCGAACGGTAGTGCCGTTCTTGTCACGGACGGTCCATAGGGCAGCGCGCTCCCGCGGCGTTGGGGGTTCCAAAATCCAATCAAATGCACGGCGCAAGCTTCGCCCGACACAGGCATACGTGCACCACTGCTCATTCGAGTTTCTCGCTCGCGAATGCCTCGATGTCTCCTCGTTCGAAAAGGTACACCCCACCGCCCGTCTTGCGATGCCGCAGTTGGCCCGCGTCGGCCGCCGCCTGGATGTCAGCGGACCGAGCGCCCAGGGCGGCGGCCGCCTCGTCGAGGTCCATCACGTCGTTGAGCGAATCAGCCACGGGCGGCGGCTCGATGCACGGGTTGCAGGCGAAGTCCAGGCCGAGGTGCTCTTCGTTGATCCAGACGAGGCCGCAATCCTTGCCCTCGATGTCGGACCTTTGATTGAGGTGGAACTCGTGGCCGCACACACCGCACGTGGCAAAGGAGGTGGGCGTCAATGCATCCGCGCAAACGCAACATGAACTTTCTGCAGTTGTCATAGCTATCCCGCCTGGCCGGAGCCGCGCCCTCTATTCTAACCCGGCCTCGCTCCCGGCGGGGAGCGGGCGCCTCTTCCTTGCGGGGAGGCGATCCAGCCCATATGATCATGCAACTTTAGCATTTCTTTGGGCGACGGCCCGGAAGAGGGATGCGTGGGAGTGTCCGTGTCGGCTCTTTCGCCCGCAACTGGAGAACTGATCGAGCGGTTCCGCGTGCGCCCGCTCCCGGATGAACTGCTCAACGAAGCGTTGACCCACGCCTCCTATCTCAACGAAACCGATGCCTCGGCCCCGTCGAACGAACGCCTCGAATTCCTCGGCGATGCCGTGCTCGGTATGGTCGTCGGGCACGAACTGTTCAACCTCTACCCGGAAGCAGGCGAAGGACACCTCACGCGCATGCGCGCCGATATCGTGCGTGGGAGCACGCTCGCCGCCGCCGCCCGCCGCTTCTCCCTCGGCGACCACATCGTCCTCGGCCGCGGCGAAGAGGCGGCGGGCGGGCGCACGCGCGACAAGAACCTCGCCGGTGCGCTCGAGGCGATGGTCGGCGCCGTGTATCGCGCTCACGGCTATCGTACCGCCCGCAGCTTCATCCTCCGCGTCCTCAAACCCGAGCTTGACCTCGCGCGACGAGACGGCGCCTCCCTCGATGCGAAGTCCAACCTTCAGCATGTTGTCCAGGCCCGCTGGCACGAACCGCCGGAATATGTGACGGTTGAAGACGCTCCGGGCGGCCCCGCACGGCGCTTCACGGTCGAGGTGAAGATTGCGGGCCAGGTGCTCGGGCGCGGTGAAGGCTCGTCGAAGCGCGAAGCGCAACAACTGGCCGCCCGCGAGGCTGTCGATCGGTTGGTGGCGGAAGGGAAAACGGAGGCCGTGCCGTGTACCTGAAAAAGCTCTCTATACAGGGCTTCAAAAGCTTTGCGAACCGCACTGTGTTCGATTATGGGCCGGGCATCACCGCCGTTGTCGGCCCGAACGGCTCCGGCAAGTCGAACGTGGCGGACGCCGTCCGCTGGGTGCTCGGCGAACAGAGCACGCGCCTCCTGCGGGCCCGCAAACAGGAAGACGTCATCTTCTCCGGCACCGTCGAACGCAAGGCCGTCGGCATGGCCGAGGTCATCCTCACGCTCGACAACGAAGATCGATGGCTCCCACTCGATTTCGGCGAAGTCGAAGTTGGGCGCCGCGTCTATCGCAACGGCGAATCCGAATACCTCCTGAACGGATCCCGCGTACGCCTGCGCGATGTCATCGACCTCCTCATGCAGGGCGATGTCGGCCAAAACAGCTACACGATTATGGGCCAGGGCCTCGTCGATGAGGTCTTGACGATGGGCGCCGATGAACGCCGGAACTTCCTCGACGAAGCCGCGGACGTCAAGCGTTTCCGTCACAAGGTGAAGGAGGCGAACGACCGCCTCTTCGCCACGCGCGGGAACATTGAGCGCGTCGAGCTCGTCATCTCCGAGATCGAGCCACGCCTCGCCCAGCTTCGCCGCCAAGCCGAACGCGCCGCCGAACACAGGAAACTCCAGGCAGAACTCATCGACCTCCTTCGCGCCTATTACGGGCACCGCTGGAGCGAAGCCCACAATCAGATCGTGCGAGCGCGCGCCGCCCTCGACCAGCGCACCGCCGAGAACGCCGAAGCAAGCCGCCGCGTCGATTCCCTTCGCGAACAGATCCGCGCACTCAGCGACGAGATTCGCAAGCGCCGCGAAGCGATTTCGCGCCAGGACTCGCGTCAGACCGCACTCGACCAGCGCTTCACCACGACCGAACAATCGATCACCCTCGACCGCGAACGCCACGCCATGCTCGCCGCGCGAAGCCGCGAACTCGACGAAGAGATCCAGTCACTCGAAGCGGAACGCATGGCTCTCGCCACCACGGACGTCGATGAAGGCCGTCGCGGCATCGAAGTGACCGAAGAGGTTGAAGCCTCCCGCGTCCGCGTGCGCCAATCGCGCGAAGCCCTGGAACACGCCGAGCGCGAATACGCGGGCGTTCGGAGCCGCGTCCAGGAGCTGCGCGATACTGCTGCCGCCGATGAACGCCGCGCCGGCGGCATGGAAGCAGACGCGGCCGCCGCTCAGCGCCACATCGAGAACCTCGAACGCGAACACCTCCAGACCGTGTCAAGGCGAAAGCAGGTACTCGTCGAACTCATTGGCTTCGGTCGCAGATATTTGGATGTCCGCGTCGCCCTCTCCGAGGCGGAAACGCACGTGGCAAGCGCACGTTCCGCCGCGCTTACCGCCCGCGACCGCCTTGCCCGCGTCCAGGATGAAGTCCGCTCCTATGAAACCGCCCGCCATGAAGACACACGCGCCCTCGACCACCTCGAAGGGCGTCTCGAAGCACTCCTCCGCGTCCAGGCGGAGCACGATGGCGTCGCCGCGGGGACGCGCAACGTCCTCATCATGGGTCAGGCCCTGATCGAGGGTGTGACCCCGGGCAGCCTCGGCGAGCCCGTTGAACTGCACGGCGTCACGGGCCTCCTGGCCCGCCAGATCAAAGTCCCCGCAGGACTCGAAGCCGCTATCAATGCCGCCCTCGAACAGCGGCTCCACGCCATCATCGTGGACCGCGACGAAGAGGCTCTCAAAGCGATTGAGCTGCTCCAGCGACGCCGACACGGCCGCGCCCAGTTCCTGTCGCTCGAATCCGTCCGCCACGTCTACCCGCTCAATCTCAACAGAGAGAAGGGCGTGCTCGGAGTCGCCGCCAAGCTAGTGCGCTGCGAAAGCAAAGTTCGACCACTGATTGACACCCTCCTCGGTCGTGTGATCGTCTGCGAGGATGTCACAACCGCGATGCGCATGTCCAAGCGCGCCCTTGGATCGGTCGTCACGCTGGACGGCACCTACATCGAGCCCAATGGTGTCATCTCGGGCGGCGCAAGTGGCTCGGAAGAAGGCCCCTTCCTTCGTCAGCGAGAAATAGAGGAGCTCCCCGAACAGATTGCCGAGCTTCGTGCCCGTACGAATGTCAGCCAGCAGCAGCTCGACCAGGCGCGCAATGCCGTCGAACATGCAACACGCAGCGCGCGGGACTCCGAAGCCGCGTTCGATGCCGTCCGCCGCGATGTGGATGGAGCGCGCCTCCAACTCGAACGTGAACGCGACCGCCTCCACCGTCACCGGCGCGATATGGACGGGGTCCATGGCCGCCAGGCGGATATCGCGCGGGATCGTGATGCCAAAGAACGCCTGATTGCGCAGGCCACCCAGGCCACCGCCCAACTGCAATCTCGTCGCGAAGAACGCCGCGGCGCCATCGCCGAACTCGAACAGGAACTCGAAGCCGCGACGACCCGGCGCGAAGCGGCCTTCCAGGCCGTGAGCGAGGCCAGCAGCCGCATGGCCACGATTGAGGGCGAGCGCAAAACGCTCATCGCCATGCGCGAACAGCATGAAAAGGCGATCGAGCGCCTTTCCAGCCAGGCGCAGGCGCGCAAGCTCCAGGCGCGGAACCTTGGCCTCGAAGCAAGCGTCGTCGATGAACGCATCGCCAAGTTCCAGCAACAATTGGAGACCATCGCCCTCGAGCGCTCATCACAAACCGACGACGCCGCGCCCGACCGCGACGAACTCCACCGCCTCGAATCGCACGAGCGCTCCGTCCAGGACGAATACAATGACGCTCATGCTGCCCTCCTGCGCATTGAACGCAGCAAGCTCGACCTCGAAGCCGAGGTTTCGCGCCTCACCGAACAGATTGAGACGTTTCGCATCGAGATGGAGCGCGAGGGGCTCGCGCCAGACCGTACCGGGCGCGTTGTGGCCGCTGAAGAAGCGATGTCCACGGATCCCTTGTTTGCCGAGGCGGAGCCCGTCGTCCAGGGTGGCGCGGATCTCGATGTCCAGGCCACCCGCAACCGCATTGAGGAAATCCGCCGCCATATCCGCCGCCTCGGCCCAATCAACGCCGAAGCGCCGGATGACTACGCCGAGAACGAAGAACGCTTCACCTTCCTCACCACCCAGATCCACGATCTCGCCGAGGCGGAGATCCAACTCCGCGAGGTCATCGGCGAGCTGAACGAAGAGATAAAGACCCGCTTCGGGGCCACCTTTGAGGTCGTGAACAAGGCCTTCGGCGAATACTTCTCGGCTTTCTTCGGCGGCGGCGCCGCCTCGCTGATGATGACAAGCCCCGACAACGTCGCCGAAACAGGCATCGATATCGAAGCACAGCCCCCGGGCAAGAAGGTGAAGACGCTCAGCCTGCTCTCTGGTGGCGAACGCTCGCTCACGGCGGTGGCGTTACTCTTCGCCCTTCTCTCCGCAAACCCGGCGCCCTTCTGCGTGCTCGATGAGGTGGACGCGGCATTGGATGAGGCGAACGTGGGCCGCTTCACGGACGCGTTGAACCGCCTCGCCGAGAAGACGCAGTTCCTCATGGTCACCCACAACCGCCGTTCCGTGGAGGTGGCAAACTCCATCTACGGCGTCTCAATGGCTCGCGACGGCATCTCCAAGGTCATCTCCATGCGCCTGGCCGACGTTCCCCAGAACTAGATTCGGCTCGGCCAATCCGATCTTCCGCGAACGGCGATGTGCGCCGGGCGGCGCGGTTGGTGCAAGTTCAGCCCGCGATTGGGAAGGAGGGGCGACCGCTACTTTCAGGCCCACGAAGCCCCAGGTCAGAGTGTGTAGTCGGGGCGGAGTCGTCCGCTGACTTCTCTCCTGATCCGTCCACGAAGCTGTACCACGCCGGAAGAGACCCGCTCTGCCGAGTCGCCTCTCAAATGGCGATGTCCATCGCATGGGCACTCGAATCCATCGACCTCAATTTCAAAGCGCGCACCATTCGGAGCCTGCCGCTTATAGGTGAAGCGGACGGGTGTCATCGGCGATTGGCACTTGGAACAGCTCATCGCGCGTTCCGCGTTCTGAAGTCGTGTTCCCACCGGCCATCGGGTTCATATGCTGTGATCAACACTGGCATTGCGGTCTCTGACCACTTTTGAATGAAGTGGGTCTCCATGTTCTGTCCAGCGTAGCACCAGTAATCTGGGACCGTCGGGATCCCGCAGATCCCCTTCGGGTCCTGGGAACTGACAAGCATCGGCTATAGTCTGTGACCAACTGGGTCTTTGAGGGATAGGCTGCGTGTCACCTGCTAATGCGACTTTGGCTACGGTCCGCTTTGTGCTCTCGCTCGTTGGCGCTGGAGTCTTCGTTGTTGCTGGTCGGCACATGCTTGCACTTGAAAGCGTATCCGGAAACTCAGTCGCTGAAGAGTTCTACAACGCGATGGGGCTTTTCGCGTACGGCATGGCAGCCCTGTCTGTCGTGATTGGTCTCCCTGTCATCCCGGGTTCAGCGGGCGGCGCGACAGATTCAAGTGACGCGGAGGATGGCTTTCATGAACCAGGTGAGTACGGAACGCGTGTCCAGACGACATCGTTTGTGAAACGGAAGCGAACGGAACCTGGCACGTCACGCGAATCCGCGGATCGCGACACTCAATCGGGATAGCCTCTCCGCCCAAACTGACCCTTACCCTTCGTCCCCGTACCATCGAGCGAGTCCGGGTTCGCGATGTGGCTCGCGGCGGCAGGCACCCATGAGGAGACCGCGTGAGATTTTGGCGCAAGAAGCCGACCGATTCGGCTGAACCAGGCGGCGATGTCGCGGTCGTCGATGCCGTCGTGGATGGCACCTCAGCAGACGATGCCTCCGAACTCCACGAGCAGACCGAGCGCGCCCTCGAACGCACGAAGCGCGGTTTCTTCGGGCGCCTTGGTGGCCTGTTTGAGCGCGCCGATTTCACCGACGACCTCTGGGATGTGCTCGAAGAGATCCTCGTTTCATCCGATGCGGGCGTCGCGACGGCGGAGGCCATCTTGGGCGCGGTGCGCAAGCGCACGAAGGCCGAGGGTGTCAAACAATCGGCGCGCGTGCGCCAGATCCTTCGTGAAGAATTGGTGGCTGTGCTGGAGGAACCGGGCCTCGAACTGCCCGCCTGGTCCCGGCCGGAACAGCCGCCGCTGCTCATCCTTCTCGTCATTGGCGTCAATGGCGCGGGAAAGACCACGAGCATCGCCAAACTCTCGCACGCCTTCGCACGAGACGGCGCGACCGTCATTCTCGGTGCCGCCGACACGTTTCGGGCTGCGGCCTCGGACCAACTCAAAGTCTGGGGTGACCGCGTGGGCGTGCGCGTGGTGGCGCACCAGCCCGGCTCCGACCCCGGCGCCGTCGTCTTCGATACCCTCCAGGCCGCCGATAACGGTCGCGCCGACATCGTCATCATCGACACCGCGGGCCGCCTGCACACCAAGACGAACCTCATGGAAGAGCTGAAGAAGATGAACCGCATAATCCAGCGCAACCATCCCGATGGCCCCCACGAAACCCTCCTTGTGCTGGACGCGACCACCGGCCAGAACGGCCTTGCCCAGGCGCGCACGTTCACCGAGGCAGTGGGAGTCACCGGCATCATTCTCGCCAAACTCGATGGCACGGCGCGTGGCGGCATCGCCTTCGCTATCGCCCACGAACTCAAGATCCCCGTTCGCTTCATCGGCACGGGCGAACGGATGGAGGACCTTGCCCCCTTCGACGCCCACGAATTCGTCGATTCGTTGCTTGGGTAAAGTGATGAACCGAGAGTTGCACGCGTTCGCACCCCTCGACAACCGCGACACGACGAATGAGACCCGCGACGGCCTGGCCCCTCGCCCGCGAGGCAAGAGTCGGGAGAGGCAGAATCCCCACCCGGGGGGTGAGGGCCGAACGTCTGGCGATGTTCGATGACGGACGTGATCGCCTTCTGGCTCGTCTCGCTCCTCATCGGCGCCTGCGCCCTCCCCGTGAGTTTCTCCATCTTTCGCCGCCTCCCGGATGCCGGGGCAGGGCTAGCGCTGCCCCTCGGATTGCTCCTCACGGGGTACGCCTACTTCGTCCTGCGCATCGCCGGGATTCTCCACCAGGGCCGCGGAGGCTACCTCGTCGCGATAGTGTTACTGGCTGTTCTCGCGTTGGCCGTGTCCGGGCGGGACCGCCGCTTCCGGGCCACGCTTCGGCGCTCGTGGCCCGGAGCGATGATCGCGACGGGCGTGTTCACGTTGTCCTTTTTCGCCTACGTCACGTTCCGTTCCTACAACGCCGAAATCGTGGGCACCGAACAGCCCATGGACCTCATGTACCTCAACGCGATGCTCGAATCGCCGCACTACCCGCCCCACGACCCCTGGCTGGCGGGCGAACGCGCGAGTTACTACTACTTCGGCTACCTCCAGGTTGGCGTCCTCACGGGCGCTTCGGGGGTACCCGCATCGACCGGGTACAACCTCGGCCTCGCCTACACGTTCGCCGCCGCCGCCACCGCCATCGCCTCGCTTGCCGCCGCGCTCGCGCGTTGGGCGCTCGGGACGCGGGGCCGCCGATGGGTGGTCGCCGCTGCCGTGCTGGCCCCGCTGCTTCTGCTCGGTCTCGGCTCGCTCTCGGTCTTGTTCGAATGGGCGGCGGCCCACGGCCACTACAGCCATGGGCTGTACGAGGCGTTTGGGGTCGAATGGCTCATCCCCTGCAAGGATGGCATCCGCGACAATTGCTTCAGTGGGAACATCGCTCCGCGAACGACCGGGTGGTACCCAACGGAGTACTGGTTCTGGTGGCGGGGCTCGCGCATCATCCCCAACACCATCACGGAGTTCCCATTCTTCAGTTTTCTCTTGGGCGACCTGCACCCCCACGTGATGGCCATCCCGCTGGTCTTGCTCACGCTTGGCGTGACGGCCACCAGGTGGCGCGGGCGAAGCCTCCTCGGCTGGCGCACTCACCGTTCTCAGCCCTTCGTTGGCCTTTTGATAGCGCTCTTGCTCGGCGCTCTCGCCTTCCAGAACGCCTGGGACGTGCTCACGTTCTCGGGGATGTTCGCTGTCGCGGTCTTCGTGCGAAATCTTCGCAGGGAGCGCCTCGTTTCCGCGGCGTTCGCCAGTGCCACCTACCTGGGGCCTGTCGCCGTAGTTGCCGTCCTCGCCTACCTGCCGTGGTACCTTGATTTCCGCTCCCAGGCGGCCGGCTTCTACCCCTATGTCGGCGCCGGCACGCGGCCAGCCCACGCCTTCCTTCAGTTCGGCGCACTTATCTTCGCTTCCCTCACCGCTCTCGCCTGGTGCTTTCGTAAGGAGGATCGATCCATCCTGCTGCGATGCGCGTCCTTTACGCTTTGGGTGCCCCTCGTCCCGCTCTTCCTTTGGGCGGCCCTGGCCGCTTATCGCGGCGAATACGGCAAGGCTGTCGATGCACGAGGCTCGGGCGGTTGGGTAACGCTCGTATTGTATGGAGCTACTGTCTGGGCGTTCACAACCGCCTTCGTGGCGCTGGCGATAGCGCGCCGCCCGGCCGCTCAGATACTCGGCTTCGCGGCCATCGGCGCGCTGCTGATCTTCGGCGCCGAACTCTTTTTCATTCGTGACGTCTTCTTCGGCGCTGTCCCGCGCCTTAACACCGTCTTCAAGCTGACATACCAGGCGTGGATGCTGCTTTCCCTCGTGGGCGCGGTCGCGATGGCCGTGGCCCTCCACCGCGCCTGGTCTGGCGGCGGTCGCGTCGGATGGATTGCCGTGCCCGTCCTGGTGATCGTATTGCTGGGGTTTGCCTATCCGCTGACGGCAATCCCCAATCGCACGAACAACTTCGATAGCGCCGAATCGAGCATCGACGGCCTCGCTCGTCTCGCCCGCAACGACCCTGCGGAATACGCTCTCCAGCAGTGGGTGCGTGACCATACCGGCACCGGAGACATCATCATCGAAGCCTCAGGCCGTACATGGCGCCGCGACGCATCGGGACAAGCCGTCCTCGCTGATGGTGGCGTTGACTACTCGGATTCCGGACGCATTGGCTCCCGTACAGGCCGTCAGACGCCGATCGGCTGGTACTTCCACGAGATCCAGTGGCGCGGGGATACCCCCGCCGTCCGCGAACTGCTCGGCAAGCGGCAGGATCTCGTCGATCACGCCTACACGGCTGCGGACCACGCGACCGTCCTCGATTCGATGCACCAATCCGGCGCCCGCTACCTTGTCGTCGGCTCCGTCGAACGCTCGCGGTATGCCGGGCTGATGCCGAAGTTCAGCGACTTCCTTGACACCGCGTTCGACACTGGCGACCTCGGCAATGGGCGCTCCGCCCAGGTGTACCGGTTGCCCGCGGTGGCGGCGGTCCGGTGAGTGAAGACCTCTTGCTCGAAGCACGCGCCGCGGAAGTCGCGGAGGTGAGGCGTCCGCTCGCCACCGTTTCTGTCCGGACGGTCGCCTGGGTGGCCCTCGGGCTGGCGTTCCTCCTCCTTCGCCTCGGCCCCACCTGGCAGGCGCCCGTCGGCGGCGCGGAACTGGTCCACCTCGCTGGCGCATGGCAGGCCCGCGAAGGGAT
>DAOTTM010000242.1:0-1924 GCA_034437915.1 Dehalococcoidia bacterium | reverse complement strand
TACTGTTCGACCGCTTTTTCGGTCTGGACGCCGATGGAGCGCGCGGTCACGCAGAGCACGCCGTCCTGGTTGCGGTACTCCGTGACGGACTCGCTGAACATCAGCTTGCCACCGCGGCGGCCCTCCTTCTCCCAGCGCTCGCCAGGCTTGCTGGTGACGCTGAGCGTGTCGCCGACGTGGACAGGATGATGATATTCGTAGTGCTGCTCGGCGTGCAGACCGCGACCGAGTCCGCCGCCACCTCCGCCTCCCGCCGGGCGTTGCGGTGCGTTTGCCGGGCGCGGCCGTGTCAGGTCGAGAGCAGGGTTCGGGTCCCAGTGGGCGCTGCTCTGGACGAAGGTCGGCGGGACGATGATGCCGCCCGCATCTTTGGCCGCCGTGTCGTTGGGATCCCAGAAAACGGGATTGATATCGCGCAGCGAGCGCGCGAAGAGCATCACCTGCGTGCGATCAACGGGGAATTCGTATCCTTCAGCCATCTGTCGAACCTCCTGTGAGTTGCTTTCGAAGCGGAGTATACGGCGTCCCGCCCGCCCGGCAAGCCGGGGCGTCCGCGTGCCAACCGCGTCCGTCGGTAGCGCGCGCGTGAGCAGGCGCCCGGATGTTGATCCTCAGCAGTTCGACAACGCATGGGAAGGCTGGCAACCAGACGCGTGGTCCGCACCCGATCTACGCCCCGGATGGGACCGCACTTGAGCCTGCGACTGGTGCACTGGTGGAACGGTGCGCTGGTGATAAACTCATGTCATGGCACGACTAACGATCACGCTCTCAGATGAACGCCACCGGAAACTCAAGTCGCAGTCTGCGCTGCGGGGAAAGAGCATCGCGCAGCTGATAGAGGAGGGCTTGCAAGAGGCGGACATGCGGTTACGCGAGGAAGGGTTGCGGATCCTTGCGCTCGCACGCTCGAACGCGGCGGAGGCGGAGCCGAAGCTAACAGAAGACGAGCTGATGGAGTTGGCCATCGAAGTGACGCACGAGGTCCGTCGTGAGATGGCCGAGGAACGACGCGCTGCGCGCGATAGTTGACACGAACGTGCTTGTGAGTGCGATGGGGGGACATCCTCAGTCGTATCCGAGCCGGGTTCTGGATGCCGTGATGGCTGGCTCGATTTTCGTCCTCGTCTCGCCTGCATTGCTCTCCGAATACGCACGGGTCCTTTCGGATGTCCGATTGACGCGAAGGCACCGATTGAATCCCGAACAGCTTGAACGGTATCTCAAAGATTTTGCTGCCCGCGCCGTGGCTGACGAGCCGGTAGCCGATGTCTTAAGCTGTCCCGACCCCGCGGACCAAATGCTGTGGGATCTCCTTGCGGCCTGGCCGGATGCCATTCTCGTTACCGGTGAACGATTACTCCAACGAAGCGACCACTTTCCCGGGCGGATTCTTTCGCCTCGGGAGTTCGTTGAGACATATCTCGCGGAGGCTTAAGCCTTCGACGTGGTGCTACTCTCGGGCGCGCCAACGCCGGCGGCGTTGAGCCGCTCCTTATTCTTCTCCAGGAACTCCGCCCACCATGCGCCGAACACCGATTCCGTAAGGGCGCCCTCGCGGAACGACGTGAGGACCCGGTCCAGTTCGCCGTTCACCGCCGAGCGCAGATCATCGACGGTCTTGTTGTTCTTGTAGGTCCAGTCCGCGCCGGGCGCGCGCTCTTCGAAGGGACGCATCGACTTCAGGCGTTGGTCGGCCTCGGCCTCGGACATGTTGCGCGTCTCGATGAGCCGTCGTTTGGCGATGGCGTCATCGACGCCGATCAGCCACGTCTGGTCGCACCAGCGCGCATAGCCCGGTTCCATGAGGTTGACCGCCTCCATCACACAGATGTCGCCGGGCCCAAGTTCGGCGCGCCACTTGTCGATCTCGCCCTTGATGGCATCGGTGATCGAACCCATCGCGCGCGTGAGCTTGTTCATC
>DAOTTM010000241.1:0-1733 GCA_034437915.1 Dehalococcoidia bacterium | reverse complement strand
GAACCGCCCGCGCCGCTCGCCGATCTGATCGCCAGTGAGACCGAGGGCGTCCCCCTCTTCGTGCAGGAACTTTACCGCCACCTCAACGAAGACGGGCGTCTCTTCGATGCCGCCGGTGGCTGGCGGAGCGATGTCGCGGTCGGTGAGGTCGAGGTGCCGGAAGGGGTGAAGCTTGTTATCGGGCGACGGCTCGAACGAGTTTCGGAAGCGACGCGGCGCATGCTCACCGTCGCCTCGGTCGTCGGGCGGGCGTTTTCGTTCGACCTGCTGGCGAAGGTCGCCGAGCTTGGTGATGACGCAGTGCTCGACGCGCTCGACGAAGCGGAAAGGGCGCACTTGTTGGCGCCTTCCAGCGGGCGCGAGGTGACCTACACCTTCTCGCATGAGCAGATTCGCCAGCCGCTGCTGGGCACACTGTCGCTGCCGCGCCGCCAGCGTGCCCATCTGCGCGTGGCCAAGGCGATGGAGACGGCCTATGCCAGGACGGTGGCGGAGCACACGCCCGAGCTTGCCTACCACTTCTACATGGCGGGCGCGGTCGCAGACCCGGAAACGGCGCTCCACTGGATCGAAGCGGCAGCCGACGCCGCCATGAAAGCACTGGCCTCCAAAGAAGCCGAGGCGCACTACCGCAACGCCCTTGCCGTCATGGAGGACGGGCCGCCAGCCGTCCAGGCGAGGCTGTTCGAGAAGCTGGGAAACGCCTTGCGCGGTTCGGACTGGGGGTTGGCCGAACCGTACTGGCGACAGGCCCAGGACGCTTACGGGTCACTCGGCGACGTTCCGGGCGTCGGGCGGACTGCCTTCCAACTGACGAACTTGAAGATGTGGCAGATTTCGTTCGACGAGGCCCAGCGGGAGCTGGAGCGCGGACTGGCGGTCTTCGACCAGCTCTCACCCACCGACCAGTGCAGGCTCCTGGGCGTCCGGGGCCTACTCAACATCTGGCGGGGACAGATCGACGCCGCCGATGTGATGCTCGCCCGCGCCCTTGTCATCGCCGAGGCGCTTGGTGACCCACAATTACTTGGCGAGACGCTGCAACATGCCGGGAATGCATGGGCGTACCATCGATGGAAGTCGGTCCTCGAATCAGGCAGTCGCGCCACAGAATTGCTGCGAGGTACGGGCGATCATTGGAACCTGTGTATTGCGGGCTTCGGGTTGGGACTCGCCCTCGTGGGCTCGGGGCGCTTTCGCGAGTCGCTCGGCCCCTTTGAAGAGTCCGCCCTGGCTGGAGCGAGGTCCGGGAACGCCTGGGGCCTCGCCACCGGTACGGCTTTTCATGCGACGGCCCGATTGATTCTGGACGGAGACATCGAGGAGTTCAGCCGGAATAAGCACTGGGCCGACGATTGGCCCGCGTTCAGATGGTCGGGCGAGCTCTATTTGCATTACGCGGATCTCCTGGTCGGCCGGTGGGACCGTGCCGTCGCCGGCGCCCGGCGCCGGCCCTTTGAAGGGGTGCACTTATGGCGCGGTTGGGAACAGGGGAGCGCACTGATTGCCGAGGCGTACGCCGGTGACGCGGATGCCGTCGCTCTCCTGGTGGAGGAGCATCGCGACTTAATCCCTTCCGGCGGTGTGGGGAGGGTCGGCGGCTGGACCTTTGCCGCCTGCGCGACGGAGGCGTTGGCGAGGGTGGGGCGCCGCGACGAGGCGGCGGAGTTTCTCGACCTCTGGGAGCAGGCAGCGGACGCGGGACACGTCGTCGAACCCACTTACCCGGTCTT
>DAOTTM010000240.1:0-1696 GCA_034437915.1 Dehalococcoidia bacterium | reverse complement strand
AGATGGAGCAGCCGGGCCGTTACCGCTTCACCCACGCGCTCATGCAGGAGACCTTGTTGAGTGAGCTCTCCACCACCCGCCGCGTGCGCCTGCACGGCCAGGTGGGCGAGGCGTTGGAGAAGCGCTGGGGCGACCGCGCGGAGGAGCACGCGAGCCGACTGGCCGCGCACTTCGGCGAAAGCGCGACGTTGACGGCGGGGCACGCCCAGCGCGCCTTCCGCTACGCCCACCTGGCCGCCGAGCAGGCGGAGAAGCAGGCGGCCTGGGCGGAATCGGCCCGGCGCTACGAGTCCTGCCTGACCTTGTTGACGGAGACGGAGACGTCGCTGGAGGGGGACGAGGCAGCCCTCTACCTGGCGGCAGGGCGTTGCCACCTGAACGCCAGCAACCACCGCGACGCCTGGCGTCGACTGATGCGCGCGACGGACCTGTTCAAGGCCCGGGGCGACGGCGTCGGAATGGCCAATGCCGCCATCGAGGCAAACGTTGTGTTTGGCATTACCAACGAGCGGATCGTGCGACTGCTAAAGGGGGCGCTCGACATCCTCGGCGAGCGAGACCATCGCCTCGAAGCGCGCATCCGGGCCAGGCTCTATGCCCGTACGGAGGGGCCTGAATCGGAAACTTACCGCGAACGAGCGGCCTCACTTGCCGCCGAGCACGGCCTTCACGACGTGCGCGCGGACCTGACCTTCGAGGACAGCTACAAGTTCATCGGCTCCGGGGAGTTCGTACGGGCAAGCGATGGCTTAGCGGATGCCGCCCGCCAGTACGAGGCAGCCAACCTCCCCCGCGAAGTGGCGTTGGCTCTCCAATATCAAACGTTGGCGGAAATCCACGCCGGAAGGACAAGCGCTGCGTACGAAGTTGCGAAACGTTCGGTCGACCATGCCCACCGCCACCACCGCCACATGTATGAAGAGTTGACCGCCGCATCCCTTGCCGGCCTTCTCTTCGGGCTCTGCCGTTTTGAAGAGTTCGACGCACTCCTGGAGGAATACGCCGCCGCCGCATTGCCCCACTTTCCGTTGCAGAGGGCCCATCGGGCACTGCTGGCGGGCGACATTGAAGCGGCGAGAAGGGAACTGCCCCGTCCGGAGGTCGCCGCTGGTGGCCCGATGGCCGAGTCCCTGATCCACGCGGCTACGGCGCGGGTCCTCCTCGCGAACGGAGAACGCGAAGCCGCGGGCGCCGCTTTCGAGCGGATGCGCGAGAGGCTACAAGATACCTTGTTCGCTCACGTTGACGGCTTCAGGCTTGGCAGTGCTCAGCTCTCATCCCTGGACACCGCGATCGTTGACCTGGCGGATGAGGTGTACCTGCGTGCGTGCTTCCACTTCTATACGACAAAGAAAACTGTTGCCCCAATCACGCCAGAGGGCAACTCCCACCAGGTCCAGTACGGGAACATCGCGCTCGCCCTCGACGAAATTGCTGTCGCGGAGACGGCCTTGAAAGAGAACCTTGCATGGGCGCAGCGCGAGGGTGCGGACATCATTGGCGGGCGCTGCCACCTCGGCCTCGCGGAGGTCGCAACCCGGCGCGGTCAGACGAGCGATGCGCTCCGCCACCTCGATGCCGCCGCTGCACTCTTCCAGAAGCACGGCGCCAAGCTCTTCCTGGACCAGGTGATCGCCAAGAAGGTCGAACTCCAGGGTATTCGTTCTTCGGGCATCTATACGTCCATCGTCCAGGT
>DAOTTM010000239.1:0-3827 GCA_034437915.1 Dehalococcoidia bacterium | reverse complement strand
GGCGTTCGGGATGGCGGACCTGTTGACCAAGCGACCGCGTTGGTTCGCGATGGGGCTGACCTTCGAGCAGTGGGACGCCAATTTTGAAACGGACGCAATGAACGAACTGCTGTATGAGGCAGACAGGGACCGCACGCTGCCGGAGGTGATGACGTTGTTCCGCGCGGCGAACACCCGGCTCGCCTGGTCGGTCGAGCAGCTCGAGAGCGACGCCGAACTGTTCTTGCCCTACCGGCACTTTCAGCCCTTCGAACAGCCTCCTAACGATAGCGCCGACCCGATTTGGCCGCGCATCGTGGGGAACAGTTTCGGGCACATCGACGAGCACCTGGAGTGGATTTCGGAGTGGCTCCCGGGGTCGTAGGCGCTGGACACGCGCGCGTCATGCGTTATCGTTCGGGTGGCTACTGGCCATTGGCGCCTCGGTGGGAAACGATGACAAAGAACATGTTCGAAGGCGATCTTGTGCGTTTGCGGGCGATTCGTTCCGCGGACGGGCCAGCACTCCATGCCGCCAACGACGACACGGACGCCCAGAGGAGCGGGTATTTCATACCATGGCCCCAGGGGCCGGAACGGGACGATTCCTGGGCGGAAGAGAAGGCGAAGAAGACCAACGACGGGGACAACGTCCACCTGGCGATCGAATCGCTGGAGAGCGGCGCGCTCGTGGGGACAATCAACGCGCACGGGTGCGAACCGGTGCACCGCACGTTCGAATACGGAATTGCGCTGTTCCGCGAGCACTGGGGGCGGGATTACGCAGCCGACGCGATTCGCATTCTCCTTCGCTACATGTTCGATGAGCGAAACTATCAGAAGGCGAGCGCGATCGTCTATGCCTTCAATGAGAAGTCTATTCGGATGCACGAGAAGCTGGGCTTCCTTCGTGAAGGGCTTATCCGGCGGCACCATTACACGAACGGCGCGTACCACGATGTGATCTGGTTTGGGATGACGGACGACGAGTTCCGGGCGCAGGTCTGGCAGTCCGCGGTCGAGCAGTAGGGTCTTCGCGACGGCTTGTCATCGTCTTCAACCTTGAGCAGTGGCCGATGGACGCCGAACATCCAAAGGGGGGCTGGGCATCCGGCCCTCACCCCAACCCCTCTCCTGACTCGCTACGCTCGCGGGCGAGGGGAGACCGACGTGGAGAATTCTATGCAAATGAAGTTGAGTTATCGGTGGCTCGCGGTGAGCCTTGGAGGCCTGCTCGTTCTCAGCCTCGGGGCCGCCTTCGCCAGCTGTGGCGGGGATGATGACGACGCGCCGAAGGATAGCCCTGGCGCGTCCTCTTCCGGAGACAAAGGCGCGAAAAGCGACGCCACGAAGACGGGCGACACGAACGCAAGCGACGCCAACCCGGGCGCCGTGACGGGGACGGACAAGCAGTACGTGAAAGACGTTTGCGTAGTCTTCAACACCTATATGGACGGCGTGTTGAAGAGTTTTTCCGCGGATGCGTCGGTTGCCGGGGACGAAGCGGCGATCATCAAGAAGATCGGTCCGCTGCTGGAGGCGTTCGGCAAGGATGTGGCCAAGGCCAAGCCGCCGAAGGACGTGAAAAAGTACCACGACGAACTCGTGAAGACGGTGAACGACACATCGGGGCGGTTGAAGGCTGGCAAGATCAAGTCGTTGAGTGAGCTGGCGGACGTGAACAGCGCCCAGAAGGAGCTCCCGGCGGACGTGAAGGCGCGCCTTGCCAACGCGGAGAAGGATGTGAAGGAGTGCAACGAGGGTCAGCTCGCGGGCATCGGCGGGTTGTTCGGAAACTAGCCGGGCCCAGCGGGGCGGGCACTCTCCGAGTTGAGGACGGCGCCTGGCGTGGGTGGCATGGCCCCCGGACACGGCGGTCCGTGACTACGGGGAACTCTAGCGCGCGCACATGCGGCGCGTGAGTTCGTAAACCATCTGACAGTTGAGCTTGAAGCTTTCGATGCTGACACGTTCGTTGTGGCCGTGGACGCCGCGGGCGACTTCGGGTTCTGTCAGGCCGCCGGAGAAGCCGTAGGAGATCTGTCCGCGGTTGCGCAGTTCGCTGCTGTCCGTGAAGCCGACACCCATGCCGGGGACGACGACGGCCTCTTCGATGTATTCGTGGATGAGGTCCTCGGCGACGCGAAAGAGTTCCGTGTCGATCGTGTTCGGGTCCGAAGAGCGCACGTGGACGCGTTCGAACTTCACTTTGGGGTCATCGACAATGGCTTCCATCTCCGCCTGGAACTCGTCCGGGTCCACGCCCGGGAGGAGGCGGCAATCGAGTGTCGCTTCGGCGCGGGCGGGGATGACGTTGTGCTTGATGCCGGCCGAAGTGGTCGTGACGCTGATCGTGTTCGTGAGGAGGGCGCGCACGCGGGGGTCCTTTGCGGCGGCCTCCTTGAGCCCCTCAACGGTGGCGTCGCCCGCATAGACGCCCGCGCGCTGGAGGCGGCCGAAGTATTCCGTGAGCACGGGGGAGACGGCCATGGGGCGCTCCCAGGTCTGGACGCGGTAGAGCGCGCGCACGAGCCGGTCGAGGGCGTTGTCGTCGTGCGGAACGGAGCCGTGGCCGGGGCGGCCCACGGCGACAAGGCGCAGCCACAGGGGGCCTTTCTCCGCGACGCCGATGCTGTAGATGGGGCGCTCGACTCCGAAGAGCTCGGTCGTGCCGCCGCCGCCTTCGTTGATGATGTACTCCGCTTCTAGCGTCTCGGGGTGTTCGCGCACGATGAAGCGCATGCCGAATTCGCTGCCCGCTTCTTCATCGGCCTGGGCGAAGAAGATGACGTCGCGCGCGAGCGGGACCTGGAGGCGGTTAAGCGTGAGGAAGGTGATGAGCTGGGCGACGCCGAGGCCTTTCATATCGAGCGCGCCGCGGCCCCAGATGTAGCCATCCTTGATCAGGCCGGCGAACGGCTCCTCTTCCCAGTATTCGCGTTCCACGGGGACGACATCGGTGTGGTTGAGGAGCATGAAGGGTCGCTTGCTGCCATCGCCCTTGAGCACGGCGCGCAGGGAGACGCGGTCATCGCCCGCATCGTAAAGGTCGAAGGGGATGCCCTCGTTCGCGAGGATTTCGCCGAGGAAGGCGCAGGCGGCGCGTTCGCGGCCGGGCGGGTTCGATGTATCGACGCGCAGGAAACGACAGAGGATGTCGATCGCCTCGGCGTGGATGGTGGGCCAATCGAGAGCGGGAGCAGCGGGCATGGCGGGGTATCCTCCGGGCGGAAGTGTAGGGGATTTTAGTGCTGAGTTCTGTGTTCTGAGTTCTGAGAGGGGTGGCGCAACCGATTGGTCAGGCACACACGCCGATCAGGCGAGGCGACCCAAAAAACCCTCCCTGACGGTCGGGCTACGGATATCTATGTCGTCTTGAGGGCGGCTTCGACGACGCGGGCGCAATCGAGCATCTCGGGGATGTCGAGGTATTCGTCTTTGGTGTGCTGGTTGTACCCGCCGCGGCCGATGACGACGCTGCTGATGCCGTGGCCACGGAAGACGTTGCCATCGGTGCCGCCGCCGACAGGGTGGGGGTTGGGTTCCATGCCGAGGGAGCGGAGGACACCGAAGAGGAGGTCCGCGGCGGGGTCGCCCGGTTCGAGCTTGTAGCCGGGGTAACCAAGGTGGAAGGTCGAATCGATGCGGGCATCCGGATGGCGATGGCGGACCTCTTCTATGTGGTCCTTCGCTCGGCTGACAAGCGTTTCCACCTTTTCGAACTCCATGCTGCGCATCTCTCCTTCGACTACACAGTCCTCCGGGACGGCGTTGCGGACGAGGCCGCCGTGGATCGTGCCGACGTTGCCCGTGGTCTCGAAATCGATGCGGCCCTGGGGCATGCCGAG
>DAOTTM010000238.1:0-9995 GCA_034437915.1 Dehalococcoidia bacterium | reverse complement strand
ATCGGTGGCCTCTTCGATTCGTCGCAGGCGTTCTTCGCTTTGCACGCGTTCGTTCCTCTGATTTGGAATGACGGGATTCCGCAGAGCGATCCCGGTCGGAGGCTCGGCGCATTGTACTTCCGCAGCGCAGGCGAATACACACGGCGAAGCAGCCGAGTGCGCGTAAAAGGTTTGCGTGGAATACGGGATCGCGGACGGCGAGTGGATCGCCCAACCAGATTCGCAAGCCTGAACATCCCAGCGCTTGCTCCCGCGCGCGCTACGGACGGCGAATTCGATTCGCGACTCTGGTCACTCTGCCTTCATCCTCCGTGCGAAAACGTCCGCCTGACGCGTGGCCATTCCGTCGGCGCCACGCCAAGGCATTATTCGTCCGCGTTTGAAAGCCCGACCCCGAGGCCGTATCGTGAGCCGGTCGACCAATCTGCCGCGGAGATACCCCATGGCGCTGGCCCAGGCTGCCGTTGTCCTCGATGCCGCGACCGCCATGGAACGAGCGCGGGGACTTAGCCTTCGTTTCGCGGAGAGCGCGGGCGAGATCGACCGCACGGGTGCGTTCCCGTTCGCGAATTTCCACGCGTTGCACGAAGCGGGTCTCCTCAACCTCACGATCCCGCGTGACGCGGGCGGGAGCGGCGTGGGCCTGGAGACGGCCTGCCGCGTCGTCGAGACGATTGCCCACGGCGAACCTTCGACCGCCCTCGTGCTCGCCATGCACCTGATCTACCACGCCGCGCCCAGCTTTGGACGCAACTGGGATCCCGGCATGGTGGCGCGCATGCGAACGGCGTCGCTCGGAGGCGTCGCCCTCATCAACGTCATGCGGGTCGAACCAGAGCTGGGTTCGCCCGCGCGCGGTGGCCTTCCCGCAACAACGGCAACGCGAACGGCCAACGGCTGGCGGCTAACCGGTCACAAGCTCTATTCAACCGGCAGCCCCATGCTGACTTACTTCCTCACCTGGGCGCGCACGGCCGATGACGACCCCAGGGTTGGTTGGTTCGTCGTCCCTCGGGGCACGCCCGGCCTGCGCATCGTCGAAACCTGGGACCACATGGGGATGCGCGCGACGGGCAGCCACGATCTCGTGCTCGATGATGCGGAGATCCCAGGTGACCACGTCCTTGACCTTCGCACCCCCGCGGAATGGCTTGCCGGTGACCCCGGTACGGGAGCGTGGAACAATCTCATGCTCGCCGCCCTCTACTCAGGCATCGCCCGCTCGGCGCGGGATTGGCTCACCAGGTATCTGCACGAGCGCGTGCCATCGAACCTCGGCGCATCTCTCGCCACGCTACCGCGCATGCAGTCGTCGGTCGGCGAAATCGAGGCGCTGCTCTTTACGAACGAGCGACTAATCTTCGGGCTCGCAGCGGACATCGACCGCGACGGCGTCGCCTCCACCCCGACAGCGACGTCCATGGCGAAATTCGTTTCGACGAACAATTCTGTCAAGGTCGTCGATATCGCCATGAGCCTGGTCGGCAACCCGGCTCTCGCCCGCGCGAACGCGCTCGAGCGCCACCACCGGGACGTGCTGTGTAGCCGCATCCATATGCCCCAGGACGACATCGTTATGCTGATGGCGGGCAAAGCCGCTCTCGGCATCAAGTAGCGCAGCAGCGCGGAGGTTTCCCATGGCGGTCGAATTCATCGGCATGATCGGCACCCGTTCGGCGTCGGAACTCGACGGTGTCGCGTCTTCGCTCATCGGCGGCCACGTGGACCGCGAATACGTGAAACGCTTCGCCCAAGCCCACGAAGCGGCGGGCTTCGACCGTGTGCTCATCGGCTACGGCTCAAGCGGCCCTGACGGCTTCGCTGTCGCCAGTTATGTCGCGTCAGTGACCGACCGGCTCACCTTCCTCATTGCCCACCGCCCCGGCTTCGTTGCCCCCACGCTGGCCGCGCGCAAGGCCGCGACCCTCGACCAGTTCACTGATGGCCGCATCGCCCTCCACATCATCACCGGTGGTTCGGACCCCGAGATGCAGCGCGACGGCGACTTCGTTGGCCACGACGACCGCTACCGGCGCACGGACGAATACCTCGATATCGTCCGCAAGACCTGGACCGAGGACCGCCCGTTCGATTACGAGGGCGAGTTCTACCAGGTGAAAAAGGCTTCAAGCGAAGTCAAATGCTTCCAGAAACCGCATGTGCCGATCTATTTCGGTGGCATGTCCGGCCCGGCGCTGCCCGTGGGCGCCAAGCACGCTGATGTCTTCGCGATGTGGGGCGAACCGGTCGCCGCCGTGCAGGCGCAGATAGACGAGGTCCAGGTCGAAGCGGCGAAATGGGGCCGCCAACCGAAGTTCAGTGTCTCCTTTCGCCCCATCCTCGCGGCGAACGAAGAGGCCGCCTGGGAGAAGGCGCGTGGCTACCTCGACCGCGTCATGAGCCTTCGCGGGGGCGTTATCCCCAAGTACGACCCCCAGGCCGTCGGCTCGCAGCGCCTGCTCGGCCTCGCGGAGGAATCCGAAGTCCACGACGACCGGCTCTGGACGGCCATCGCCCGCGCGGTCGGGGCCACGGGCAACACCACGGCGTTGGTCGGCACGCCGGACCAGGTCTGCGAATCCCTCCTGCGCTACTACGATGCAGGCGTGACGACGCTCCTCATTCGCGGCTTCCAACCCCTCGACGACGCCAGCGAGTATGGCCGCGAACTTATCCCCATGGTCCGCGCCGAGGTCGCCAAGCGCGACAAAGCGGCGGGAGTCTAAAAGGACTTGGGACGGAGGAGTACGGGGCTCAGTGCCGCTCCACGGAGGAGGGTAACTGAATTCCGGCCCGCGTTCGTCGCCCGGCATCCGGCCCTCACCCCCGGTCTGCTCTCCCGACTCGTGCCTCGCGGGCGAGGAGGAGCACATCCGCAATTGAAGTAACCTTTTCTGTGGAACGGTACTCAGCACTTGGCGACCGAGTCCTTCGTGGAGCCACGGCGTGCTGGCGCGCTGTCCCTTCGCTTGCCGTGACTTAGGCTAACGGGCATGGCAGACGCCCCAGATACCCGCGAACGCTCGGCAAGCGCCGCCATCGGCGGAGGCCTTGCCCTCGCTGCCGGGATTGTCGCCATGGGATTCCTGGGCTCCCGCCTTCTGGGCATTCTTCGCACCGTGGCCATCGCCGATGCATTCGGTTCGAGCCCCGAACTCGCCGCATACAACGTTGCCTTCCGCATCCCAGACTTGATCTTCCAGGTGCTTGCGGGGGCAACCCTTGGTAGCGCGTTCATCCCAGTGTTCGCCCGCACGTTCCAACGCGAGGGTGGCGCGAAAGCGTGGGCGCTCGCCAACAACGTCCTCACAATCGTGACTGTCGCCACCGCCGCCCTCTGCATGGCCGCGTTTGTTGCCGCGCCCTGGCTTGTGCCGTGGACGGCCCCGGGTCTGGGGACCGACCTTGGCCGCCACGCCGAACTGACGGACAAGGCGGTCTCGCTGACGCGTCTGATGCTTCTTTCGCCCCTGCTCTTCGCGATCAGCGGGATGGTCACGGGTATCCTCAATGGGCGTCAGCGCTTCCTGCTCTCCGCGCTCGCGCCCATGCTCTACAACCTGGCGATCATCGGGGGGGCGGTATTTCTCTCGGGACGATGGGGAGTCGAAGGTCTTGCCGTGGGAGTTGTCGCGGGCGCGGCGCTCCATCTCCTTGTCCAGGTGCCGGGGCTGTTTCGCGAAGGCATGCGCATCCGCCCCAGCCTGAAGCTTGACGATGCACCGACGCGCGAGGTCGGCAAGCTCATGGGTCCCCGCGCGATCGGACTCGCCGCGGCGCAGCTCAACTTCTTCATTACGACCTATTTCGCCTCGAAGATCGATTCGAGCGCGATCAACAACCTCACCTTCGCGTGGACGATCGCGATCCTCCCCCTGGGCCTGTTTGGCATGGCAATCGCAACGGCGGTGTTTCCGCGCCTCGCGGAGCACATCGCGAGCGACGACCTGGCGGCGATGACGACGACGATCTCGCGAGCAGCCCGCATCATCATGTTCACGACTGTCCCCGCGGCGCTCGGCCTCGGCCTCATCGCGCGACCCGCGACGACGCTCCTGCTCCAGCGGGGCGAATTCGGCGCGGCGGACACCGCCGTCGTGGCATCGGCACTCGTGTTCTATTGCATCGCGATCGTCCCCCTCGCGGGCATCGAAATCCACAGTCGCGGCTTCTATGCCATGGGCGACACGCGCACGCCAGTCGGGCTCGCTGTGTTCGCCGTCGGCGTCAACCTGCTCCTGAGCGCGTTCCTCTGGTTCGACCACGGGGTTGAGGGCCTGGCGTTCTCGCTCGCGGTCTCGGCATGGGCCGAATGGGCGCTCCTGTACGTGCTCTATGCGCGCAGGACCGGGAGCGACCCCTGGGCCGACCTCTGGACCGTCTCCCGAATCGCACTTTGCGGGGCGATGATGACAGCGGTCGTCGGCGCGGCCCTGCTCCTCTTCGACGACCCCACGGGCGGACAGTTCAACGCGCTGCTGATCGCTGGGGGGGCGGCAACGTCCGGCGCGGTCGTCTATGCGGGCTGCGCGCTCTGGTTCCGGGTCCCGGAAATGGACGAGATCGTCACGCGAGTGCGGTCGCGCCTCACGCGCTGAATGTTACTCCCGCCGGGACAGGATGGGGTTGCCGCGCATGAACTCGAACAGACCGCAATTCGTTTCCGTCTCATCGAGAAACGGCCCCACACAATCCGAACCGTCGCGAATGATATGGGTGCAGATGTTCACAACGGTGCCCATGCGTTTCGAATCAAGCGTCATGCGGAGGTAGAGGCAGCGTGCCGCGTATCGCGGCTCCGGGTCTTGCGGCATGAAGGCAAGTCTACGGGCGGCGCCGGTTACGGGGTGCGGCGACCGGTCAGCACCGTCACGGGTTCGCTGCCAACGCTGGCGCCGTAGCGCGCGTTGAAGTCTGCCTCGCCCAGCTTGGCGCCGTGCCGCCGTTCGCTCACGGCGAGTTCCATGCGCGTCAGCTGGGCGAGACCCTTGCGCGTGTCGCTCGCCACGCGCGCCTTGTCCTGCCGTCGCAGTCGCAGCTTGAACAGCCAGTAGGTGAAGGACTTCCACTGGGCGTGGCTGACGTGGTCGCGAAGGAAGATACCGGTCTCCGTGTAGTATTGCGAGTACAGGTCCTCGCGCGGCTTGTCGTACACGCGCTCCAGCATCGTCTCGTCGACTCGCGTGTCCTGCCCCCAGGGCCGGTTGCGGTTCTCCTTGTGGATCTCTTCTTCGACGCTCAGCTGGAGCGCCTCTTCCACGAGCACGCCGTAGAGGAAGTTCAGGTGGGCGCTGTGTTTCACCGATCCGATGCGCAGCGCGAAATCTTCGTCCTCGATATCCGTCGGCCAGCGACCGTCGAACAAGAGCGACTCCCGACCGGCGAGTGGGATGAGGTCGGGCGCTTCGTCGAGGATGCGCTCGGCGAGGAGCAACCAGTCGAACGCTTCGCCGCCCGCGAGGTATTCGTATGACCTGTCGCCGATCTCCTCGGAGGGCATGCGCCAGCGGCCAACGGCGTCGAGCAAGGCCAGGAACCAGTCCTCACCCCCGAGGATCGTCTGGCGGAAGCGAAGGATGGTTTCTTCGGGCGCGGGCAGACGGGGGAAGTCTTCATCGACTTCACCGGGCAAATCGTGCAGCGCTTCTGCTGACGAGGTCATGACTGCGGATTGTACCACGTGACTATGTCGTCAACGAGGAAGATCGTGCTTGCACACGGGCCGCCCACTGGGGCTACGATAGATGACGGCCCACCGCCATCGGAGGTCGCCCCACATGGGCGTGTTTGCAGAGATTCGCGACGATATCGACGCCGCGCTGGAGAAGGATCCAGCGGCGCGCAGCGCTCTGGAGGTCGTCTTCTTCTACCCTGGTTTTCACGCCCGGCTCGCGCATCGCCTGGCGAACAGGCTCTACCGCCAAGGCGTGCCCCTCGCGCCGCGCGGTATCATGCACATCGCCCGTTTTCTCACCGGCATCGAAATCCATCCCGGCGCAACCATTGGACGGCGATTCTTCATCGACCACGGCATGGGCGTGGTCATCGGCGAGACGGCGGAAGTCGGCGCCGACGTCACTCTCTATCAGGGTGTCACGTTGGGCGGGACGAGCACGCGGCGCGTGAAGCGTCACCCCACCCTGCGCGACCACGTCGTTGTGGGCGCGGGCGCGAAAGTGATCGGCGCCGTGGAAATCGGCGAAAACTCTCGCGTCGGCGCGGGTTCCGTGGTGGTGACCAACGTCCCCGCGAACGCCACGATCGTGGGCGTCCCCGGCCACATTGTCGCCTTCCACGACGACTCCAACAGCGCCATCCAGCGCCTCCCCGACCCTGAATGGGAACGTCTCAACGACCTTGACCGCAAAGTCGAGGAGATGCACGCCCTCGTCGCGCACCTCGAAGAGCACATGACCGGCATCCACAACGGCCAGCACGAGGACGTGCCCATACCCGTCGAGTGACCCCGTTGCTTGTAGTCACGGCCGTCCCTGGCCGCGGGCCACGGCAACCGTGCCCGGACGCTTGCATCGGCTCTCCGGGTGCCCGACCCGTTCCCGTCCATGGATGCCCGGCGCCCGGCCCTCACCCCCCGGCCCCCTCTCCCGACTTCGCGGGCGACGGGGAGAAGGACGTTAAATGACGCTCCGTGGACACCCCAGCAGATCCCTGAACACCTTCGAATCCGGCCCCGGCGCCGCTCCCGTCCCCTTCGGCACGTTGCCCACGACCGGCACGCGCTTCGCCGCCACGATCTCCCCCGTCCCAGGGTCGCGGAACGCCATCACGAACGAATAATGGCCCGGCCCCAGCTCCAACGCCTCGCCATCGTGCTTCAGCAGCACCTGGAAGCAGACCGCGCCCGCATATGGCCGCGCCGAACCCCCCGACCAGCGCACCAGCGCCTTGCCGTCCCGTTCGAACCAGAGCTCGAACGCTGGCCCCGGCCGCGATGCCATCTGCATCACGACCTGGATGGAGGCGTCCCCCTGCTCCAGCGTGGAAAAGCGCGCGTTCCCCACGTCGAACTTCCACCCGGTCGGCTCCGGCACCTCCTGCGGCGGAGCCTCGGTCGGGTTGAAGGCCACGTTCCCGGTCGTAGTCCCAATCAGCGCACGGACCGAGGGCGACGTCGTGAAGGACGCATCGGGCTTCTCGCAGGCGACAGCGAGGGTCGCGAGTATGATAAGAAAACCACTTGCCAAAATCGGTTTCAGGATCGGTTTCGTCCCTCCAGGATCATTCATAGCTTCAGCGTCTCTTGTCCCGGCGTCCAACAAAGAGATAGGAACTCCCGGTTCCGAGGCGCTTGTGTGAAGAAGTTCATGGAAAGACCGCGCGGATTCCTTTACGATGCGCCGCTGGAGAGTGACACGACATGAGCAGCTGGACCGAAGGACCGACCATTAACGCCGTGCGCGAACTGCGGCCACTTATCGAGGCGAACCGGCAGTGGGCGCACCTAGGCCTCAATTGCCTCGACGGAAGCGTGCGCGGCTGATATCTGCCTTTGAACATCGAGACGGTCCCCGTACAGCTTCTTCGTGAAGCGCAGGCGGCATCGGGGAGGGTCATCCTCGTATGCCGCACGGTATGCCGCTGTTCTAGGCTCTCACGAACGCGTGTCCGATTTGCACCTGGGGGACGAGCCGTGAAGGATTACCACATCAACATCTTCTGGAGCGAAGACGACGACGGTTATGTGGCCGACATCCCGGATCTGGGGTTCTGTTCAGCCTTCGGGTCGACTCTTGAAGAGGCTCTCGCGGAACTCCGCATCGCCCGCGAGCTTTGGTTGGAATCAGCCCACGAAGACGGAAAGCCGATACCGCCGCCAACCTACCGGCCCGCGATTTACCAATCGGTCGCGTGAGAGCCGAAGTTCACACGGGGGGATATACGGTTCGTCGCGCCGCTCAATATCGAGGCCCGACTCCCAAAGAGGCGAGCGCTGGAAGAACGAGAGCAGCGACTCCGACAACGTCCTTTCGGTTGCGTCCGGGGAGAGCCGGTCATATTCCTCTTTCGAAAGCACGACGGCGGCCTCGCGTCCGTGCACCGTGATCGTCTGCGGACCCTCATCCTTCGCCCTTCGCACCACTCGGATCTCGGTTCTCGGACCTATTAAAACCCGTTGGTGCCATCGACGAACCTGAGCGCATCGACCAAAACACCGTTGACCGACATTTCCCAGTGAAGGTGCGCGCCCGTGGAGAGGCCGGTGTTGCCGACGTGGCCGATGAGGTCGCCCGCCTCAACCATCTGGCCCTCGACCACGGCGAAGTCCGCCATGTGTCCATAGCCGGAGAGCACGCCTCCACCGTGGTCGACGATCACCATGTTCCCGCGCAGTTGCATTTGTTGGGCCATCAGCACCTTGCCCCGGTTCGTCGCATATACGGGCGTGCCCTCGGGCGAGCCGAGGTCCGTGCCGGTGTGGTGGCCGGATGGCGCCGAGCCGTTGATCGAGCGCTGCTCGCCGAAGCGCGCCGTCAGCCCCCCGTTCGTGGGCGTCTGCCACGCCTGGTTCCAGAGCTTTAGCGGGCTGAGCGTCTTGTAGAGCTTCGCGAGCATGGCGTTCTCCGTCGCGACGACCTTGGCATCGAGAAACGTCTCCGTCTGGGAGGGGCTGAACGTGAGCGAATCGACCGTCCACTGCGCCCGCACGACCGTCGCGGAATCGTTGAGCGTGCCCTTCGTGCTGTTACTCAGCGTGAAGTCGACCTTGAGCGGGGCGCTGCCCACGGGGTCGTCGACATCGACGGCGAGGAAGGCGTACATGCTCCTGGCGCCCTTCGTCAGCGGGTACGCGCGGCCAAGGAACGTGATCGACCCGCCCGTGATGTTCCCCGTGACCGAGGCGAGAATGGTGCCCGCCTGGTAGACGGAACTGGTCGAAAGCAGTAGTTCCGGCGGTGCAATCGGCGTTGGGGTAGCGCCTGGTTCGCCGGGCGCGGGCGGCGTCCCGGCGAGGGTCGGCTTCGGCGTCGTCAGGGTGATGACAACCCTCGGCTCGTCCGCGTTCGCCCCCGAGCAGGCGGCGACGAGGGCTCCCAGGAGAACAAGTGCAAGCGCCAAAACGAATCTGCGCATGTTCAGCTAGGTTGCCCTTCGCCAAGACTACGGGCGACATTCTTGCTCCTCCCGTCTCGCAGGGTCGGGAGAGAGGGCTGGGGCGCGCTTCCGAACATGCATCGATGCCAAGAGCCTCGGCCGATCACTGTTACAATCCACGGATGGACCGCGAACAGCTGCTCGAACTCCTCGCAAGCGTCCGCGACGGATCAGTCGCACTGGACGCCGCTGCGGCGCGACTCGAATCGGCGCCGTTCGACGAACTCGGGTTCGCCACCATCGACCACCATCGCGCCCTCCGTGACGGCCTCCCCGAGGTCATTTATGCGCCGGGCAAGACGCCCGCGCAGGTCGCCGAGATTGCCAGGCGCGTCTACGAACGTGCGGGTCGGCTGCTCGTCACGCGCATCGACGGCGCTCAACTGGCGGCGCTGCGAGGGGCACTTCCCTCGGTTGCGCACGACGAGCACGCGCGTATTGCCTGGGCTTCGTCGCAGCCCACCGTCGCCGTGGGGCACGTCGCCGTTGTCACGGCGGGGACAAGCGACATCCCCGTTGCGGAGGAGGCAGCCGTCACCGCAACGCTGGCGGGCGCCCACGTCACGCGCCACTACGACGTCGGCGTTGCGGGCATCCATCGCATCACGCCTCACCTGACACAGTTGCGGGCGGCCAACGCGATCGTCATCGCCGCCGGTATGGATGGCGCCCTGCCCAGCGTGATCGGCGGACTCGTGCGCAACCCGATCATCGCCGTGCCCACCTCGGTCGGGTACGGCGCGTCGTTTGGCGGACTCGCGGCACTGCTGACGATGCTCAACAGCTGCGCCACCGGCGTTAGCGTCGTCAACATCGACAACGGCTTTGGCGCCGGCTACATTGCCGCCAGCATCAACCGCCTCGCGGTCGCCCGACGTGAC
>DAOTTM010000237.1:0-21496 GCA_034437915.1 Dehalococcoidia bacterium | reverse complement strand
GAACTCGACCTGCGTTCTTCACGGCTGGCGTCGCTCATTGGAAACCTCCTGAGCCAATCCACCGCGTGGCAGCTGAGGACTCGAACCCTGGAGCTCCGGCAGGGCGTCGTCCTGGGCATCCTCAACCTCACGGATGATTCGTTTTCCGGCGATGGCGTCGGCACCGACATCAGCGGCGCACTTTGGCGCGCAGAGGAACTCCGTGCGGAGGGCGCGGATATCATCGACATTGGCGCGGAGACGGCGCGGGCCGACCGTCCCACACTGGACGCGGCCACCGAAGCAATACTTGTGGGCAGGACTGTCGCCGAACTTGTCCGCCAGGGCCACGTCGTCTCTTCGGACACGTACAAACCGGAGGTTGCCCGCGCCGCGCTGGAAGCTGGAGCGGAGATTGTCAACGACATCAGTGGGCTTACGCTTGGGACGGGCGCGGCGGAAGCCGCCGCCGCGGAATCAGCCGGCTACGTGCTCAACTACAGCTACAACGTACCCAAGCGCCGCCCCGATTCGCCGCCTGTGTACAAAGATGTGGTCGCAGAGACTGTCGCCTGGATGTTCGATCGGGTGGCGGAGCTGGAAGCCCATGGCCTTCACCGCCCGAACATCGCCATCGATCCCGGCATCGCCTTCGGCAAGAGCCACGACGAGGACCTGGAGGTCGTCCGCCGCATCGGGGAGTTGCGGACGCTCGGGCTGCCCATCTTGCTCGCCCATTCGCGGAAGAACTTCATTGGGAGCGTCAACGGTTGCGCGCCCGGCGATAGGGACCTTGAGACACACATCGCCACGGCCCTCGCTTTCGAACAGGGCGCGCGTATCTTTCGCGTCCACGATGTCGCCGGGACGCGCCGAACGCTCGATATGGCTCGGGCGCTAACGGTCAGCAAACCCGGCGTTTTCGCGCCGGACGCGGAGAGCTGGCCCTGGCGTGCGGGGTCTTCGGCCGCGCATATGACGAACGCCAACCCGGACAAGTCCGTCCCCAACGGACAACGCTGGTAAAGGGCCTACTTCGCGGCGGGCACTCCATCGACCTTGGGCATCGCGCCCAGGCCTTCGATCCACCAGGACGCGCCAGCAAACGCAGCATCCTTCGCCAACGTGCCCCGGAAGGCGCCATCCCGGCTCACCACCCAGAGTTCGCTTTCTTGTTGATTGCGAGGTGGATGGTACGACAGGAGTATCCAGTTTCCGTCAGGTGACCAGGTCAACGGCTGCGGCCCACCGTATTCCTGCGCGTCAAAGTCGGCGATCTCGTTCCGCTTCCCGTCAACGATGACAAAGATTTTGCCCGTCTTGCCATCCACGGCGATGGACTCCCCGCGAACAGAGAGCAAACCGCGCATCTCCATGAAAATCGGGCTGCCATCGGTCCGTTTCGGCGGGTCCACGATTGTTGTCTTGCCCGTGTCGAGATCGACAATTACCCACTTCGGGCCCGGAGACTCAAACGACTGGTATACAACCGTGTGGGCGTCAATCCAGGCCACGACGCCAGCACCACGGTCCGCCGAACAAGATGTCTTCTCCCTCGAAGCTCCGGAAGCGGCCACGCGGATGATGCACCCATCCTTGTCGAAATAGACGAGCGTGCCCGGAATGGAAGAGTTCGGATGCTCTGTGAGCGAAGGCGGGGACGGATGGTGGCGCCCGAACTGGAACACCAGGACAACCGCCAACACAAGCGCCAATACGCTCCCGAGGACCGCCGCCGCATAGGCACGGTCTTTCCGAGTCATGTGGTCCGCCTTTCCCACGGCTGCCAGCGAGCAAGGACGAGGACGGCACCGACGAGCAGCGTCCCGACGACGATCAGTCCCGCCGCGGCCGTGGTGGGATCGTCCGCGTGGCGTGTGATGGAGGAGACAAGTCCTACGAAAACGAGGGCAACGCCAACCAGCATGTAGACGAGGACGGACCGCCGGATGCTCAGTGCCACGAGCGCCGCCGCCGCAACGAACGCCAGTGGTTCGTACGCACCCGATTCGAACCCCGCGAAAAACGCACCGACGCCGACGCCGAATGCCGAAACGCAGCGCGCTGTCAGCGTCGGAACGAGCGCTCGCCGCTCCGCGAGGACAACCCCCGCCGTGGCAAGAACCACGAGCGAGAGCCCGGCGACGGCATTGCTGAAATCATCGGAGCGGGCGCCGAGCGCCATCGCCACCGCGAACATCGAGGCGCCGATCGCAACAACCTGGGGGTGTGACGCCGCGAAGACCCAGAGCACAATAGCCACGAACGCAGCCGCGAGTCCGCCAGCAAGCGCGATGTCTTCTTCGTTCCAGTCAGCGTTGGAACCGGTGATGGCGACGGAACCCCCGAGGAGGGCCACGGCGGCGAGCCAGGCCATATGCCCGCCGCGAACCAGCCCTGGTCGGCCCGTCTGCCGTAATGCCTGGCCAAGGACTAGCGCCAGCACTCCCGGCACTGCGGTCACGAGTACGCGCGCCCAGTCGCGGAGGTCCTCCCACGACACTGTCACCATGATGAGGACGCCCACCGCGACGACGGCGATGCCGAGATAGGCGATCGCCTCCAACAGGCCCGGCCGATTGTCGTGTACGTTTCGATTGCGCTCGGCCTCGACCGACTCGAAGGCGCGGATGCGCATCGCCACTTGTTCATCGATGACGCTTGCGGTGATCCAGCGGCTGACGAGATCGTCGATGCTCGACATGGGAAGAGCATACCCCAACTGGAAGATACGGCAGGGACAATACCGGCCCTTTTCCGGTACCATTCGGCCTTCTGGAGGGCGTATGACAGTGCGAGGCAAGGCCGCGATAGTCGGCATCGGGGAATTCAAGCCGTCCCGCTACACCCAGGGCGCGACGACGCTCGGCATGCTCGCGCAGGTCGCGCGGGACGCCATCGCCGACGCTGGACTGGAGATGTCCGAAGTCGATGGACTGATCACCGAGGGTTTCGCGGAGGCGCCCTTCATGGCGCCCTCCACCGTCGTCGAATACCTGGGCATGAAGGCAGCCTTCGCGGAGGTCGTCGATCTTGGCGGCGCGACGGGTGCGGGGATGGTCTCGCGCGCGGCGGCGGCGATCGCCGCGGGCTTCTGCGAAACAGTCGTCTGCGTGACCGCCGCGCGACGTGAACAGTCTACGACCCCTGGCCCAAAGCGAAGCGCCGCTACAGGCTGGGCGGGCCGCAGGACTGACCGCACGCCGTATTCCGAATTTGAAGAGCCCTATGGCGCGGTAGGCGCGAATATGGGTTACGCGATGATCGCCCAGCGCTACATGTACGAATACAGCGTCCGCCCTGAACAACTCGCCCAGATCGCCGTCGCACAACGCTATAACGCGTGCCACAACCCGGACGCGATGTTCTTCGGCCAGCCGATCACGATAGAAGATGTCTTGAACTCGCCAGTCGTCGTCGATCCGCTGCACCTGCTCGAAATCGTGATGCCAGTGGCGGGGGCGGCGGCGCTTGTCATCACGAGCGCACGCAAGGCGAAGAAGGCGAAACAACCCCCTGTCTACATCCTGGGCGCGGGCGAACAGACCACGCATCGGAGCATCACGTACGCTCCGAGCCTCACGAACACGGCCATCAAGGCCAGCGCTGACCTCGCCTTCAAGATGTCGGGCGTTCGGCGGAGGGATATCGACATTGCCAGCCTCTACGACTGCTACACAATCACTGTCCTGCTTACTCTCGAAGACGCCGGGTTCTGCAAAAAGGGCGAGGGCGGCGCCTTCGTCGATGAACACAACCTCCAGTTCAACGGCGACTTTCCGCTGAATCCTCACGGTGGCCAGCTTTCGTTTGGCCAGGCGGGACTCGCGGGCGGCATGTCCCACGTCACGGAAGCGGCGCGACAGCTCATGGGCCGCGCCCAGGGCCGCCAGGTGAAGAAGCCGCGCTTTGCATTCGTGAACGGGAACGGCGGGATCATGAGCGAACAGGTCTCGCTCGTCCTCGGAAGGGAGAACTCGCCATGAGCGACGAAACTGTAACCGCTCCAGCGGAAGCCAGGGCTTACTCCAAGCCACTCCCTACGCCGACCCCGACCTCGCAGCCGTTCTGGGACGCCGCGAAAGAGCATCGCCTGATCATCCAGCGTTCGCGGCGCACGGGGCGCCGGGTGTTCTATCCGCGCCTGGTTTCCCCCTATGGCCCCGACGACGAGCTCGAATGGGTGGAGGCAAGCGGACGCGGCATCGTGTACTCATTCACGGTCGCACGCCGCCCCACGGCGCCCCAGTGGGGCGAGGAATGCCCCTACGTCATCGCCATTGTGGAACTGGAAGAGGGCGGACACCTCACGACAAACATCGTCGAATGCGACCCGGACACCGTCCGCATCGGCATGCCAGTCACC
The DNA here is from genome assembly GCA_034437915.1 of Dehalococcoidia bacterium. Classification (GTDB taxonomy): domain Bacteria; phylum Chloroflexota; class Dehalococcoidia; order Tepidiformales; family Tepidiformaceae; genus JACRBT01. The sequence goes on along the minus strand of DAOTTM010000237.1, from coordinate 17,151 downwards.
GTCGTCTTCGACGACGTCACGCCTGAAGTGACGTTGGTAAAGTTCAAGCCTGCCTTCAGCGCGTAATTCACCCGTCGTCCACGCACGGTTCACCGCGCCTGCCCTTGCGAAACGGGCTAAGGATGTCGAGCCCCGTGCCGATAACCATGGCACGAAGGCTGAATCCGCGAGGTGAGACCATGCTCCGACGAGTGTTCCTGGTAGTCGATGACAACGAGATTGAAGGGGCCGGGACGGCGTCCCAACTGGCGCGGCTCGACCCCACGGGAACGGTTTTCCGCGCCGCATCCGGTGAGGGCGCGATTACGCTCCTCGAAGAGCGACGAGTCGTGCCATCGTTGATCTTCCTGGACTACCAGCTGCCCGAGATGAACGGCATCGACACACTCATCGCGTTGCGCGGCATGCGTTGGTTGGAACGCGTGCCCATCGCCATGCTCACCGAGCGGATCGCTGACCGCCTCGTGGTGAACAGCTACCGCCTGGGCGCCTGCGCGTTCCTGACCAAGCCCGTGCCGAACTTCGAGCTCCGCGAAGTGGTCCGGGATTTCGCCCAGGAAGCACGCCAGATGGCGGCGGCAACAATGATCCCGGCGACATCGGGCGGGTTCGGAATTCGCGCCGCCTAGTCTCCGACCGCCCAATCAGCGAATGCCGCACTGTGACACTCCAATTTCCGCAACAACATCAGCCCTCGGAAGCGCGACCAGAAGCTCGCCGCCTCTCTCGCGTTCGTTGCCAGGACTTCTCCCGTGTCCGTGTTGCGAATCAGCATCTGACGAACCCCTCACAGGCGTCCACCATACGCGACGGCTTCCGAATGGCAACCGAGCGATGAACGCGGTTGTGAGTCTCAATCGGCCGCCACTTCGCCGAACCACTTCTCGTCAGCGAAAAGGGCAGGAGGCCCGAGCCGCCGTTTACGCGACCTTCTTCAGCGCTGCCGGAGGAGCGACGGACTCGATACGCACCCGTTCCCCGAGGAAGACTGGCATGCGTTGGACGACCGCCGAGAGGTGTTCCGCGGGGCAGTACACCACCGCCACGGCGCCGCCTTTTCCATCGACCCCCACGCGGTCATATCCGAGAAGGTATCTCCGAAGGAGCATGACGGTCGGCATCAAGTCCGCATTCGTTGCCGGTTGAACTCGAATGAGATGGCCGGGTTGGCCGAATTTCGGCGCCGTCTCGGTCAGGATTGGCAGGCCGGTTTCGCCATCGCGCGAAAGCCGCGACGCATCGCCAAGGCGGTCGAATGATCCCGTGACCTGTTGGGGCGATAGCGGTGAGACAAGGAGGTCGCCAGCGCCCAACGACATCGCCGCCATCGCACCCTGAACGCAATCCGGCCGCGCAACGATCACGCAGCGCCGTCGCGCGGACTCCGGCACGGAGCGCACGATTGATGTCGCCCGATCCAGTTTCCCCGCGCCGATGAAGAGCACTCCTCGTCCGTCGAACGGTTCGCGGGTAAGGTCCTCCACATCGATCGGCTGGAAGGTCGTGGAACCGCTGTGAACGGTGCCATCAAGAAGGTCGATATCCCGCTCGCCCCGGTAGATCGAATACGCATGGAAAGCGTGGGTAGTACTCCAGCTCCCAAACGGTCCATCATCGGCGCGGTAGCTCGTGCCACGGACCGCAGAAGGGTCATTGAGCGTCGTCCGCCACCACGCGTGGCACTGGTAGCAAAGGCGGTGTTGTTTCACGGAGCCAACATGGCGCATGAGCGAGGAGCGAACGTATTCGCGCCTCAACGTGACCAGGTCCACGGTGAACGAATCGTCTCGGAATTCGCAATAACAGTAGAGGCAGTGCCGGTCGTTGGGGCGAACCACGTTTCCGCGTATGGGAATTCCCAACACACCCTGGGGGGAGAGGCCTGTCTGCCCGGAGGCCATCCCCATCAAGCATCGACCCATTGGAAGCAGGCGCCGCAGAGAGGACGAATGTCCGCCGAGACGCCCGCAAGGCACGCACCGTCAGATTTGCGACGTTCACCACGGAAGCTAATCTCCCTCGATGATGCTTGAGCCGCACTGGTGGCAGCTTCCTTCGATGGCGATCGACAACGTCCGAACCCTCCGAGGGCACGAATTTCGTCATGCCCACTAAGTAGATCGGCGCGGGACGACCGACACTGAACCGCGCGGATGCGAATCAAGCATTAGTTCAGACAACCCGGAGTGAATCCGGGAATACCAACAGAGGAGGTGTATGTCAGTTATCAGCGTACGATTGGTGAGTATGCCCGAACTGCCAGAAGTCGAAACGATACGCCGCGACCTGGAGCCGCTCCTCGTTGGGCGGACGGTCGTGGCTGTGGAGGTCGACCCGGGGACCCTCGACCTGCTCGCTGGGGGGTTGCCCATCGGGGCCGTCCGCGCGGCTCTGGTGGGCCAACGCTTCGCAAGGCTGGGGCGGCGGGGAAAGTACCTCCTGTTCGAATGGGAAGGCGGGGGCTGGTTCGTCGTCCACTTGCGGATGACCGGTCGGATCATCTGGCGCGATTCCGCTGCCCTGCCGGAACCGTTCGAACGAGCGCGAATCGTCCTCGATGACGGGCACGATCTGCGCTGGTCGGACCTCAGAAAGTTCGGGACGTGGCGCTTCTATTCGGACCTCGCGCCGCTGCTCGCCAAACTTGGCCCCGAACCAATCGACGCGACCTTTACGCTCTCCGCCTTCCGCAACGCACTCAGCGGACGGCCCGCGCCCGTGAAGGCCGTCCTCCTCGATCAGAAGCGCATGTCCGGCCTCGGCAACATTTATGTCGATGAGGCGCTCTTCCAGGCGGGAGTGCGCCCGGGGACGCCCGCGGACCGGTTGTCCTTGCCCGCGTTGAAACGGCTCCACATTGCCTGTCGGGAGGTCCTGGAGCGGGGCATCGCCAACCGCGGCGCCAGTTTCAAGGATTATGTCGATGGAGAAGGGCGGCAAGGTTTCCAGCACATGCACGTACAGGTGTTTCGCCGCGATGGAAAGCCGTGTTACGCGTGTGGCACAACGATTGAACGCACAGTCGTGGCTGGGCGGGGGACCCACTTCTGTCCGAAGTGCCAGCCGAAGCCGCGCAAACGACCGTCTTCAGTCAGCTGAACACGTTCACCGCACGCGGACGCATGTCACTTTAGCGGTCGCGCGAACGCAGGGCCCACATGTTCAACACGAGGGAAAGCGCGCCGATCCCGGCGACCGCGGCAAAGCCGCGCAAGAGCTGGGGACCATCCCAACCGTCCGTCACGAGCCCACGCATGCCCTCGATCAGATACGTCACGGGATTGAAGGCCGCCACCGTCGCGAGCCAATCCGCGAACACGCTCACCGGTGCGAACGTCGGTGCGAGGAAGAGCAGCGGAAAGAAGAGGATGAAACCCGCCTGCGCCGCCTGAGGACTACCCGTCCGCAGTGCTAGCGCCATACCGATTCCGGAATACGCGAGCGTGAACATCCCCGCCGCGAGAATCAGCACCACCACTCCCGGCAAGCCGGTTTCGAACCCGGCACCGATCGCGATGGCGAGAATGATGATCGCAACGGCAAGGATCATGCACTTGATGGATTCCGCCAGCATGCGGCTGAGAATGATGGAGAAGCGGGATGTCGAGGTGAGCAGCAGCTTTTCGAAATACCCGGATTGCATGTCCAGCGTCATCGTCACGCCCGCCCCGCTGGCCAGGCTCGCCGCGCCCTGGAGAATTGCGACCGGGAGCTGGAAACCCTTGTAGTCATCGACGCCGAACGCCTCGCGCGCGACGCCTCCGACGGCTCCCACGTTCACGATGAAGAAGAACAGTGGGATGAACACGTTCGGGAGTTCGTTGCCTGGCTGTCGCAGGGATTCACGCAGCGCTCGCCGCGTCAGGATCAGCAGTTCCGTAATTGTTCGCATCAGACCGCCCCCTGCGCAGGCCCGCTGGCCTTGTCAGCTTCGAGGTGGTGTCCCGTCGCTCGAAGGAAGACATCGTCGAGCGACGGTCGCGTGAGCCGCAGTTCGCCAAGTTCAAGATTCGCGTCGTCAAGCAACCGCACCAGGGGAGCTACCGACGCCGCGCCGTTGCGGATATAGACGACGACCTCGTGTCCGACGACGCGAACGTCTTCAACGTTTTCGAAGCGGCGTAGAATCGGCTCTGCCGCGGCAATGGCGGTAGCGCCCTTGGCGAACGTCATGGCGATAGCATCTGTCCCAATCGATGATTTCAAAGCTTCGGGTGTGCCGCTCGCGACGATCTTCCCCTTATCGATGATCGCCACGGCATTGGCCATCCGATCGGCCTCTTCGAGGTACTGGGTCGTCAGGAAGAACGTCACTCCATCGCCGGTATTGAGATCCGCGACGTACCGCCAAACGGCGTCTCGCGTGATCGGGTCCAGGCCGGTTGTGGGTTCATCCAGGAAGACGATGGTCGGCTTGTGGACGAGCGCGCAGGCGAGGTCGAGGCGCCTGCGCATGCCGCCCGAATAGCCTTTTATTGCTCTCCCTGCTGCGTCCGTCAGCGAAACGACTTCAAGGAGGGCGTCAGCACGGCGACGAGCTTCTCGGCCGCGAATGCCGAAAAGACGGGCCTGGAGCGTCAGAAGCTCTCTGCCTGTTTGCAAATCGTCGAGGCCAACGTCCTGGAGAGCCACGCCTATGCACTTGCGCACCGCCGCTGGATTGGCGAAGACGTCGATTCCCGAGACCTCCGCCCTGCCACTCGTCGGCTTGAGCAGAGTGCTGAGCATGCGAACAGTCGTCGTCTTGCCCGAGCCGTTCTGTCCGAGAAATCCGAAAATCTGGCCCGCCGGGATGTCCAGGTCGATTCCATCCACGGCGCGAATATCAGGCGAAAAGTGCTTAACGAGGTTGTGCGCTGCTATCGCCGATACCACCGCTCACTCCTCCGGGGAATCCGCCCAGTATCGCTTCGCGGCATGAAACGGCCAACCCGCGCGTTGACCCTCCCCCCGTTCCCAGTACCGTAGGCGTGGCTGAATCGCACCTTCACCGGGGAAAGGCGGATTTCAGAGCCATTGCTCTTCCCGACGGTCAATTTCGCTATCTTCTTCCTGGCTGTGCTGGGCATCAGCTGGTGGCTCCGCCCGCGGGAACGCGAATGGCGGCTGTTCATGATCGGCGCGAGCTGGTTCTTCTACGGAGCCTGGGATTCGCGCTTCGTGCTCCTGTTGGCCGCCTCAACCATCGGCAACTACCTCTTCGGGCGACTGATCTTCGCGCTGCGCAGCGGCCCCCGCCGAACGAACGCTGAAACCGGCGTAGTTCTCCTGGGCGTCGCGCTCAACCTGGGATTGCTGGGTTGGTTCAAGTATTACGGCTTCTTCGCGACGAACCTGAACGACCTCCTCGGTTCGCTGGGCATCGGCAACGCGCTCCCACTCCTCGAAATCACGCTGCCAATCGGGATTTCGTTCTTCACCTTCCAGGCGATCAGCTACATCGTCGATATCGGTCGCCGCGATGTTGAGCCCATGCCATTCCTGGACTTCGCAACCTTCCTCTCGTTCTTCCCCCACCTTGTGGCAGGCCCGATCGTGCGCGCTTCTGAATTCGCGCCTCAGCTCAAGAACCCAATAAGCCGCAATGCCATCCCGGCCACGGCCGCCTTCTGCCTGATCACCGTTGGGCTGTTCAAGAAGGTTGTCATCTCCAGCTACCTCTCATCCGAAATCGTCGACCCCGTGTTCGGCATCCCTGGGGATCACTCCTCGATCGAGATTCTCGTCGCGACTTACGCCTACGCCGTACAGATATTCGCCGATTTCAGCGGATATACGGACATCGCCATCGGCTGCGCGCTGCTGCTGGGCATTCGCTTTCCGCAGAACTTCAATTCGCCCTACTCCGCCATCACGCTCCAGGACTTTTGGCGACGCTGGCACATGTCCCTCTCCCGCTGGCTTCGGGACTACCTCTATATCCCCCTGGGCGGCAATCGGGGGACAAAGATGTTCCTCTATCGGAACCTCGTCCTGACCTTTCTGCTGGGCGGACTCTGGCATGGCGCCGCATGGACCTTCATCACCTGGGGCGCAATCCATGGCTTTGGACAGGTGTTCGAACGGGAATGGGACGAGCGGGGCGAGCGTCGGCTTGTCATCGGGGCCGCTCCCACGCCCGGTTCGACGTTGCTGCGCTGGCTGGTCACGTTCCACGTCGTCTGCCTCGCCTGGATCTTCTTCCGGGCGGAATCGATCGGTTCAGCCTTCGAATTACTCTGGCGGATGGCCACGGCCTGGGGTTCGGCGCCATTGGTGTCGCCCCTGCTATTGGTGGTCCTCGTGGCCAGTGTCGGCTACCAGTTCATCCCCGCGAACGTCAGCGAACGCGTGCAGGCGCTCTTCGCCAGGATGGGGCCTGGCCTCCAGGCGGCAGCGCTTGCGTTCAGCCTCGTGCTCATCGATGGGCTGGGGCCGGAAGGCGTCTCGCCGTTTATCTACTTCCGCTTCTGAGCTACCCTGCCAACCATGGCGCGCGTGCAAAGGAACCCTCCCGACAGTCGCCCCACGATGACAAGCGGCGTCGCTATCTTCGTCTGCGGGCTGACGCTTGTCCTCGGGACACTCCTGAACGCCGACGCGTTGCTCGCGGGCGCCGACCAGAAGCCGTTCGGCGCGGAACGGACGAACTGGCTCCGCGTATGGCGTCCAGTCCATTTTGTGAGTCACGGACTGTATCTCGACCGTCCTCGCGGGTGGCTGGACGAGTCCCTTGGGCGTGGCAAACAGTCGCCCGCTTTTCTCGACACACAGCCCGCCCCCGAGGTTAAAGCGCCAAACGCCGCGCCGCAGGCAGTCTCCGTCCGCATTCCCGACCGCGACCACCCCCTGCGCCTTTGGGTCGGAGGCGATTCGATGGCCCAGGTCTTCGGGCAATCGCTCGTTGCAATCGCCGACGGCACCGGTCTCCTGAAAAGCGAGCTCGACTATCGCATTTCGACGGGCCTTAGCCGCCCGGATGTCTTCGATTGGCCCGGCGAATTCTCCCGGCTCACACGTTCCGAACGACCGCCCGAGATCATCGTAGTGGTCTTCGGAGCGAACGACTCCCAGGGCTTGAAGACTCCCGAGGGCGCCATCTTCCAACCCGAGAGCGATGGTTGGCGGGCGGAGTATCGACGCCGCGTTGCCGGGACGATGGACATCGTCCGGGGACAGGGGCGGCTCGTCGTTTGGATGGGGCAGCCAATCATGCGGGACGACGGCTTCTCCCGCCGCATGTTGGACGTGAACCAGATTTTCGGCGATGAGGCCCAAAAGCGGCCGGGGACCCTGTTCATCGACTCATGGAAGCTGTTCGTTGATGCAAACGGCGAATATTCAGCCTTCCTCAAAGACGATTCAGGCGTAGGAGTCTCCATGCGCCAGGCGGACGGAATCCACCTCACGCGTGCGGGCGGAGACCGGCTCGCGAACGCCGTATTGAAAGCGGTGGCGGCCCAGCTGAAGACGGATTTCGGGCTGCCGTGAGCAAGCGTCCCGGCTTTCGATAAGAGCGCTGCCTCGTTAACGTTTTCGCCTCTGTCTCGATTGAACCTTAGTGCGACATCTATAGCATATGCTCATGCTCCGCAGAGGCCCGCGGCCCCACAGACTGACCGTCCCGGCACTCACCCACGACGATCCAGGATCAGGAGACGCTATCGATCCATCCGCGTCCGCACCAATCGGGGCGATCATCGTGACTCTGCCTTCCACTCTGCCTGCCACGCTCCCGGTTGCGGCGTCCCCCGCCTTCGAGCGGGTTGTTCGGCGTCGATTCTTCACGTGGAGGCGACTCACCCTCGCGAGCCTGGTGTTCATGACCGCGCTTACGGCCGTCGCCTACACGCAGCGAGCCAAATTCAGCGCGCAGGGAGCAGACCTCAGCCGCCAGGTCATCGGCGATGAAAATACCGCGCGGGTGGAAGCCCTGTACTTTCGCGTCGATGACCGCATAGCAAAGACCAAGTTCAAACTCCTCGGCGGCAATACCGATCCCTTTGGCGAATTGAAGCCGCGCATAGAGCTCGTCCCCCGGGCCCCGGGGCGAGAGGTGGTCTATGTCATCGGGTCAGCCGCTCGTTCTTCGGGGGCCGGCCTTACCGCCGACACGCTTGGGCCCCTCCCCATGCAGCTCCCCAAGACGATCGCCCTTCGGGAGAACCTGGAGGCCGGGGAAGGCGTTTGGACGACCGCCGGCCTGCCGCGCTCTTCGCCTACGGACATATTGATGGCGAAGACCTTCATCCGTCCGGACAAATCCCGCCCCTACGCGCTCGTGGGCGTCCTGCTCATCGATTCACGTCGCGTGCGGCTCAACTTTGTTGGTGGGACGGGAGAACCGGGCGGCACACGCGGCGTCAAAGGCACCGGCATGATCCCGAAGGACGCCCATTCGCAACTCCTCGCCGCCTGGACGGGAGGCTTCAAGGGTCCGCATGGCAGCTTCGGGATGTGGGTGGAGGGCCGCGAGTTTCTTCCCCTTCGCAACGGACTCGCCTCCGTCGTGAGCTACAAAGATGGGACCATTAAGCTGGGCGAATGGGGTCGCGATATCACATGGGACGACAGCATCAGTGGCGTGCGCCAGAACGCCGTGCTGCTCGTCGATAAGGGCGAAGTCAGCAAGCGCGTCAACGAAGGCAACGACACGTGGGGATACGTGGCCGCGAACTCGGCCGAATTCATCACCTGGCGATCCGCGATCGGGCTTACCAAGGACGGCCACCTCCTTGTGGCCGCGGGCAATTCACTCAGCGCCGCCACGTTGGCGCAGTCGCTCTGGGCGGCCGGCGCGTACGTCGCCATGCAACTCGATATCAACAGCCCGTACGTGCTCACCGGCCTCTATTCACAACAGCCAGACGGGACCGTCCGCGCCGAAAAGCTCATCGAGGCCATGCCTGATTCGGCAGCCCGCTTCCTGAAGGCGCATGAACGGGACCTCCAATACGTCACGCTCGATGAATCACGCTACCGGTAGACGTGGCCCACCGGGCGCATCCCGGTGGGCACGGCATGAAGGTCGTTCACGCACGCTCGTACGCGGTCTGATAGCATTGTGCGCGATGCCAGATACACCTCCCGACCCCATGGCGGGCCTGATTCAAAGCTGGCGGCAGGCAGCCGATGCCTATATCGCCGCCTTCGGACAGGTCACCGACACGCTCTCAGCCTCGCCCGCCGGTGAGCGGGTCTCTCGCGAGTCCGAGAAAACGTACTTGGGTTCCCGCGCTACCCTCGCGGAAATCACGCGCAGCACCTATGAGCCGCTCGTGGAGATGGCCGGGGGCGTCCCGCTGACGGAGTTCCGGCGCCTCATGGACCTCGTCCAAGGCCTGCATCTCCGCATGGATCGCATCGACGACGCACTTGCGCAGCTCAAGTCGACCGGCGCATCCGCGAACGGGCTACCGGAAGAGAAGCGCCGCAAAAAGAAGGCCTGATCCGGGCCCGAGGAGCAGTCCATGCCCGATCCGGCGCAAGCGTTCGACCCAGGCGACCCGAGTTTCCTGGAAAACCCCTTCCCCGCCTACGCGCTCGGGCGCAAGTTCATGCCATTCGCGTTCAACGAAGCGTTCGGCGTTTGGTTGGCGTTCGCCCATGAGGATGTGCAATCGATCCTGAAGGACAACGCGACGTGGTCGTCCGTGACTCCACCGATAGAGGGGATGCCGACGCCACCACCAAGCATGCTGTTCTCCGACCCACCCCGGCACACGCGCCTTCGCAGCCTCGTCTCCCAGGCGTTCACGCCGCGCATGGTGGAACTGTTGGAGCCGCGCATCAAGCGGCTGGCCGCCGAACTGCTTGAACCGATCGCCCCGCTGGGCAGGGCCGATGTTGTTGAAGCGCTGGCGTATCCGTTGCCAGTGATCGTGATCGCCGAGATCCTTGGTGTACCGCCCGAAGACCGCGCGCAATTCAAGCGATGGTCGGACCTCGTTGTCCGCCAATTGGGCCAGGGACCGGGCCCAGACGACGACGGCGCGAACGCCGAAGCGACGTTCGTAGAGATGCGCGGCTATTTTACACGGATGGCGGATGAACGCCGCACCGCGCCCCGCGAAGACCTCATTAGCGCGCTCGTTGCCGCGGAATCGGAAGGTTCGAAGCTGAACAGCGACGAACTCCTCCAGATGCTCATCCTGCTGCTCGTGGCCGGCAACGAGACGACGACCAACCTGATTGGCAACGCGATCCAGGAATTCATGGCCCACCCGGACCAGCTTCAACTCGTGCTTGATGATCGCTCGCTCATCCCAGCGGCCATTGAAGAGGTCCTTCGGTTCTCATCACCAGTGCAGGTGACTTCCCGCAGGGCAACCCGCGAAGCGGTGATTCGCAACAAGACAATTTCTCCCGGCCAACAGATATTGACCTGGATCGGGTCCGCAAATCGAGACGAGGCCGTGTTCGAACGTGGTGAGGCATTCGACGTTCGGCGGTCGCTTCAACCGCGCCATCTCGCTTTCGGGATGGGTCCCCATTTCTGTCTCGGAGCGCCACTGGCTCGCCTTGAGGCTATCTGCGCCATCGACGCCTTTTTACAGCACTGCCGGAACTTTCAACGCGCAACGCCAGAACCGCTGCCGCGCGTACCGACGTTCGTGATGCGCGGCGTCCGTTCCCTGCCTCTTGTCTTCGACCGGCAATAGCCGGACGAGAAAAGCGTAGGCCCTACTGGCCGCTCTTCGAACGCGGGGGCGTGGGTTGAGTCTCCACCACCGCTTCCCAACAGATGTAGAAGAAGAACAGCCCCATGAGGATGGGCGCGAGGAACGCCCAGTGGCGATACTCGATGAGCCCGATGATGCCACCAAGCGTCATCAAGACCAACGCGGCCAGATAGACTAAAAACGCACCCCAACTGAAACTCAACATCACCTGCTCCTGACCGGAATGCTACACGAGTCACGGCCAGGAGTGAGGTTTCTGAATGGCCACGACCGTTAGAATTACGTTAGGAAAACGTGAGTGCTGGTACGCCGACCTCACTTCCGCCAGGGAGACGGGTCGAAGTCTTCGGGGAGCGGGATGAAAAGGCTGCGCCGCGGCCCTTCAATCTCCCGCGTGATGTGGCCACGACCGGTCGTATCATCCGCAAGGAGGATGTCGGACGGCCCGAAGCGCCGCTTGCTCCCATCGCCACACTCGATCTCGGCGATTCCCGCGAGGGTGATGACGAACTGCCGCTGTGGGGCGTTGTGGAAGTCCAGGGCGCCTCCAACCGGAGTCTCGCGGAACATCACTCCCTTGGCCGCGACCAGCTCCGACAGTGCCCCGTACCGGCCCGGGACGAGAGGGATATCCAGGTCCTCCAGGTGGGACTCGTTGTCGTCGCCGGTGTATACCCGTGTGATCTTCATTTTCTCTCCAATTGGATAACGCGAACGATACTCGGGTCGGGGAAGTCCGCCAAGGCGACGGCATGCTTCTGCGATATGCCGGCGACTCGGTTCCGTGTGTGAGGCCCCTCCCAACGCGCCGAGCTGTCTACACTTCGGCGGGGACAACGACGGGCAGTGGGACAGGCGAAGTCGTCGAACGCCGCCGCAAGAGTGCCGGGAGTTCGAGAAGGAGCAGAGCCGCACCGACCAATGCGCCAATGGCGGTGAGGGTGGAGCGCGCTCCAGCCATCTCGGCCATGACCCCGACCAATACCACCGGCACGACGATCAACGCCTCGGTAAGCACCATCTGCACGGCCCAGACTCTTGCCTGCTGGCTGATCGGGGCGGCTTCCGTGAGCGCGACGCGCCCGCTCACAAGGATGCCACTCATCGAGAGCCCGAGGAGGAACGCAACCGGCAAACCGACCACCAGCACCATGTTGAACGACTTTCCGAAATCCTCGATGGGGTCGAGTCTGCTGTTGTTCGTGGCCGCGAGAAGGGCGTAGGCGAGCGCGCCGAGGGCGAACGTGGCAACCGCCATCCCGGCCATTGAAAGGCGCATGACATCCACCGCACTATCACCGTTGACCGTGCGGGCTGCCCAGAAGAGTCCGATCGCGCACCCCACGATTGCCGGGACGGCAAGGACGACGAGTCCGCCGAATCCCAGCCCGATATCGTGACGGACATACAGCGGCAACGTGACGACGATTGCGCGAAGGACGATGACCTTGAGCGACAACGCGACGAGGGCGTAGCGCGTGCGCGCATCGCGAAGGTAAAGGCGTGCGACGGGCCTGAACCGGAACGCCGCCCGCGCGGGCTGTGCGAAACTGGCGGGCGTGCCGCGCAGGCCCCAGCTGACGATGAGCGAAGTCGCGGCAACTACCGCTGTGCCAACGAAGGCCGTGCCGAACATTAAGCGGCTGCCGCCCCCGTAGTAGCAGATTGGCGCCAACACAAGGACGCCGAAGGCCTGCCCACCGTACTGCAACGCCACCAGCACCGAGTGAATGGAGCCGCTTGAGCGACGACTAAGGGAGCGAACCATCGACATCTCCGCTGGCGAAAAGAGCTGAGAACCTGTCGAAAAGACAAACATCGCCACCCAGCCCCAGCGCGGCCCGGGGACGAACGCGGCCGCCGCTCCGACAGTTGCGAGACGGATACCGGCGCCCAGCATCAGGCCCTTAGCCGCGCCCAGGCGATCCACGAGGGCACCCGAAGGCAACGCGAACAGGAGCGAAGGGAGAAGCGACGCTATGAACAGGGCACTGAGGCTCAGCGCCGCTCCAACGTGCGTCCCCGCGGTGAGAAAGAGGGCTGCGAGAAAGAGGTTTTGAGATGACTGCGCGGCGAATCTCATGGCGTAATAGAGACGGCGAGTCGAGATAGGGCAGACATTGTGTTGAACGCCTGTCAAAGTGCCAGCCTCCACGAAGCCGCGCGAGACCTTCAGCGTGTTCCATGAACACCCTCAATCATCGAACGTCGCAATTTGTCAGAGACGCGCACGTCTCCCTGGATGCCTACGAGGTTAGCTGACGGGTTCGGCGAAGGGAGGTCGCCTATACGCGCACGCGCGCAATTCACCCCAAACAGTGGGTCCCCCGCTCCCTGCCGAAGGCAGGAACTCGGCTCACCGTGAGCGTACCACGCTTATGCACATTTCGGCGGGTTCTTTCCGTTAAAGAACCCTCGGCCGGGATAAGATTCGGGAAAACCCCCGCGCCACCGCGGACGCATAAAGGCCCAGCCCTATGGCTGATCCGGGTTACCCGCGCCGACATGGAACAAGGGCGCGGTCGCGTGGTCTGCAGCCTGGAAGAGCGGCCGCGGCCAGACGCCGATGAACACCACTCCCAGCAGGAGAGCGGCGGCCACGACGCGGAGCAACGGGTTAACGCTGAAGCGCCTCTGGCCGTCCTCGGGGTCGAAGAGATAGACCTGGCGCAAGACCATCAGGTAGTAATACAGACTGACGAAGCTGTTAAGCACTGCCAGGCCGACCAACCACAGGAGACCGTCGGTCGTACTCGCCTGGAAGAGGAAAAGCTTGGTCGTGAATCCTGCGAAAAATGGCAGGCCCGCGAACGAAAAGAGCGAGGCAGTGACGACAACAGCCAGGAACGGCTGGGTCTCCGCCATGCCCCGCAAGCCGGCAACGGTGTCCTTGCCCGTCTTGTTGTAGTACGCCGTCAGGGCCGTGAAGAGAGCAAGGGTCGAAACGATGTAGCCGACCATATGGAGGAGCAGCGTCGTTGACGCATCCCTGGCAGTGTCGCTGCCGGGCTGCGCATAACCAATGGCCGCGATCACGACGAGCATGTAGCCGACCTGCCCGATCGAGCTGTAAGCAACAAGGCGCTTGAGGCTCGATTGCTGGATAGCGACGAGGTTTCCAATCGTCATCGTGGCGGCGGCCAGCGCCGCAATCGCCCACCGCCACTCGATGGCATCGACGAGGAACGCGCCCGTGAACAAGCGCAGGATAAGCGCGAATCCCGCCGCCTTGGAGAGGGTCGAAAGGAAAGCGGTGATGGGCAGCGGCGCGCCCTCGTATGCATCGGGCGACCACATGTGGAAGGGCGCCGCAGCAACTTTGAAACCCACTCCCGCGATGATGAGCATGAAGCCCACGACCACGGCGGCGTTCGTGTCGCCGCCGCGTTCGGACAGTCCAGCGGAAATACCGTCGTACGTTGTCGTCCCGGTGATGCCGTAGATGAGGCTCATGCCGTACAGGAACATGGCGCTGGCGAAGGCGCCGAGTAGGATGTACTTCAGGCTCGCTTCGCTGCTCAGGCGGTCCTTCCTCAGAAAGCCGACGAGGATGTAGAGCGAAAAGCTGAGCAGTTCGAGAGAGATATATGCGGTGATCAGTTCCCGCGCCGCCGCCATGTAGACCATGCCACAACCGGCGATCAGCAAGAGGCCGTAGTATTCGGCGGCAGCCTTCGTTCGCGTGCGAAGGTATTGGGCCGACATGAGCGCCGTGACGAACACAATGCCCGCCGCAAGGACGCGGAAGAACGTCGTGAAGCGGTCGATCTGGATAAGGCCCTGGAAGCCCTCCGGGTCGTGGTTGATGTACAAAAGGCTGGCTAGGGCCCATGCCAGGGCGGCCGCAGCCGTCAGATAGGCGAGCAGATCCTTGCGCACCTTAGGCCACCAGAGCTCGATGCCGATGATGACCATCGCCGAAATCGCCGCAATGTATTCGGGAATAAAGAGAGAATAGTCCCGTCCCATTTAGCCCACCATCCCCGGCAAGCCCGTTACCGTCTGGGCGATTCGGTCAGTGAACAGCGGCCACCAGACTCCCATCAGGACGATGGCGCCGATGAGCAACCCGCCAGCCATCGTTTCGAGCGCTGTGAGGTCTTTCAACTCACGCCACCGTGGGTTGAGTGGCCCAAAGAAGACGACGGAGAACATCCGCAACATGTATGCGGCGGCGAGAGCAGCGGCGAATATCGCCATGCCGCCAAACAACGGGTAGGTGCGGAACGTCGCGACGAAGATGTGAAACTCCGCCGTAAATCCCGAGAGCCCCGGCAGGCCGACATTCGCCAGCCCGGCAATCGTGTAGAAGACCACCCACACTGGCATCACCTTGGCGATTCCGCCGAAATCCCTAAGGTCACGCGTGTGCGCCTGATCGTAAAGTGCACCAATCATGAGGAAGACGAGAGCCGTCATGACTCCGTGGCTGAACATCTGGAGGACGGCGCCCGTCACGCCGATGGAACTCATCGTGGCCAAGCCCATGAGCACGTAGCCCATGTGGCTGACGGACGAGTAGCCGGAGATGAGCTTGAAGTCGCGCTGGGTGAGCGCCGCGGTCGCACCGTAGAGCGCGCCGATGACACCCAGCACCATGAGCCCCGGCATCCAGAAGTCGGCGCCTTCGGGCAGCAGCTGAATGCCAAGGCGGATGATCCCGAACGCGCCAAGCTTCATAAGCACACCCGCGTGCACCATGGAAACTGCTGTGGGCGCGGACATGTGGCCATCCGGGGACCACGTGTGGAGGGGCCAGAGCGCTGCCAGCACGCCGCAACCGACGACGAAGAACGGGAAGAAGGTCTTCTGGAAGGTCGGACTGAGAGTTCCGTCGCTGCCGGCCGCCCAGAGCGCCTCGAAGCTAAACGTCTGCAGGCCCGCCTCGTGGAACACCGCGAAGATGCCGATCCAGATGAGCGCCGACCCGCCTACCAGCATCAGCGTCAGCTTCATCGCGCCGTATTCCTTGCGCGTCGAACCCCAAATACCGATGAGCAAATAGAGCGGGACAACGGCGAGTTCGTAGAAGAAGAAGAAGAAGAACAGGTCGAGCGCGAAGAACGTCCCGTAGACGCCGCCAACGAGCATCCAGAAGAGGATGAAGAAGTCTTTGTTGCGGAACTCCAGTTTCCAACTCGCCAGCGTGCCCGCAAAGGCCACGATACCCGTGAGCAGTGCCATGGGGGCGGAAATGCCGTCCACTCCAAGGTGGAAGACGATGCCGTCTTTGCCGAGGAAACCGATGTTCTCCACCCAGACAAGCTTGAACTCCATCTGGATGGAATCGGCGCCAACCTGGTAGGCGACAAAGAGGTAGGTCGAAAGACCAAGCATTGCCGCCGCCGCGAAGAGCGAAATCCAGCGCACGAGCATCTTCTGATGCCCCGGGACGAAGAGCAGCAGCGCCATCGCCACCAATGGACACGCCAGTGTTGCGAGGACGACGTACCCCTGGGCCTCGTCAAAGGTCATGCGGTTAGCCCCTCACCACGAGCCCGGCGAGCGCAAGTCCCACCACGCCGAGAGCGATGCCCATGGCGTAGTTCGGGACCTTGCCGGTCTGCAAGTATTTCAATAGGAATCCGGAATACCCGGTTACCTGGGCCGATCCATCGATGCCAGTGTCATTGACGACATATCGGTCAAACCAGCTTACGACGTAGCTGAATCCCAGGACGCCACGATCGATCACCGCCTGGTACATCTCATCGAAGTAGAACTTGTTCTTGATCATGTCGTAGATGGCCGGCTGAAATTCGGCGAGGCGTGTGGATTTTTCGAGGCTGCCCCGCCAATAGAACCATGCCCCGCAAAATACGCCCACGACGCCAATGATGAGCGAACCCGCTGCGAAGGCCCAGTCGATCTCGTATCGATGCGGGTGTTCACCGGGGAGGAAGATGAACTCCGTGATACCGCCCGGAAAGCCGAGCGCCGTGCCCACATCGTGGAAGACGAGCAAGCCCGCGACCGCCGCGAGAATCGCCAGGAAGACGAGCGGCAACGTCATGACTGCCGACGACTCGTGCGTGTGCTCGTACACGTGGCGATCCTTGGGTTCGCCCATGAACGTGCGAATGAACAGGCGAGTTGTGTAGAAAGCCGTCATCACGGCCGCGAAGCCGAGCAAGAGCAACGCCCATGGACCCCACGCGTGGTTCACGCCCACGAGGATCTCGTCCTTGCTCCAGAAACCCGCGAGCGGCGGGAGCCCTGCGAGAGCAAGTGAACCAATGAAAAACGTCGTGCCGGTGATCGGCATTTTCTTCCAAAGGCCACCCAGCTTATCCATCTCCTGGTTATGGTGTGTCGCGTGGATGACCGAACCGCTCCCGAGGAAAAGGAGCGCCTTGAAGAACGCGTGCGTCGTCAGGTGGAACAATGCTATCGACGGTTCGCCCGCGCCCAGGGCGACAAACATGAACCCGAGTTGGCCCACCGTGGAATAGGCCAGGACCTTCTTGATGTCCGTCTGCGCAAGCGCCAT
>DAOTTM010000236.1:0-13581 GCA_034437915.1 Dehalococcoidia bacterium | reverse complement strand
GGACCCAGGAATGGCTGGGGAGTGTGAACGACTCCCTCATCCCCCAGGGCGTAAAAGAGCAACGGGTGTGATTCGCCCTCCTGCGCTACGCTGAAGGCACAGCACCGAGGAGTGTCCCTTGAAGAAATACAGCAGCGCCCCCGCCATGGCGATCGACGTAAAGAAGGCGTATACAGCGACGATCGAGACCAGCGCGGGCACCATGGTCGCCGAGTTGTTCCCCGGCGATGCCCCCGCCACCGTCAACAACTTCGTCTTCCTCGCCAAGGACGACTACTACGCCGACGTCATCTTCCACCGCGTGATCAAGGGCTTCATGATCCAGGGCGGAGACCCCACCGGTTCCGGCAGCGGCGGCCCGGGCTACAAGTTCAACGACGAGCCCGTGAAGCGCTCCTACAGCCGCGGCATCCTCGCCATGGCGAACTCCGGCCCCAACACGAACGGCAGCCAGTTCTTCATCATGCACGCCGACTACAGCCTGCCGCCGAACTACACCATCTTCGGCAAGCTCGCGTCCGGCGAAGATGTCCTCGACGCCATCGCCCTCGCGAAGGTCGGCGCCCAGGACCGCCCCGCCGAACCCGTCCAGATCAAGTCCGTCGCTATCGCCGAATCAGAGCCGCGCGCGTAAGCAAGCGGGTGGCGCTTCGAACGATGTCATGGGTTTGTCCCGAATTCTGGACGCGTCACGTTTGCGACCGTGGGTCCCAACCCTGTTCGACCGTGATGTCCGCCATCGGAAAATGGCGAACGTTCTGCGTGATGATCCGCCCCCCGGTGATGTTGACCGTGGCCGCGAGGATGGCGTCATTGATCCCGACACCGTGGCTGGGGTGCCACCGCCGATACAACGCTGCTCCAACATCGACGATTTCCTCGGTCACGGGGTGGGTGCTGAAGAACGACATCAAACGATTCGTAGGCTGCTCTTCCCCCCGCCTTACATAGAAGACGACCTCCGCACGTTGGGCAGCGGAGATCCAAAGGTCTTCATTCTGCCCAACCAACGTGTCAAGAAGACCGAGTGCCCGCAGATTGCCACGAAGGTAGTCGATGAGAATATTCGCGTCAACGTAAGAGCGCATGGCTCACCAATGATCCGTTCCGGGAATCAGGTTTCGGCGGTAGGCTTCCTCGGCCGCTCGGCGCGCCCCGGCGACCGTCTCTTCGATGGTTTCGTCGTCGCGCTTCCATGCGCCAAACGTCTCATGGAGGATGCGCAGGCGCTCCTCGATGCGGGTTTCCTTCGCGCGCATGTGGATCGCCTCTTCGAGGAACTGCTTCTTCGTCATGCGGAGTTTCTTGACCGCGAAATCCAGTTCTGCGATGGCTTTTTCGTCGAGGCGGGTCGAAAGCACCTTGTTCATCTATGTAAGATACCATGCTTACAGGCGAGTTGACTACGACCAACGCGTTTGGCGTTCGTTGTCCTCGTCGGCACGAGCCTTTCTGATATTCGCCAGGGTCTCGTCGATCGTTTCGCCCTCGCGCTTCCATGCGCCAAAGGACGCATCAATGATGCGGAGCGTCTCCTCGATGCACGTCTCCTTCGCGCGCAGGTGGATCGCCTCTTCGAGGAACTGCTTTTTGGTCATGCGCAGCTTCTTGGTGGCGAAGTCCAATTCCTCAATGACTCTTTCGTCGAGGCGGGCCGAGAGCACCTTATCCATGTTTGTAAGATACCATGCTTACATTCCGCTTGCTAGCCCCGCCCTACCCTCCGGCGCCCGCAGCAGCGCATGACCTACCAGTGATCGGTCCCCGGCAAGAGGTTGCGGCGATAGGCTTCCTCGCTCGCCTTGCGAATGGCGGCAATCGTTACTTCTGCCGTTTCACTGCGTCTCCACGCCCCTCCGTTTCCTCGACGATGCGCAAGCTCTCCTCGATGCGCGTCTCTTTCGCTCGCATGTGAATCGCCTCTTCGAGGAACTGTTTCTTCGTCATGCGTAGCTTCTTGGTGGCGAAGTCCAATTCCGCGATGGCTTTTCATCGAGGCGGGCCGAGAGCACCTTATCCATCAATGTAAGACACCATGCTTACGTTTCCGTCGCCTCGCTACTCCCCTCGCCCGCGAGCGCAGCGAGTCGGGAGAGGGGTTGGGGGTGAGGGCGGGATGCCGGGCGAAGAAAGCCGTTCCGTGAAGTTGTTGCCTCTTCGTTGACCGCGCCTCTATCCGGGCCTTTGCGACTTCCAGCGCACCTGCCAGCGCCGTACCGCGACCACGCTCCACACCGCCTCCACCACCCCGAACGGCCACGCCCCCTGCGCAAAGCCATACACGGACGAAGCCAGGCAAGCCCCCGCGAACGCCAGCACGAACCCTGCGTGCCGCCCTTCGAGCGCGTAAAGCACGAGCATCGAACCCACCGACACGACCCCGAACGCCGTCAGCGGATCAATCATGAGGATCAACTTGCCGCATTCGTCGGCCATGCGCACGCCAGGGCCTACGCCGCTTGCGGCCACCGTGTTTGCTTTCGCCGCGCAACCCTACCCGAAGTCGTGGCTGTCGGGCGGCGGGATGAGGCCCGGCAGGGGGCACGGCGAGAAGTGGTCGGCGATGATGTTCGGGAAGCCGCTCCGCACGTTATCGATGCGTCCCCGGACGATGACGAAGGGCGTCGCCCGCACAAGTTCCCGGTGGCGCTCCTGGATGGCGATATAGATGACGACGTTCGCCATCCCGAACTCGTCTTCGAGCAGCATGAACATCACGCCGCTGGCGGTCGACGGCTTCTGGCGCGTCACCACCATCCCCGCCATCTCCACCTTTGCCCCTTGCGGCAGGCGGTTGGGGTTGCCCGGCCCGCCGAGGTGCCGGCTCGTGATCAACCCCTCGTGCAGCAGCGGCCGCACGAGCGCCATCGGGTGACTTCCACCGGTCACGCCCATCGCGTCGAAATCCCAGGCGAGGCGGTTCCAATCGGAAAGGCCCGGCAGACGCACCATGTCCGCGCTCACGGGCAACGCCAGCGCCGGTTGGAAACCGGCCACCACCCTGCTCCGCTTCGCCACACGCGCCGTCCCCGGCATCGTCAGCAGGCCAAGCTGCCAGAGCAACTCCCGCCGCGGCATCCCAAAGCCATCGAGCGCCCCCGAGCGTACGAGTGCTTCGGCGATCGGTTTGTTGATGCGTGTCCGCGTGAGCAGTTCGTTGAGCGACCGGTACGGTCCGTTTCGCTCCCGCTCCGCCACGATGCGCGCACCGTTCGCTGTCATCTCCTCGATCGAGATCCCCGCTTCCGCCTGGCTGCGCCCCTTCGCGCGGTCGCGCCAGTTCCCTCCAAGGCTGCGTACCTGGGAAAGGCCCATGCGGATCTCGCCATCCTCCGGCCAGGCGCCCACGCTGCTGCGGTTGATGTCCGGCATCCGTACCTCGATCCCCCGCCGCCGGGCATCGTTCGTCAACACCTCCACGGAGTAGAAGCCCATCGGCTGGGCGTTGAACAGCGAACAGTAGTACGCCGTCGGGAAGTGATAGCGCAGCCAACAGGATTCGTAGGCGAGCAGCGCGAAGGCGACCGCGTGGCTCTTCGGAAAGCCGAAGGCCGCGAACGCCGCCATCTTCGTGAACGCCACGTGCGCAGCCGCCCGGCTCACCCCCATGCGGTCGGAGCCTTCGTAGAATTCGCCTTCGAGCGCCTGCATCGCCTCCGCCGAGCGCTTGCGGCTCATCGCCCGTCGCAGCCGATCCGCCTGCCCGGGCGTGAAGCCCGCCACCGCACACGAGATCTGCAACACCTGGTCCTGGTAGAGCACGTGCCCGACCGTCTCGCCGAGGCAATCCTTCAGTAGCGGCGCCAGTTCGGGGTGGCCGTAGTCCACGTAGACCGGCTCGCCCCGCGTCACGCGCTCGCGATACTCCATATAGGGGTGGAAAGAACCCGCCACGATCGGCCCTGGACGGATGATCGCCACCTGCACGGCGAGGTCATCGATGTTGGCCGGGCGCGTCCTGGGGAGCGTCTGGATCTGGGCGCGGCTCTCAATCTGGAACGTGCCTATGGTGTCGCCAGCCTGGATTGAAGCGAAGATCTCCGGGCTGTCGTGGGGGATGCGCCCGAGGTCCACCTTGCGCCCGTGCACCTCCTCGATCATGTCCAGGCATTCATCGACCGCAGAAAGCATGCCCAGCGCGAGGAAGTCAATCTTCACGAAGCGCGCGTCATCGACGGAGTCCTTGTCCCACTGGCAGACGAAGCGCCCATCCATGCGCGCGGGTTCCACCGGCACGACCGAGGAGAGAGGCTCGGCGGAGATGACGACGCCACCCACGTGCTGGCTGATGTGCCGCGGGAAGCCGGCGACATCGTGGGCAAGCTGGATCAGATCGCGCCAGATCGGTGCGTCCACCATCGCCTTCAGTTCGGGGATGCGCGCCATCTCTTCGCCGATCTCATAGGCGCTGGAGAAGTGGCCGCCGAGCTTGTTCAGCTTCGCCAGCACGGGCGCCGGTAGCCCCAGTGCCTTGCCGATATCGAGCACCGAGTTCTTGAACTGGTAGGTGGGGAAGGCCGCCACGATCGCCGCGTGCTCTTCGCCATAGCGGTTGTAGATGCGCCGCAGGAGCTCATCGCGGATGTCGCGCGGGAAATCGAGGTCGATATCCGGCAGGGAGTGGAGTTCGTCGTTGAGGAAACGGTCCAGGTAGAGGTTGTTCTTCACGGGGTCGATGTGCGAAAGCCCGATGAGGTAACAGACGATCGAACTCACGGATGAGCCACGCCCCCGCCCCACCGGACGTTCGTCCGGGGGCAAAGTCAGCGGCCTCCCACGCAGTTGGTGCGCGATCTCCCCGACCATCTTCAGGATGTCCCAATACACGAGGAAGAAGCCTGCCAGCCCATGCTTGGCGATGAGCATGAGTTCGCGTTCGAGGCGCGCGCGGCCATCTTCGCGCGCGGCCTGGGTTTCGCCGCCGTATTTCCGCGTGAAGGCGCGTTCGCACACTCCCCGCAGGAAACTATCGAGCGTCGCCCCATCCGGCACCGGGTAGTCGGGCAGCCGGTAGGGCAGGTCGCGGGTCAGGTCAAACGTGCATCGTTCGGCGATTGCGACTGTGTTCGAAACCGCCTGCGGATAGCGCCGGAAGCGCCGCGCCATGGACTCCGCGCTCTTGAGGAAGAACTCGGAGTTCGGCCGCCGCTCCTGGTGCGAACTATCCAGCGTTAGCCGGTGCTGGATGGCGACGAGGACATCGTTCAGGCGGTGCCGTTCGCGCACGTGGTAATGGACGTTGTTCGTCGCCACCACCTCTGCCCCCACCCGCTCCGCCAACTCCGCCAACGCCGCCGCCCGCAAGCCATCGCCATACACATCGTGGTGTTGTAGCTCGATAAAAAAGCGTTCCGGCCCGAACACCTTCAAATACTCCCGCGCGATCGCCTCTGCGTTTCGTTCTCCCCTCTCCCGCACGGTCGGGAGAGGGGTCGGGGGTGAGGGCCTGAACGGGTCCGTCAGCCTCGCCAACTCGCTCTCTCGGCACCCCGAAAGCACGATCAACCCCTCATTCATCTCGAACAGCCACGCCTTCTCGATCCCCGGCTCGTCCTTCCCATACGTCTTGTACGCCCGGCTCAACAGCCGACAGAGGTTGCGATACCCAGCGACGCTCTCCGCCAGCCCTGTGATGTGGCTTCGCGTTCCATCCTCCCCTCGCACCGTCAGCTCGCATCCCGTTATCGGGCGCAGCCCACGCTCTCTCGCCGCCTTGGCATACTCCATCGCCCCATAGAGGTTGTCGTGGTCCGTGACCGCCATCGCCTCATAGCCCAGTGCGAGTGCCCGCCCCACCAATTCATCCGTGCTGCTCGCCCCCTCCCGCATCGACCAACACGAGTGCGCGTGCAGCTCCACATAGGGAGGTCTTGTAATTTCTGAACTCCCCTCGCCCGCGAGCGCAGCGAGTCGGGAGAGGGGTCGGGGGTGAGGGCGCGATGCCGGGCTTCGATCGAACGGTCCTTGGCGCATCTTCTCACTATAGAACATATGTTCGTAAAGCGAGAGATGCTACTATTCGCTCCGAAACGAGGCAGGCATCGTGAACACCCCGCTCGCCGAAATGTTCCGCTACAACAAATGGGCCAACCTACAGCTTCTCGACGCCTGTCGCGCACTCTCGGACGAGGACCTCGACGCTACCCTACCCGGAACCTTCGGCTCCATTCGCCAAACGCTGCGACACATCGCCGGTGGGCAGGAGGATTTCGTCTTCCGTACCCACGGCCGCCAACACGAAGGCGAACTCCGCCCCGGCACTTCCTGGCCCGGCTTCGACCGCCTCACCGAAATCCTCGCCCGCGCCAGTGACGACCTGATCGCCATCGCCGAATCACTCGATGAAGATCGCGAGATCGACTTGCCGTTCCAGGGCAAAATCTACCGCTTCCCCGCGAGCTTCTTCCTCACCCATGCCCTCGCCCACGGCGTCGAACACCGCACGCAGATCACGCTCATGCTGGCTCAGGGCGGGCTCGTTTCGCCCGACCTCGATGGCTGGGCCTACGCCAACGCCGCAGGCTACGGTACGGAAGTCTGACCGGCCGGTCGCTCACGCTTCCTTCTTGGCGCCCTCCAACAATTTCGCGCGATACTCGTGGTTCTCCGGGACTGGCTCGCCCACAACATAGAGGAAGTAGTACGCGCCGAAGTCCCCGACCTGCTTGAATCGCTTGCGCATGTCCTTCACGAGGTCAGGGAAATCACCCTGGGCGCCGAGATACTTCTTGAAGCTCCCGTACTCCTTCTCGATCGCCAGCATCTCCGCCGCGTTGTGTACCGTCGCCTCAATCTTGCGCCGGTTGCGGACGATGCGCGTGTCCGCCATGAGCGCGTCGAGATCGTCCGGCGTCAGCGTCGCCACCGTCTCGGGGTCGAAGCCCTGGAACGCCACCTGGAAACCCGGCCACTTCGATTCGATCACCTTCCAGTTGATGCCGCCCTCAAACACGGGTTTCGTGAGCTGTTCCAGGTAGTCGGCGAGCTTCGTCGGCGTGATCTGCGTTGGCGGTTCCATGGCGTTCTCCTCTGTCGCAAGTCGTTGTCACGATTGTAGCGACCCGCAAGCCGCAGTTCACAGTTGAGGCGAATTCTGCGTAGACTGGCCCCATGCAACGCGTTATCCAGGCAGTCATCCGACACGGGGAAGAGTGGGGCTACGTGGGCGAGTGCTCCCAGCTCAATGCCGTCACCCAGGGCACTACCCTCGATGAAGTTGCGTCGAACCTCCAGGAGGTCATCGCGCTGGCCCTCGAGGACTTCGACTTCGAGGAGGCCGGTCTCTCGCCTGCTCCGGTCATTGTCGTGACCTTTGAGCTCGAACCAGCCGTTGCCTAGGCTGAAGCGTCTCTCCGGCTCCGAAGTGGCTGCGATTCTTGTGGCGTTTGGATTCGAAGTGGTCTCTCAGCGCGGCAGCCACATCAAGCTTCAGAGGTTGGACGCGTTTGGACATCAGGAAACTTTGCACGTTCCCCGGCACGTCGAGCTGGAAACTGGCACTTGTCGCGCGATCTTGCGGCAGGCGACGAAGTACATTCCCCTTGACGATCTGAGGTCACACTTCTACTCCGAGTGAGGCCGCTGCGGGCCTGTTCGTTGGGAACGCGCCGTATACTACGTTATGGAACACGACTGGATCGCCCTCAACGCCGCCGCCACGTCACGCCTCAACGCCCTCCTCAATCGCCTCACGCCCACTGACTATGCAAGGTCCGAAGACGGCTGGACCGTCTCCGCGATGCTTGCCCACCTCGCCTTCTGGGACCGCCCGCGTACTCTCGGCGCAACCCTCCGTCCGTAGCGCGCGCGGGAGCAAGCGCTGAGATGCCAGTCTTTGAAATTCGGTTGCCTGTGCGGTCATCGTCGCGCTCGCATTTCAGAGCCCTACGCTCTCAGCCTACCGCTTCACGCCTACCTCGCGGCGCTTCATACGGCTGCGCATACCACGCATCCACGATCAGGTCGTGGAACACCGTCACGCGCCGCCCACCTTCCAGTTCCACGGTGAAGTAGCGCCGCGCGATCTCTTCGCGCCACCATTCGTCGTCGATCCGCCACGTCTCGTGGATGGCGGCCACGCGCTTGTACGCCCCCCGCCAGAGCATCGCCTTGGGCACGCCCCGCCCGTCAGCTTCGACCGCCGCCGGCGCTGGCTCGTTCAGCGACCGCAGATGCTGCCCCGGTTCCTTCTCTTTCATCGCCTTCACCCGTAGATCGCCAGCGCGAGCTGCCGCTCCGGGATGCGTGACCACGGCTGCACCTCCACGATGCGGTAGACCTGGGGTTCGCCGATACGCGCGTTGAGTTGCTCAATCGCGTCGCGCAGCTCTTTCGCCCGGCGCGGCCCCACGTTCCAGAGGTTCGCCTGGTGGCCGTATTCGCTGCACAGCCCGGAGAGCGTGACCCCCAGCGAGACCGCCGCCGAAGCAAGCTGGAGCCGCTCCACCTTCCCCCGTACCACGAACAGCATCTTCGTTGCGTCGTTCGTCGGTTCGCGGAAGGCGAAGCGCCGCGTGATCGATTCGCCGCTCTCCAGCAGCAGCCGCCAGTCCAGCCGCCGCAGCGAATGCCCGGTCACCTCTCGCCGTGCCAATGCCCGCTGCAAAAGCGACCGTGTCCCCGCGACCAGGGGCTCACTCAGCGATGTTGGCGCTGGCAGCTCCAGCTCCTCACTCACGCGCACCTCGTCGCGCGCCGCCACGATCGGCGAATCGTCCTTGCCGTTCGCCAGCTCCCACGCTCGCGCCCCCGCTGGCCCGAACTCCGCCTGGACCGCGCTAAACGGCATCTCCGCGACCTGCCCCACGCGGTCGATGCCCAGCAGGTGCAGCCGCTGGTGCACGTCCGGCGGGAGCGGGAGAATCTCCACCGGCAACGCCGAGAGGAACCGTGTCCCCTCCCCTTCTGCCACCAGGATTGCGCTCCCATCGCGGTTCTCCTGCTTTCCCCTCGTCGCCTGGGGTATCGTTTTCCCCTGGTCCCGAAAATACGCTTGGGCAACCGCCGCCGCGTGCGCCGTGAACACCGTCTCCGCCGCGCCAAGGTGGACAGACAGCCCGCTCGTCAGCGAGACCGCTTCGTGCAGGTCCGCCAGGTAGGCGCCGTCCTCCATCCGCGCGAGCTTCGCGAGGCCGCGCAGGTCGATGTGCGCGTGGCCCGGCGCCAGCACCTCGACCACCGGGCTATGGTCGCGCAACACCGCCCAGGTGCGCTCCGCCTCCGATGCCGCGTGCGCCTCCTGGAGCGGGAGGAAGACAGCGTTCGGGCAGAGGGCAAGCGCCCGCCGCAATGTTGTGCCGACGGCCACGCCCGCCTCCGCCGCCTCCCGCGAGCACGCCTTCACCTCCGCGTGCTCATCCGGTGAGCCGCCGATCACCACTGCCCGCCCGCGCAGCGTCGGCTGCTCTCGCCGCGCGAGCGCCACCAAAAAGTCGCGGATAAACAGACAGCCTGCATCCATAGGACTTGCCAGTATAGAACAAATATTCTCTAAATAGGAAGATCCTTAACTCTCCGTGTGCGTCAAAGTTTGCGCCCTGTGGAGAAGGAGGCGGAGTGACCAGGGTCGCGCACCGAACTCGCCGTCCGTAGCGCGCGCGGGAGCAAGCGCTGGGATGTCCCGGCTTGCGAACCTGGTTGGGCGATCGGCCCGGATGTTCGCTGTCCGTACTCCATGCAAAACTTTTGACGCCCACCCAAGGCCATTCCATTGCATTAGGATAGACTAATCATCTACACTAGGACTCATTACAAGAAGATTGATGTCCTACCTTTCATCATCTGTGTACAAGGATAATCAACGTGCCTGCCCGAACAACTTCCCGCCGCCGCTTCCTTCATGGGATGGCGATCGTCAGCCTCGGCGCCGCCGTTTCTCCCATGGCGCTCGCCTGTGGTGATGATGGCGACAAGACGGTCGCGAACCCCGCCAAGCTGACGATCGCTGTTCAACCAACGAACACGCCCGAGAAGCTCAGCGCCGATGCGAAGGACATCGAAAAGTTCCTCGCCGAACGTGTTGGCGGCAGCGTCGAACTCGTTTTCCCCACCAGCTTCGCCGGTGTCGTCGAATCGCTGCGCTTCGGCCACGCCCACGCGGCCTTCATGAGCGCCTGGCCGTCATCCCTCGCCCACAAGCTCGCATCCGCCGAAATCGTCCTGGCCGAAGTCCGCGAAGTCGTCATCGACGGTCAGAAGACGGAGGCCCCGTACTACTATTCGTACTGGGTCGTAAAGCGCGACAGCCCCTACGCCAATCTCGAAGAGTTGCGGGGGAAGAAGGCAAGCCTGCCCAGCCAGATCTCCACGTCGGGCTATCTTGCCCCCGTCGCCCGCCTCGTTGAACTCGGCTATCTGCCCAAGGATGGGAAGGAGGCTGACCCCGCGAAGTTCTTCGGCCAGGTCAGCTACTCCGGCGGCTACGCACAGTCCTGGGAGGCGCTCAAGTCCGGCCAGGTTGACGTCTCCGTGATCGCTGGCGACGTTGCGGAAAAGCTCTTCCGTGAGGTGCTCGAATCTACACGGGTCATCGAAACGCAGGGGCCAATACCTTCCCACGCCGTCGTCTTCGCCCGCCAACTCCAGGACCCGGCACGCACTCGCTTGAAGGACGCTTTCCTCGAACTTGGCAAGCCCGAGCACCGCGACCTCATGCGCAAGTTCATCTCCGGGATCTTCGTCTCGTTCATACCAACGACAACCAACGAGCACCTCGCGACGCTGAACGCGTACCTGGAAAAGACCCAGGCGCGCTTCACCGAACGTCTCCAGTAAATGGCCGTGCGGGTCGATGCTGGCCGGTTCGTTCGCCCCTCGCACATCGGACACAGCCATGTCTAACGCTCCCATTCCGGCGCCGCCGACCGTCGAAGTGGAGGACCTCGTGTTTGGCTTTCGTGGCCGTCCGCCGGTGCTCGATTCCTTCTCCCTGACAGTCCCGGCGGGGCGGCTGGTTATGGTGCTCGGCGCCAGCGGCAGCGGCAAGACGACGCTCCTCAAACTGATGAAGGGTCTGCTCTCCCCCCGTTCCGGAGAGGTGAGGCTCTTCGGAAAACGCCTCCCGGATCGCGGCGCCCGCGGGCGCCTCACCGCGGATGTCGCCTACATACCCCAACAGTTGGGTCTCGTGAGGAGCCGCGGCGTGCTCGATAACACGCTCGCGGGCGCGCTTGGCCGCGTCCCCACCTGGCGAGGTCTCACCGGGCTGTTTCCCCGTGAAACCCTGCGGGATGCGCGTCAGACACTTGATTCCCTCGGTATCGGCCTCAAGTGCGACGAACGTGTTCGCTCCTTGAGTGGCGGCGAACGGCAGCGCGTGGCCATCGCGCGCGCCCTCGTTCAACACCCTCGCCTGCTCCTCGCCGATGAATTCGTGTCGCAATTGGACCCGGCCACCACCATCGACATGATGAAACTCGTCCGGGACATCGCCAACAGCGGCGTTACCGTCGTCATGACCACCCATGAACTCGATGTCGTTGAGCGTTTCGCGGAGTGGGTGGTGGTCCTCGGCGACGGCAAGAAGCGGCTCGATCTTCCTGTCGCGGAGGTCCGGGGAAGCGACCTGGCCGCCATGATGAGGCCGTGAAAGCTCGCCGCCACGCCCCCCTCGCAGTCACCCTGGTGCTCGGGACATTCCTCGCCGTTGCCCTCAACGATGTCGGGCTCCTGGATATCGACCGCCTCCAGCGGGGCCTCCGCAACGCTGGCATCTTCCTCGGTGAAACGGTGCCCCCGGAACCGTCCGTGCTGCCGGAGGTGACCCGAGCGCTCGTCGAAACAATCGAGATCGCCTTCGCGGGTACGATGCTTGGCTTCGTCCTGGCGCTGCCGCTCTCGCTCCTGGCCACAGCCAGCCTGGCCCCTCACTGGATAACGTTGCCCATCAAGTTCGTTCTCGCCTTTGTCCGCACCGTCCCCGCAATCTTGTGGGCCATTGTTTTTGTCGTCATGGTGGGTCTCGGACCGGCTGCGGGGACGCTCGGCGTCGCCCTCTACTCAGTCGGATACCTGGGCAAGATCTTCTACGAGATGTTCGAAGACATCGACCCGGAAGTCATGGAGGCCATCCGCGGTGTCGGTTGTGGGCGCGTGCAGCTGGCGCGCCATGCGATCCTCCCTGAAGCCTCCAACGGCATCGTCTCCCAGCTCCTCTTCATGTTCGAATACAACGTTCGTTCGTCCTCCATCATGGGATTCGTCGGCGCGGGCGGGATCGGCTTCTACCTGCTGGGCTATGTCCAGACACTCGAATACCAGAGCCTGCTGACGGCTGTCCTTGTGACGCTGGTCGCCGTCCTTGTCATCGATCGGGCGAGCGCCTTCGTGCGCGCCGGCCTCCGATAGCGAAACCCTTTATGGGAAGCGGCTCTCGCATCGCCCGGTATATTCGCTATTTCGCCGGAGTGCCATCGATTGGACCGGCAGCGCGTTCAAGGCATCGGTCGATGGTTTGGTGTTTTTCCCCGCGGTCGCTACAGTACGCACATGCTCACGACCGCCCTCACCCGGCTCCTTCACATCGACCACCCCATCATCCAGGCAGGCATGGCCGCCGCCTCGGGGTACGAACTCGCCTCCGCTGTGTCGAATGCTGGTGCCCTTGGTTCGATTGGGTCCATTGGCGCCCCGCCCGATGCGTTGGCGGAGCAGATCCGCCGCACCCGCGAAGCAACGACGCGCCCCTTCGCCGTCAATGTCGTCACCTGGGAATGGGCGCCATTCGCCTGGGCACTGCTCGATGTCGCCATCGCCGAACGCCCACCCGTCATAACGCTCTCTTTTGGTGATTTTCTCCCTGCTCTCGCGAAGTGCCAGGCAGCGGGCATTCCCACGATCGTCCAGGTCCAGGACCTCGTGGGCGCACAGGCGGCGATCGCTGCTCGCCCCGCCGCCATCATCGTCCAGGGCAACGAAGCGGGCGGACACACCGGCCGCCGCGGCACCCTGAACTTCGCCGCCCAGGTCCTCGATCTCGCGGGCGATATCCCCATCGTCCTCGCCGGGGGTGTGGGCGATGGCCGAGGCCTGGCCGCCGCCCTGGCGATGGGCGCCGCGGGAGTCATCATTGGCACGCGCTTCAAGGCCACACCCGAATTCGGCATCGGCGCGCCACATATGGACGCGCAAAAGAGCCAGATCATCGCAAGCGACGGCTCGAACACCGTCTATAACGAAATAAACGACATCGCCATCAGGATGGAATGGCCCAACCGTTCCACGGGACGCACGATTGCCAACCGCTTCCACGATGAGTGGCTTGGCCGCGACGATGCCCTCCGCGCCGCTGTCGCGCTCGAACCCGGCCCCGGGTTCACCGTCAAGAACAACAGCGAACCCGACACGCTTCTCAACTGGGTGGGCGAATCAGCCGGGCTCGTCCACGACATCCTCCCCGCCGCCACCATCGTCGAACGCACCGTCGCCCAGGCGGAAGCGCTATTGCGAAGCACTGCGGCCGTCCTCAAGTAGCAGGAAGACACACAGTCCTTTCCGCGCGAGATTCCGTAGCGCGCGGGAGCAAACGCCGAAATGCTCATGCCCCGAGTCCGTTCAGGCGGTGTTTCGCCATCGTCGCGGCGC
>DAOTTM010000235.1:0-29455 GCA_034437915.1 Dehalococcoidia bacterium | reverse complement strand
TGTCATCCCCACTGTCGCCGCGGGCGCGACCTACACCTTCCAGGTGATCGTGCAAACGACCGCCAACCAGTGTGGGACGCCGATCAACAACTCCGCCACCGCTGGCGAGAACAACGAGGCGGCACGCGCTCGCGGCTTCGCCTTCTCGTTCGCCACGCCGGTCACCGTCGTCTGCGCCGAAACGCCGCCCGCGACGGTGAAGGTGATCAAGAGCTACGTCGGTGGTCATAGCGCCAGCGACATCCCGGACGTCGTCATCAACGGCGTCGGCAACCCCAACCAGGTTGACGGCCTGACGACAACGTGGACGCAAGGCGTCAGCGCCAACACCCCGATCGCCATCGTGGAGACCCCCGCCGGTGGCTGGGCTCCCTCGGCGGCGCCAAGCTTCTTCGGCTGCGCCTCAAGCACGCCGAACCCCAACAACACCGCCGCCACCGTCTCGGTGGCGCCCGGCGGCACCTGCATCATCACCTTCCAGAACCAGCGCGTTGCGACCGTCATCCTTGAAAAGGTTGTCGGCGCCAGCGTCATTGCCCCGGCCGGTGGCTGGGCCTTCACAACCAACGTGCCCGGCCTCGCCACGAACCTCCCGGCGACGGGTGGCTCGACCACGGTCGTCGTCACGCCCGGCAACTACAACGTCGCCGAAACACTGGCTAAACTGAACCTGCCGACCGCCGCACAATGTGTCGCGGGCGATTACAACACCCTCTTCCGCATCCAGCACGGCACCGCCGAGGCGACGCCGAACGCACCCATCGGGCCAGCCCAACTGGTACCGTTCAGCGTCGCCGCGGGCGAAACCGTGAAGGTCACCTTCTCCAACGCCTGTGGCGCCGTGCTCGCACCGCCGAGCCTCGTCGTCCACAAGTTCAACGATCCCAAGGCAGACCAGACCGGGACGCAGGGCCTCAAGGACTGGACGATCACCATCGCTGGACCGACCTCGGCCAGCCAGGTCACCGACGCCGCCGGCCTCGCTTTCTTCGGCAACATAAACGCCGGGACCTACCAGGTCTGCGAAGTGGCCCAGGCCGGCTGGGCGATCACGGGGACCAAAATCAATGGTGGCGTCGCGAACACCACGAATTCGCTTTGCCGCCAGGTCGTCGTTCCCGATGGGACGGCGACGGTGATCGACTTCTACAACCGCGGCGTGGGCTCGCTGACCGTAACCAAGGAGACCCGGCGCAATGGCGTCGGCGAACCCGGCATGAACGGCGGCTGGGCCATCACCGTGACGAGCGCGACCTGCAACGTGAGCCGCTCGGGCCTGACCCTCCAGGGCGACCCGCTTGGCAGCGTCACTTTCAACGACCTCCCGGTCTGCTCCGACTACGTCGTGAGCGAGAACGTGAACAGCAAGCCGGGCATCACGCCCGCGTACAGTTCAGCTGGGGCTGCCATCATCAACGGTGTGGCCGTAACGGTTGGGAACACGACGACGGTGGGCTTCCTCAACGTCCGCGTTGACCCGGTCGTGACCTGCCAGGCCAATTGCACCATCGTGACGCCGCCGACGCCGGTACCGCCCACCGCGGTCCCGCCGACGGCAGTGCGCCCGACTACAACCACAGTCCCGCCGACCGGCACCGCGGTCCCGCCGACTGCCACCCGCCCGCCAGCGACGCCCACACCCGTGGAGACCGTTGCGGGCGTGCGCACCCCGGGCCCAACGCCCCTCGCCCCCCAGACCGGTTCCGGCGTCGCCGCCGGTACGACCGGCGCGGCCAACATGGCTCTCGCGCTCCTCGGCCTGCTCACGGTGAGCGGAGGCCTGGTGCTCTTGAGCGTCGGCCGGAA
Organism: Dehalococcoidia bacterium; assembly: GCA_034437915.1. GTDB lineage: Bacteria > Chloroflexota > Dehalococcoidia > Tepidiformales > Tepidiformaceae > JACRBT01. The sequence continues at coordinate 27,649 of DAOTTM010000235.1, read as the reverse complement.
GCCGCGCAACTAGCGTCGGCTGCCCGGTAACGCGACCTGCCAGATGGGCCCCGGAAACGGGGCCCATCTTCGTTTTGTGAGTTCGACAAAGAGTGTGGTTCAGCGTTCGACTTCGCGGAGGTCGTTTAAGGTCGGATCGGTCGTTTGGGACCCCTGCGGCCGCGAATACCATCGATTCCGCCGGGCTACTTTGGGGTGACGCAACGCCAGCCTCCGATACAGTAGGGATATGCCCGAAGCTCCCAGACCACCGGCCACTCCCCAGGACATCAAGCGCTATCGCAGCAACCTTCGCGACGAGGTTGATGGCGCGGCCCTCTACCGGTACCTCGCCAAAGCGGAAGACAACCCGCACCTCAAGGAGGTCTACACGCGTCTCGCGGCTAGCGAACAGAAGCACCTGGACCTTTGGGCGCGGAAGCTACGGGAGGCCGGGGCGCCCGTCCCTGAATTCCGGCCGTCCATGCGCGTTCGTATCCTCGGATGGCTCGCGCGGAAGTTCGGGACAGCATCGGTTTCGCCGATTGTGCGCACGATGGAGGCAGCCGCCACGGGAATGTACGACGCCCAGCCCGAGGCGGTGGAGCATGGGCTGCCCGCCGATGAGCGTTCGCACGCTCGTCTCTTTCGCGAGATTGGGAGCGGGCCCGGAGCAGGCAACTCCTTCGATATTGCCCGCCTTGAAGGGCGCCACCGGGCTGCCACTGGTAATGCCCTTCGTGCTGCCGTCCTCGGCGCAAACGACGGGCTGGTGTCGAATTTGAGCTTGATCATGGGCGTGGCCGGGGCGGACCCGGGACGGCATTTCGTGCTGCTTGCGGGTGTCGGCGGATTGCTCGCGGGCGCCTTTTCGATGGCGCTCGGCGAATGGATTAGCGTCCGTAGCAGCGCCGAGATGTTCGAAAAGCAGCTGCAGATTGAACGCGATGAGCTGGCTGAGAACCCCGAAGAAGAGGAAGAAGAGCTCACGCTCATCTTCCAGGCGAAGGGTCTGCCCTTGGAGGAGGCGCAGGCCACTGCGAAGCGCATCCTCAGCAACCCGAAGACCGCCCTCGACACATTGGCGCGGGAAGAACTGGGGATGTCGGCGGAAGAAACCGGCGACCCCTGGGTCGCGGCGGGGACATCGCTGTTGATGTTTAGTCTCGGCGCCGTCCTCCCGCTGATCCCGTGGCTCTTCATGGGCGGCGTAATGGCAATCACACTCAGCGCCATCCTCAGCGGGCTCGGCCTCTTTGCCGTTGGCGCGGCGATCACCCTCTTCACGGGGCGGAATGCAGCGTTTTCCGGCGCCCGAATGCTCGTATTCGGCCTCGGCGCGGCGGCCATCACCTTCGTGGTTGGACGGCTTATCGGGGTGAACGCTTCTCGCTAATCTGTTGCGTGTAGGCACCGCTCGCGCCAAGATTCAATTTCTGGTGGCTAGAGCGAGGTGGTCCCACCCGTTCCCATCCCGAACACGGAAGTGAAACGCCTCAGCGCTGACGATACTGCCCGGGCAACTGGGTGGGAAAATAGGCCGCCGCCGGTACACAGAACGAACCGCCCCCCCGGGGCGGTTTTTCGTTTCCGCCACGCCCGCGCGGTTAACGTTTACCTTCACGCGCCGTTCCTTTCACAGAAGGATCGACCGCTGCTACAATCGAATCTCGACCCCCTTCATCCCATAGGCGCTTTCATCTTTCTGGAAGCTGCTCAACCAAATCGGAGCCTGCATTTTGTCCACTGATACCGCCCCATCGATCCCCCCTGTCCCAGAAATGGATCCAGAAATGGATATGGGGGCGCTTCTCGACCTTGAAGATTCCCAGCCGGGCCACCTGCGCCGCGGGGAGATCGTCGAGGGCATGGTCATGGGCACCTCGCCCGACGGCGTGATCGTCGATGTCGGCACCAAGATGGAAGCCGTCATCCCCCAGAACGAGATGCTCTCGCTCGGTGCCGAAGGCACGGCCAAGCTGAAGACGGGCGATACCGTCCGCGTCATGGTGCTACAGCCCTCATCCGCCGAAGGGCATGCCATCGTCTCCCTCGACCGCGCGCGCGGCGAGGAAGGCTGGGACGTACTCGCGGCGCGTCACGAAAGCGGCGAGACCTTTGCCGCCCAGGTCACGGGCCACAACCGCGGGGGCATTCTCGTAAACGTCGATGGCGTGAACGCCTTCGTTCCCCTTTCGCAGGTCGATAGCGTCCGCCGTGACGACCCCGACGCCGCCTCATCGCTCGCCAACCTCGTCGGCAAGTCGGTCATGCTCAAAGTCGTGGAACTCAACCGCAAGCGCAATCGTGTCATCCTTTCCGAGCGCGCGGCGATGGCCGAACACCGCAAGGAAGCCAAGGAAAAGGTCCTCGACGAACTTAAAGAGGGCGAAATCCACAACGGGCGCGTTTCCTCGATCACGGACTTCGGTGTGTTCGTGGACCTCGGTGGCGCCGATGGGCTCGCCCACATGACGGAACTCACCTGGGAGCGTGGCAAGAAGGCCCGTGACCTGTACAACATTGGCGATGAGGTCCAAGCGTTTATTCTCAAGATCGACCGCGAGACCAAGAAGATTTCGCTTTCGCTCAAGCGCGCGCAGCCGGAAAAGTGGGACACCACGGTCAACCGCTTCGTGATCGGCCAGATTCTTATCGGCCGTGTGACGAAGCTGATGGCTTTCGGTGCCTTCGTTCGGCTTGATGGACCTGTCGAGGGGCTCATCCACATCTCGGAGCTCTCCAACCGCCGCATCCAGCATCCCAAGGATGTCGTCAAAGAGGGCGATGTCGTTCCCGTGAAGCTCGTCCGCATCGAAAAGGACCGCCATCGTCTTGGCTTGAGCCTGCGCCAGGCGCGCAGCGATTCGGAAGCCATGGGCTTCGTTTTCGATATGCAGGGCGCGGTCATCGACTATCCAGACGACGTCCGCGAACAGTTCAGCCTGCCCGCGCGCGAAAAGCAGGAGGGCGGCTCGGCGCCCCGCGGCGAACCCAAGACCACGCAGGAAGCAATCGAGCGAGCCGTTGCCCGCGACCCGGAGCCCGTCTCCGCCTTTGCTCACGCATTCGCGCAGGCGCTTGAGGCGGCTGAAACCACGACACCAATCGAAGAGGGCGCCGCTGGCGCCGAGGCGTCCAGCCTGGATTCCGCCGCTCCGGCTACGGAGACCATGGAGACCGCCGCGGCGGCCACGGAGACCGCTGCCGAGACCGCCGTGGAGGAGTCCGCTATGGCTGACGCGAAAGCGACGGCTGCACCGGAAGCGACGGCTGAACCGGAAGCATCGGCTGAACCGGAGGCCACGGTTGCAGCGGAAGCCACGGTCGAAGCCGCTGTTATGGGCGAAGTGGCGCCGGTTGTCGATTTCCCCGTGGAAGAGCCTATGACCGAAACCGGTGCTTCCGAAGAAGGAACTCAGGCATCTGCCGAGGCGACTTCAATGGAAACGCAGGAAGAACATGAGAGTGTGGATGTCCCCGCTGAAGGCATCGAGGCATCCGAACCAGAAGCCAGTGCCGAGGAGTCGACTACTGGTGCGACGTAGCATCCACGGGGCAACGCCGGTAAGACAGGGAGAACACCATGGCTGACAGGTTCGACAAATTTACAGAGCGGGCCCGGCGCGTGCTGACTCTTGCCCAGGAGGAAGCCCACCGCTTCAACCACAACTACATCGGCACCGAGCATATCCTGCTTGGACTGGTGCGGGAGGGCGATGGCGTCGCAGCAAAGGTGCTGGCGAACCTCGGCGTGGAACTGAACAAGGTCCGTTCGGCCGTTGAGTTCATCATCGGTCGCGGCGATCGCACCGTGTTGGGCGAAATTGGCCTCACGCCCCGCGCGAAAAAGGTCATCGAGTTGGCCGTGGATGAAGCACGGCGCCTCACGCATAGCTACATCGGCACGGAGCATCTCCTCCTCGGCCTCGTGCGGGAGGGCGAGGGCATTGCCGCGGGCGTGCTCGAAAGCCTCGGCGTGAATCTTGAGCGCGTTCGCGCGGAGACCACTCGCATCCTCAGCCAATCAGCTCCCCAGGCCACGGCCGCCGGCGGAGCTCGCACCGCAACCCGCACCCCCACGGTCGATCAACTGGGTATCGACCTCACCCAGGCGGCGCGCAACAACCAGCTCGACCCTGTCATCGGCCGATCGAGCGAACTGGAGCGCGTCGTCCAGATTCTCTCCCGGCGCACCAAGAACAATCCCGTGCTCATCGGCGAGCCTGGCGTAGGCAAGACGGCGATCGCCGAACTCCTCGCCCAACGCATCGTCGCGGGTGACGTGCCCGAGACCCTCCAGAACAAACGATTGTTGACCCTCGATATCGGTTCGCTCGTGGCAGGCACGAAGTATCGCGGTGAATTCGAAGAGCGCCTCAAGAAGGTGGTCGAAGAGATCAAGGGCGCGGGCAACTGCATCCTCTTCATCGATGAACTGCACATGCTTGTGGGCGCGGGCGCCGCCGAGGGCGCGGTGGATGCCGCGAACATCCTCAAGCCCTCCCTGGCGCGCGGCGAACTCCAGTGCATCGGCGCCACGACGCTCGACGAATACCGAAAGCACATCGAGCGTGACGCCGCCCTCGAACGCCGCTTCCAACCGATTAAGGTGGAAGAGCCGTCCGTCGAAGAGACGGTCGAAATCCTCAAGGGCATTCGTGCCCGCTACGAAGAGCACCACAAACTCAAAATCAGCGATGCGGCGCTTACCGCGGCCGCGGAGCTTTCCGCGCGCTACGTCATCGACCGCTTCCTCCCGGACAAGGCTATCGACCTCATCGACGAGGCTTCGAGCCGCGTGCGCATCCGCCGCGCGGCGACGCCGCCGTCGCTCAAAGAGGCCTTGAAGGGTCTCGAAAGCCTGCGCCGCGAAAAGGAGCAGGCGATCTCCGCGCAGCAATATGAGTACGCCGCTGAACTCCGCGACCGGGAGCTGAAGCTCCAGGAAAAGATCGGCGAAATGGGCGATTGGGAGGAGGGCGAGGAAGGCATAGCCACTCCCGTCGTCTCCGAAGACGACATCTCCGAAGTAGTTTCCATGTGGACGGGAGTCCCGGTTTCCCGCATCGCCAGCGAGGAGAGCGCCCGCCTCATCAAGATGGAGGAATCGCTCAAGTCCAAGGTCGTCGGCCAGGACGAAGCCATCAACACCATCGCGCGGGCCGTCCGCAGGGCCCGCGCGGGACTCAAGGACCCGAAGCGGCCCATTGGCGTCTTTCTTTTCCTCGGCCCGACAGGCGTGGGCAAGACCTATCTCGCGCGAAAGCTCGCCGAGTTCATGTTCGATTCCGAGGACAACATGATTAAGCTCGATATGAGCGAATTCAGCGAGAAGCACACCGTCTCGCGCCTTGTTGGCGCCCCTCCCGGGTATGTCGGCTACGAAGATGGCGGGCAGCTCACGGATACGGTTCGCCGTAAGTCTTACTGCGTCATCCTCCTCGACGAAATCGAGAAGGCGCACCCGGATGTGTTCAACCTCCTCCTCCAGATCTTCGATGAGGGCCGCCTCGCCGATGCCAAGGGCCGAAAAGTTGATTTCCGCAACACCATCATCATCATGTCTGGCAACGTTGGGTCGGACCTCATCAAGCGCGATTCCCGCCTGGGCTTCGGCACGACCGGAGACGACGACCTGGCGAACGCCGAGGACCGCTACAACCGCATGAAGGACAAAGTGCTCGCGGAAACCAAGAACATCTTCAAGCCGGAGTTCCTCAACCGCATCGACAGCACGGTCGTCTTCCGCGCATTGACGAAGGAAGACATTCGCAAGGTTGTGGATCTCGACCTGATCGGTGTAACGAGGCAACTCGCGGCCAAGGGCGTCTCGATCATCGTCACGGATGAAGCCAAGGAGTGGCTCGGCGAAAAGGGCTACGACCACGCCTTCGGTGCGCGCCCTCTCCGTCGACTGATCCAGGATTCGATCGAGGACCGTCTCAGCGAAATGCTCCTTTCTGGCGAGTTTGGAAGCGGTGACACGGTCACGGTCGATCGTCGGCCCGAGGACGACGGCGGAGGAATCGTCATCCTCTCTTCGGCCGCGCCGCTGGTGGCCCAGTTGAAGCTTGATGATGTCCCGGCGCCAGTGGCCTGAGCCTGCTCACCCATCGACCGCGCGCTCAAGCACACGCCACGAGTACGTCAGCGAGATTGACTCGCTGGCGTATTCGGCAATACGCTGATTGGCGGCTTGCCATGCCCAACGTTTTCCCTCATACTTATCAGTTCCAACCTTGTCTCAGTACGCCCCTACACATCAGGTCCTGAAGGAGTCGCTACAGGATGACCATTGCGCGTGACGTGGTGCCTTCCGGGGTATTCACTCCCATCCAGGTCAAGACTTACGGCCGCATTGCCAATGTTCTTGATATCCCCAGCCTCATCAAAATCCAGATCGATAGCTTCGACTGGTTCAAGCGCGAAGGTTTGCGGGAGCTCCTCGACGAGATCTCCCCGATCCAGGACTTCACCGGTTCCAAGATGGACCTCATCTTCGGGGAATACGAGTTCCGTGACCCGAAACACTCCAAGGAGGAATGTCGCGAACGCGATATGACCTTCTCCGCGCCGCTCTTCGTCGATGTTGAGCTGCGCATCAAGGAATCCGGCGAAATCAAGGAACAGAAGCTGTTCTTTGGTGATTTCCCGCTCATGACGGATAAGGGCACGTTCATCGTCAACGGCGCCGAGCGTGTCGTCGTCAGCCAGCTCGTCCGTTCGCCGGGAGTCTACTACACGATCGAACTGGATCCCGCAACCGGCCGCCGCATGTGCTATGCGAAGCTCATTCCCAATCGCGGCGCCTGGCTCGAATTCGAAACCTCGAACCGCAACCTCGTCGCCGTCAAAGTGGACCGCAAGCGGAAGATCCCGATCTCCATCCTCGCGCGCGCCATCGACGTCCCGGGCCTTCTCCCCGGCGACCGCACGAACCCGCGTTACACAAAGTTCTTCGCCGCCAGCGACCTGCTGGAAGCGGAGCCTTCGACCGAGCACGAACGTGCGCGCGATTCCGAGCTGAAGTCGCTCGAATCCGAACTTGGCAGCGATGACCGCGTGATCGGCATGTTCGAATCCGTTGATAGCGATCCGGATTCCGCCTATATGGCATCGACCATCTCCAAGGAACCGACGCATAACAAGCACGAGGCCCTGCTCGAGTTCTATCGCCGCATTCGCCCGGGCGATCCGCCCACGCTCGAAAACGCGCGCGGCCTGATCAACCAGCTCTTCTTCAACCCGAGGCGCTACGACCTCGGACGCGTTGGCCGGCATAAGCTCAACAAGCGCCTGGAACTCGCTATTCCCACGAACCAGCGCTGGCTTCGCCCCTACGACCTCATCGAAATCATGCGCGAAATCATCCGCATGAATAACAACACCCGCCACGCCGATGACATCGACCACCTCGGCAACCGTCGCGTGCGTGCAGTCGGCGAACTCATTCAGCAGCAGTTCCGTGTGGGCCTGCTCCGCATGGAGCGCGTGGTCCGCGAGCGCATGACGATCACGGATCCAGAAGAGGCCACGCCGAGCGCTCTCATCAACATCCGCCCGGTTGTCGCCGCGATGAAGGAGTTCTTCGGCGGCAGCCAGCTGTCCCAGTTCATGGACCAGACAAACCCGCTGGCGGAACTCACGCATAAGCGCCGCCTCAGCGCCCTCGGGCCCGGCGGCCTTTCGCGTGACCGCGCCGGATTCGACGTCCGCGACGTACATCACAGCCACTACGGGCGTATCTGCCCGATTGAAACCCCGGAAGGGCCGAACATCGGCCTGATTGGGTCGTTGGCCACGTACGGGCGCCTCAACGATTTTGGCTTCATCGAAACGCCGTACCGCCGCGTCGTGGCCGAGATGTCTCCTACGTCGGATGAACTCGTCGGTCGCATGCTGCGTGAAGACGTGGTTACCGAAGCGGGCAAGGTTGTCGCGCGGGCCGGGGAAACCATCACCGCTGCCTCGGCCAAGGCGATCGTGGCTGCCGGGATGCGCGTGCGCATCAAGGCATACGTGAGCGCCGATATCGCCTATCTCACCGCCGATGAAGAAGACAAGTTCATCATCGGACAGGCGAGCGCGCTCATCGACAGCGAGGGACACTTCGTCGATGACCACGTCGAAGCGCGTGTCAATGAGGACTTCAAGTCCCTCGTGCCCGAGCAGATCGACTTCCTCGATGTCTCGCCGAAGCAGATGGTCTCCGTCGCTACGGCGCTCATCCCCTTCCTCGAACACGACGACGCCGGGCGCGCCCTTATGGGTTCCAACATGCAGCGCCAGGCGGTGCCCCTCGTGCGCCCCGAAGTCCCGCTCGTGGGGACCGGGATGGAACGCCGCACGGCGGTCGATAGCGGCCACGTCATCGTCGCCGTGGGCCCGGGCGAAATCATCGAGGCCACCGGCCAACGCATCATCTGCCGCTACGACGACCCTGGACTGGGACTCGTGACGTATCCTCTCGTGAAGTTCACCCGCTCCAACCAGGGGACCTGCCTGAACCAGCGCCCAATCGTCGTCCGCGGCGAACGCGTTGAAACCGGTCAACCCTTCATGGACAGTTCCAGCACCCAGGGCGGCGACCTCGCTCTCGGCCAGAATGTGCTGTGCGCCTTCATGAGCTGGGAAGGCTACAACTTCGAAGACGCCATCATCATCAGCCAGAACCTCATCCGCGAAGACAAGTTCACATCGATTCACATCGAAAAGCACGAAGTCGAAGCGCGCGATACGAAGCTTGGCGCAGAAGAGATCACCCGCGATATCCCCAACGTCGGAGAGGAGAGCCTCAGCAACCTCGACGAAATGGGCATCATCCGCATCGGCGCGGAGGTGCGCGAAGGCGACATCCTCGTCGGCAAGATCACGCCCAAGGGTGAGACCGAGCTGACCGCGGAGGAGAAGCTCCTGCGCGCCATCTTCGGGGAGAAGGCCCGCGAAGTGAAGGACACCAGTTTGCGTGTCCCACATGGCGAAAAGGGCAAGGTCATCGACGTCAAGGTGTTCAACCGCCAGGACCACGAGTCTCTGCCGGCGGGCGTCAACAAGCTCGTCCGCGTCAGCGTCGCCCAGCGCCGCAAGCTTTCTGAAGGCGACAAGATGGCCGGGCGTCATGGCAACAAGGGCGTCATCAGCCGCATCCTTCGGCGCGAAGACATGCCATACCTGGAAGACGGCACGTCCATCGACATCCTCCTCAACCCCATCGGCGTGCCGAGCCGCATGAACATCGGCCAGGTGCTGGAAACGCACCTCGGCTGGGCCGCGAATGCTCTCGGATTCCGCGCCGTCAGCCCCGTTTTCGATGGCGCGAGTGACCACGCCATCGACGATGCGCTCGCCCGCGCCTGGATGGCCCAGGAATCCGGGGCGATGTACTTCGTCGATGCCCGCGACCGCGGCTTCGATATGAATGTCGCGATCTCCTGGGTGGAAGCCCTCGGATATGACGCCCGGCCTGTCTTCACGACTCCCGAAGACGGCGCGGCCAGCCGTGCTTGCCTGGAGATCTGGCTCAACGAAGCTGCCGAAGTCGGCATGACCACGAAGGTGAAGCGTGACGCGCTGAACCTGGAGGAACTCCAGGACCGCGCCCAGAAGGTCTATAGCGAGTTCAAAGAGCCGCCGCCGCTCTTCGGCAAGATGTGGCTCCGCGATGGCCGCACGGGCGAACTCATCGACCAGCCGCTCACCGTTGGCTATATCTACATGCTCAAGCTCATCCACCTTGTCGAAGACAAGATCCACGCCCGCAGCACAGGCCCCTACTCGCTCATCACACAGCAACCACTCGGTGGAAAGGCGCAGTTCGGCGGCCAGCGCTTCGGCGAGATGGAAGTGTGGGCGCTGGAAGCGTACGGCGCAGCCCATATCCTCCAGGAACTCCTCACCGTGAAATCCGACGATGTCGTCGGGCGCGTGAAGACGTACGAGGCCATCGTCAAGGGCGAGGACGTCCTCGAACCGGGCGTCCCGGAATCGTTCAAGGTCCTCGTCAAGGAACTCCAGAGTCTCGGCCTCTCCGTCCAGGTTGAAAACGAAGGCGGCAACATCACCTTCATGGAAGACCTTGGCGGCGAAGTCCCGGAACTCGGCCTCAACCTCTCTGGATACGAGCCGGAGGACCGGCTCTTTACCCGCCAATAGGCAATGCGCCGCTCCAGGATTCACCATCCCGGAGCCATGTCCCGGAGGAATCACCCGTTATGCTCGAAGTGAACGACTTCAATCAGGTTCGTATTTCCCTCGCCAGCCCGGAGCAGATCCGCTCCTGGTCCTATGGGGAGGTCACGAAGCCGGAGACCATCAACTACCGCACCTTGAAGCCGGAAAAGGACGGGCTCTTCTGCGAGAAGATCTTCGGCCCAACCAAGGATTTCGAATGCTATTGCGGCAAGTACAAGCGCGTTCGGTATAAGGGCATCATCTGCGACAAGTGCGGCGTCGAAGTGGCGCGAGCCAAGGTTCGCCGCGAACGCATGGGACATATCGAACTCGCCAGCCCGGTGAGCCACATCTGGTTCGTCAAGGGCACCCCGAGCAAGCTCGGCCTGCTCCTCGATATGTCGCCGCGTAATCTTGAGCGCGTCCTGTATTTCGCGCAGTACATGATCACCGAAGTGGACAACTACGCCCGTGAACGCGAGCTCGAGAAGCTCCTGGGCGAAAAGGAGCAGGCGCTCAAAGATCGCCTCGCTGACGTCTCGCCACGCCGCCAGGCATTGGAAGCAGACCTCATGCGTGCGAACGAGGAGCTCCAGGCGAAAGCCCGCGAGCGTGCCGATCTGATCGGCGCCGAGCGCCAGATATCGAAGGATGCGCTCGCCGCCGCCGTCGTGCGCAACGTCGCGCTCGTCGAAGCCGCGCTCGGCACGCTGATCGAGTCACGCGTTGAATATCTTGGCGATACCGTCATCGAGGCGGGCACGAAGATTACCAAGGCCTCGATCACCAAGGCCCAGCGCGAAGGCGATAAGCGCCTTGTCGCCTTCGACAAAGAGACCGGCAAAATGAAGGACGCGGAGCTGTTGCTCGCCGATTCCGCCCTCGATGATGCGAAGACGAGCCTCAAGGACGAACTGCACCCCCTCCAGCAGAAGGAACAACTCATCCGCGAGGAGACGGACGCCCAGTTCCGGCAGCGCGAAGACGACCTTCGCGAACTCGCGGACCCGATCATTGATGATCGTGTCCTCCTGCTCACGGAGGCGCGCTACCGCGAGCTGAACGACCTCTTCGGCCACGTCTTCAAGGCGGCCATGGGCGCGGAAGCTGTCGTCCACGTCCTCGAGCGGCTGGACCTCGCCGTCCTGCGCGCCAAGCTCAAGGGCGAAATCGTTACCGCGAGCGGCCAGCGCCGCAAGAAGGCGACGAAGCGCCTCGATGTCGTCGAAGACCTCATCGAATCCACCAACAAGCCTGAATGGATGGTCTTCAAGGTCCTTCCCGTGTTGCCGCCGGACCTGCGCCCAATGGTGCAGCTCGATGGTGGCCGCTTCGCCACGAGCGACCTCAATGACCTTTACCGCCGCGTGATCAACCGCAATAACCGGCTCAAGCGCCTGCTCGATCTTGGCGCCCCCGAGATCATCATTCGCAACGAAAAGCGCATGCTCCAGGAAGCCGTTGATAGCCTTATCGATAACGGTCGCCGCGGCCGTGCCGTCAGCGGCAGCGGCAACCACAAGCTCAAGAGCCTGAGCGACATGCTCAAGGGCAAGCAGGGCCGCTTCCGCCAGAACCTCCTCGGTAAGCGCGTCGATTATTCCGGTCGCTCGGTCATCGTCGTGGGGCCGGAACTCAAGCTGAACCAGTGCGGCCTGCCCAAGCGCATGGCCCTCGAACTGTTCAAGCCGTTCGTGATGCACTCGCTCGTGGCCAAGGGCCTCGCCCACAACATCAAGAGCGCCAAGCGCATCGTCGAGCGGGCGCGCCCGGAAGTCTGGGACGTGCTGGACGAAGTTATCCGCGACCGCCCGGTGTTACTCAACCGCGCGCCGACGCTGCACCGCCTCGGCATCCAGGCCTTCCAGCCCGTGCTGATAGAGGGGTCGGCAATCCAGCTGCACCCGCTCGTGTGCTCGGCCTTCAACGCCGACTTCGATGGCGACCAGATGGCCGTTCATGTCCCGCTCAGCCGCGAAGCGGTGGCGGAGGCGAAGCAGATCCTCATGTCGACACGCAACCTGCTCTCGCCCGCGAGCGGGGACCCGACCGTGGCGCCGTCACTCGACATGGTCCTGGGTTGCTTTTATATGACCGACCTTGACCTCGATCCGCGTGCCAAGGGCCGCTACGTGGAGAAGGACGGCCAGCCCGTCACCGGACTCTTCGGCTCTATAGCCGAGGCGAAGCTCGCGTTCGACCTCGGCATCATCGACCTGCGCGCGCCCATCCGAGTGCGCATGAACGACTCCATTCAGGTCAAGGACACCGTCACGGCGCCGGAGTTGGACGAAAATGGTGTTGGTCGCACGCGCCACATCGAGACCACCGTGGGCCGCATCATCTTCAACGAGATCGTCCCGGAAGGCGTCCCCTTCCAGAATCAGACGATGGACCGTCTGGCCCTGCGCAAGGTCGTCGCGACCTGCTACCGCACCCTCGGTGGCGAAGCCACCGCCGAGGTCGTCGACCGCATCAAGAACACCGGTTTCCACTACGCCACGCGCAGCGGAATCACGATCGCCATCCACGAAATCCAGGTCCCCAAGGACAAGCCCCAGCTCCTGCGCGCCGCCGAAAAGGACGTGGCAACGCTCGTCGAAGAGTACCAAATGGGACTCATCACCGATGACGAACGCTACCAGGCGACGGTCGATATCTGGAGCAAGACGACCAAGGAGATCGAGAACCGCATCAAGGACCGTATGTCCGAATACGGCTCCTTGAACGCCATGGCCAGTTCCGGTACGAAGGGCAACATCACGCAGATCCGCCAGATGGCAGGTATGCGTGGCCTCATGTCGGACCCGAACGGGCGCGTCATCGAGCTGCCGATTAAGGGCTCCTTCCGCGAGGGCCTGACGGTGTTGGAATACTTCATCTCCACGCACGGCACGCGCAAGGGTCTCGCCGACACCGCCCTGCGAACGGCAGACTCCGGTTACCTGACACGTCGCCTCATCGACGTCGCCCAAGACGTCATCATCCTCGAAGACGACTGTAGCACGTTGTCCGGACTCTATATCGAACGCGAAGAGAACAGCGATACAATGGAGACGCTGCGGGACCGCATCATCGGCCGCTACGCCGCCATGGACATCGTTGACGAAGAGACCGGCGAGATTATCAGTGAACGCAACCAGGAGATCGATGAGCGCGTCGCCGACGAAGTCGATTCCCGATGGCGTTCGGATGCGGATAAGCCCACCCGCTCCGTCATGCGCGTGTATGTGCGCACGCCCATGTCTTGCGAAGCGGTGCGCGGCATCTGTGCGCTTTGTTACGGCCGAGACCTTGGCCGTGGCGAACGCGTGAAGCTTCGCACCGCCGTCGGTATCGTGGCGGCCCAATCCATCGGCGAGCCGGGCACTCAGCTCACGATGCGTACCTTCCACACCGGCGGCGTTGCAAGCGCCTCGGACATCACCAGTGGCCTCCCCCGCGTCGAAGAGCTCTTCGAAGCGCGCGCCCCCAAGGGCGAAGCGATCATCAGCGAGATCGATGGTGTTGTCGAAATCCTCCAGGAGAACGACCGCCGCGTCGTTCGCGTTACCAACACCGATACGCTCGTCGAGGAGTACCAGGTTCCTTCCAAGGGCGAAGCGCTGGTCAAGGACGGCGACCATGTTAGCGAAGGCACGGTGCTCGCGGCGATCGCCAAGGACACGAAGGAGACCGCCGAGAAGGTCGCCACGCGCCAGCTCACGGAGCAGGTGCTCTCACGCATCTCCGGCACGGTCCACCTCCTGCCCAAGGGCAGGATCCAGGTCGTGTACGAAGAGCGCGAAGAACGCGAATACCACATCCCCGCCGCCGCGCGCATCACGGTGGACCCGGGCAAGATGGTGAACGCTGGCTCCCAACTCACCGAGGGCGCCCGCAACCCGCAACACATTCTCGGCATCCAGGGCCGCGACGCCGTCCGCAAGTACATGGTGGACGAAGTCCAGAAGGTCTATAAGTCCCAGGGTGTGAACATCAACGACAAGCACATCGAGGTGATCACTCGCCAGATGTTGCGCCGTGTGAAGGTGGAACAGCCCGGCGATACGGGCCTTCTCCCCGGCGACCTCATCGAGCGCCGCGAATTCGAGGAGCGCAACAACCGGATCATTGCCGAGGGCGGCGAACCCGCGACGGCACAGCCCGTGCTCCTCGGCGTCACAAAGGCCTCGCTGAACACGGAATCGTGGCTCGCCGCCGCCTCCTTCCAGGAGACGACACGCGTTCTCACGAACGCCGCCATTGAGGGCAAGGTCGATCGGCTCAAGGGCCTCAAGGAAAACGTCATTATCGGCAAGCTCATCCCGGCGCGGAGCGAGATCGTCGTCCCCCGCCGCGAACATGCCGCCGAACTCGACCTGCCAGAATCGCTCCTGCTCGAAGAGGAAGCGGAACTCGAACGCATGCTCGCCGAACGGGAGGCTGGCGGTTCGCCCGGCAGCGCCCGATTCGCCGATACCGACGACGACGAACTCGCAGCCGACGATGACGACGATGATGACGACGGGGACGAACTCATCATCGGTGGCGTTCAGGACGACGAAGTCGAGTAGCCCCGGGCTTTCACCAGCCAACCACATATACCCAGACGCCGCGCCCGAAACGGTGCGGCGTTTTTGGGCTTGAGCGCGTTCGGTGACGAACGGCCCCGTCCGGCTATCATTTGGCGATGGCCGAATCCCTCGCCGGGCGCTTGCTCGTCGCCAGCCCTGTTCTCACCGACGAGAACTTCGCGCGTACCGTCGTGCTCGTCTGCATGCACGACGAGGCAGGCGCCCTCGGCTTTGTCCTCAACCGTCCGATGCTGGACCTGCCGGTCGTCGACACACTTCCCCAATGGGACGACCGCTGCGCACGCCCATCGAACGTCTTCGAGGGCGGACCGGTGAGTCCGACGGTTGGCTCGGCTCTTGCCCGCGTCTCCGGTCGTGTTCCTGCCGAAGGTTGGACGCCCGTGATCGATAACCTTGGCGTTCTCGCGCTCACCCGGCCGTCCGCGGAGCCGTTCTTCGATATCACGGCGATGCGGATCTACAGCGGATATGCGGGATGGACTGGCGGCCAGCTTGACGCCGAGGTGAAGGACGGCGGCTGGTTCGTGGTACCGTCAGCGACGGAGGACATTTTCACCCCAGAACCGGAATCGCTTTGGCAACGCGTGCTCAAACGCCAGACCGGTGCCATGGCCATGTTCGCGTTCTTCCCCACGGATCCTCGCGCAAACTAAGTTGGTCTGCGAGATCAGTACAATCGCTGCTCGGCGTCGCGCGCGAGAGACGCAGCCATCTGCTCCCGCGAGATGGGCAGCTGCTTCTGGTCGATGATCGCCGCCGACAGAGATGGCACCAGCGCCATGTCCGGCCATGATTCCGGCGACCACAGCTCCGAGCGGATCATGCACTTCGAGCAGTGCATGAACGCCTCTTCCACATCCACGACCAGCACCAGTTCTGGCACCCGACCCTTGACGGCCATGCGTTCCCGGAGGGTAACGTCGCGGACAATAGTCGCCCTGCCTTGCACACGCAGCGTCTCTTCGGATCCCGGCACCATGAAGAAAACCGCCACCTTTGGGTTCTTCAGGATGTTCGAAAACGTGTCGCCGCGGCGGTTGCCCGGGCGGTCGGGGATGGCAAGCGTGTGTTCGTCCAGCACGAGCACGAAACCCGAGGGGTCACCCTTTGGCGAAACGTCCTGGTTGCCCGCCCCATCGGAGGAGCCGATGAGCAGGAAGGGGGAGTGGGCGATAAACCCCGCGAAGTGTGAATCGATGTGGTCGATCGCCTTGCCCGCGGCGCCCGCTGAAGGTTTGCCGATGAGCGCGCGAAGCTCCTCTTCGGTCGTGATTGCGTCCGTGAATGTCATCCTGGCCATTGGACTCCCTCGTGGTCGGCGCTTGGCCGATAAAGGCCGATCCTACGACCAGAGATGGCGTCCGGCAACGCACATCGCTCCACACCCGGGCCTATTCATTGAAGAGCAGAACAACGGCGCTCGCGCCCATCGCTTCTCCGCGCCCGATCGCGTCAAGCCCCTCGGCCGTCTTCGCCTTCACACTCACCTGGACGACTCCGATTCCGCAGATCTCGGCAACGCGCTCACGGATGTGCGCGACATACGGCGCGAGCTTGGGCCGCTCCGTGCGCACCGTCGAGTCGATATTCGCGACTTCCCAGCCAGCTTCGCGCGCCAGTTTAAGGGCAACGCGCAGGAAGTCGGCGCTATCCGCGTGGGCGTAGCGCGGGTCTGACGGCGGAAAGTAGTGGCCGATGTCGCCCAACGCCGCCGCCCCGAGCACCGCGTCCGTTATCGCGTGCAGGAGGACATCGGCATCGCTGTGCCCGGATAGCCCCGGACCTTCTTCGATGATCACACCGCCGAGCACGAGCGTCCGCGCATCGTCGATGCGGTGCAGGTCCTCGCCCATCCCCACGCGCATCATTCCGCCATCCTCCGCTCCAGGATCATTCGCGCCATCTCGAGATCCATGGGCCGAGTAATCTTAATGTTTTCCACGCTGCCTTCCACGACGACGCATTCGAGGCCGAGCCGCGCGAGCATGGCTGCGTCATCTGTCTCGTCGTTGTCGCTGGCGGCGGCCGCATCGAGCCAGGCCTGGCGCAGGACGACCTGCGGTGTCTGTGCCGCGAACAGCCGCGAGCGATCGGGGTGGCCGACGATGGCGCCGTTTGCGACCTCCTTCACCGTATCGGTGATTGGGATAGCGACGATCGCGCCAGGCTTGCCAGCGGCACCGGCGATGGCGAGTTCGATGGTCGTCACCGCGATGAGTGGCCGCGCCCCGTCGTGAATTGCGACATAACGACTGCGACATGCCCGCAGCCCCGCTTCAACGCTCTCCCGCCGCCGCGCCCCACCGGGCACAACCGCCCGGAACTTCGTCGGCGCCCACACTTTCGCCAAGTTCTCCGCCCAGGCTTCGCAACCGGCCCCTGCCACGAGCACGATGGTATCGACCGAAGGCGCTGCTTCGAACGCCGCCAAGGCCCACGCCAACAACGGCCGACCACACAGATCCGCCGCGAGTTTGTTCTCCCCAAAGCGGGCGGATGAACCCCCCGCCACGATCACCGCGTCACATTTCACCGCCCTACGGTACCATCCTGGGCCAGTTCATCGAAGGCGTTCACTGTAGGGCGGAACGACTTCACAATGGCGACAATTGCAATCGAGGACCAAGCTCGAATGAGCATGGAATCCAAGGTCGCCGCGAAAACGAACGAGTCGATAAGCCTCGCCGTCGTTGTTTCTTCGAAGGGGATGGGCAAGAAGATGATGATGACTGCGGGCGTGGCCGGGCAAGCGATCGCCAGCGCCACGATGAACAAGAAGGCGCCAACGTCGCCGGGCGAGCACAGCGGCTACATCGTCATGGCGCTCGGTCCATCCAAGCTCAGCTTCTTCAAGATGAAGCGTGGGTTGCTTTCCAACTCGCCCGGCGACCTGCTTGTCGAAGTCCCCCGCGAATCCGTGACGAATTACGCAATCGGCGGCGGGGCCCTCACGTCCGAACTCACGATCGAGTTGAACGACGGCACGGTATGGGCGCTCGAAGTTCCAAAGGTGGGCAAGGGGAAGGCGGAGAAGCTGCGGAAAGAGTTGTTGGGCGCGTAGTTCGCACTCCCCCGCTATCATGAATCCTTGGCCACGCGGTGGTTCCGCGCGCCGAAGAGGATGATCACCATGACCGCTACGCCTGAACAACTGCTCTCGCGCGTCTCCAAGCCCGCTCGCTATACGGGCGGCGAATGGAACAGCGTCACCAAAGCCTGGGACGACATGGCCGTCCGCTTCGCCCTCGCCTACCCCGACGCCTACGACATCGGCATGTCCAACATGGGTATCGGTATCCTCTACGACATCCTCAACAAGATCCCCGATGTGCTCGCCGAACGCGCCTACGCCCCCTGGGAGGACATGGAGGCGGAGCTGCGCAAGGAAGGCACGCTTCTTTGGAGCCTGGAGAATCGCCGTCCGCTGCACGAATTCGATGTCCTCGGCTTCACCCTCCAGTACGAGCTGACCTACACGAACATCCTCAACATGCTGGACCTGGGCGGCATCCCGCTCCTTGCCGCCGACCGCACGGAGGACCATCCGCTCGTTGTCGCGGGGGGCAGCGGCGCCTTCAACCCCGAGCCGATGGCCAGGTTCATCGACGCCTTCATCCTCGGCGAGGGCGAAGACGCTGTCGTCGAACTCGCTGACCACGTGCGGGAATGGAAGCGCGTTGGCACCTCTCGCGCCCAACGCCTGCGCGAACTCCTCGCGATGCCCGGCGTCTACGTCCCCTCGTTCTACGAGCCGTCCTATGACGAAGCAGGCCGCTTCGCGCGGCTCACACCGCTGATCCCGGAAGCGCCCAAAAGCATCAAGCGCCGCATCGTCGAGGTCCTTCCGCCCGCGATGACGAAGCCTATCGTGCCGTTCCTCCAGACGGTCCACGACCGCGCCGCCGTGGAGATCCAGCGTGGCTGCACGCAGGGCTGCCGCTTCTGCCAGGCGGGCATGATCTATCGCCCCACGCGCGAACGCAGCCCCGAGGAGGTTGTCGAGGCGACGCGCGGTCTGCTCGCGAGCACCGGCTACGACGAACTCTCCTTGCTTTCGCTGAGCACCACGGACCATAGCCAGATCATCCCCATGGTCAACGCCCTCGTGGCCGCCTTCCCGGACCTCAAGATCAGCATCCCCAGCACGCGCGTCGATAGCTTCTCGGTCGATGTCGCGAACGCCGTGGCGAAGGGCAAGAAGCACACCCTCACCCTCGCTCCCGAAGCAGGCACGGAGCGGCTCCGCCAGGCGATCAACAAGCTCGTGAAGGACGATGACCTCATCGGCGCGACGGAGAACGCCTTCCAGCGCGGCTGGACGGGCGTCAAGATGTATTTCATGGTGGGACAGCCGACCGAGACGATGGAGGACGTGGCGGGCATCGTGGAGCTTGGCAAGGCCGTCAAGAACATTGGACGCAAGTACTGCGGCGGCCGTGCGCGCGTGCGCGTGAGCACGAGCAACCTCGTCCCCAAGCCACACACCCCGTTTCAATGGGCGCGACAGGACACCGCCGAAGAGCTCTATGCGAAGCACCAGATCCTGCGCGACGGCTGCCGCTCGGCGGGCGTCGAGTTCAGCTGGAACGACCCGCACGACAGTTTCCTCGAATCCGTCCTCAGCCGTGGCGACCGCCGCGTGGGCGCCGCCATCTTCGAAGCGTGGCGGAACGGCGCGAAGTTCGACGCATGGAGTGAGTACTTCAACAAGGAGCGCTGGGACAACGCCATGGAAGTCGCCGGCATCGACCAGGAGTGGTTCACCCATACCGAGTGGGACACGCACCAGCCCTTGCCCTGGGACCACATCGATTGCGGCGTCACGAAGAGCTACCTGCGCGGCCAGTGGAAGGACGTCCACAACAACGAGACCGTCGCGGATTGCCACCATGGCGCCTGCAACGTCTGCGGCGTGCAGAATTTCGACGCCCTCAACGGTCACAAGGGCGTCGATGATTGCACCGTGAAGCTGGGCAAGCTCGTCGAAATGCGCCGCGGCGCCCGCAAACTCGAAGGCGAACTGCTGGAGTTGGTGTAGTCATGCCGGAACTGCCGCGAACCGCCGAGGTTGTCGTGATAGGTGGAGGAGTGAACGGCCTAAGCACCGCCTGCCAGCTCACGAAGCGTGGCCTGCGCGATGTTGTCGTGCTCGAACGGCGTCAGCTCGGCGCGGGCGCCTCAGGCAAGTCAGGCGCGCTCGTCCGCGCCCACTACGCCAACCCGCACGAGTCACGCCTGACGATGGAGAGCATGCGCATCTTCCGCGACTGGGACGCCGAGATCGGCTACGGTTCGCCGGGCTTCGAGGCAACTGGCTTCCTCCAGGTCGTCGCCTCGCAGGACGAGGTCCACCTGCGCGCGAACGTCGCCGACCAGCAGGCGATGGGCATCGACACGCGCGTCGTCTCCGCCGCCGAAATCCGCGACATCGAACCGCTCATGCGAACGGACGACATCACCTTCGCCGCATACGAGCCTGGCTCAGGCTTCTGCGACCCGAACGGTACGCTCTACGGCTTCGCGGGAGCAGCGCAGGCTGGCGGCGCGTGCATCTTCGAACACACCGAAGCGCTGAGCATCGCCACCGAGGCGGGGCGCGTCACAGGTGTGCGGACGGCCGACGGCTTCATCTCGACGCGCGTGGTCGTCCTGGCCGGCGGGTCGTGGGCGAAGAGCCTGTTGGAACCGCTCGGCGTCGGCCTGCCCATGACGCCGTTGCGTCTCCAGGTCGCCATCTTCCGTTGGCCACACACGATCGACCAGAAGCGCCGCCATTGCGTCGTCATCGACTCGACGCACCACTCGTGGCTACGCGTCGAGGGCGCGAACTCCACGCTTATCGGCGCCGAGGGCAACGTCAAGCGCACCGACCCCGAGACCCTGAACGAGGGTGTCGATCCCGAGTACGTCTTCGAAGCGCGCGAGGCTCTCGCCGCCCGCTTCCCGGCCTTCGAACACGCCACCATGCGCGGCGGCTGGGCGGGCACGATCATGGCCAGCCGCGATTCGCACCCCATCATTGACCACATCCCCGGGATGGAGGGCTTCTTCCTCTTCGCGGGCGACAGCGGCACGTCCTTCAAGACCTCGCCCGCCATCGGCGTCTGCCTCGCCGAATGGATCACGCAGGGCAAGCCCCATTTGATGGACCTCCACCCGTTCCGCTCCACCCGCTTCGCCGAAGGCAAGCCCTGGGTCGATGAACACCGCTACGGCAACCGCGACTGGCTCACCGTCTCGCGATAGCGGCTCCCACGCTCCTCGAGACGGGCGGCTATGGGATCCAGCCGGGCAACGCGGCGGCCTGCTTCACCCAGGTCGCCATTTGTGCTTCGTCCAGCGTATCGCCCTCGCGGATGTCGACGTAGCGCGTTCCCTCGCTCTTGCTGGCGCCGGGCGGGAGCGGCCGCAGCGACGTGCCGCGGAAGAAGGTCACCTTGACGTAGCGTGTGAAGACGTGGAATGACAAGAACCAGCCGTCACCCTCGATGCCGTAAAATGGCGAGTTCCATTTCACCGCCTTGCGCACGTTGGGAACGTTCCGCACGATGAGCGCGTCGAGGCGCTTTCCGAGGTCGCTCTTCCAGCCCGGCATCGACGCGATGTACTCCTGCACGGGAGCGTCGCCGTCCGCCTTCGCGATCTGCGGATTGCCGCCAGACAGGAGGTTCACCGCCTTGGCGTGACTCGCACCTGGCTTCGCCCTGGTGCTGGCCCTCCGGCGAGCGAGCGCTGCGGAGTTAGCCTCCACTGCGGCGCGGATGAGCTGCTTAAAGGCAGCGTCGTTGATCTTCTCCCCTTCGCTGAGGTCGATTGCACGCCGCGTGTTCCCTTCCAGGCTGGAATTGAAGAGCTTGTTCGCGTCTTCGACGGAGGCGCCACGAGTGAAGGTGAGCTTCACGACCTGCTTGTAGGCTTCGCCTGTGCAGACGATTCCGTCATGGGACCAGACGGGGACTCCGGGTGATGTCGGCTTCTCCCACTTCCACTCCTCCTGGATGTTGGGGTCGGCATCGTGGATGAGATGGCGGACATACGCGAGGGTCTCTCCTCTCCAATCCCCCAGCTCTTGAATCCGCCTTGCGATGTTCGCCGAAGCGGCCTCGCCATTCGGAAGACTTGTCGACTTCATGTTCTTTCCAATCCTTCGTTTCGCGGTTCGGCCTCGTGCCGACATTTGGGAGTGTTGGTCGCCAATTGTCTGTCCATAACCGCCACGCCGAGCGACAGCACAATCATCTCCGAGGACCGCACGTGCCTCTCGCCGACAAGGGGGAACGCTGACGAATGACTGACCGGGCCACCATCTACGCTCTCTGCCTTCTCAGTGCGGTCGTTCGTCGACAGAGCACAGTTTAGCGCCGCAGTCACCTCGCGCATCTACGTCCTCGCGCCGGGCTGCAACTCCCAGATCATCTCTTCGTATCGGACGCCGTCGCTGTCGATGCGCTCCTCCGTCGAGAGGTAAGTGAAACCGGTCGAGCGAGCGACCGCAATGCTCGCGGCGTTGGCTGGATTACAGTTAAGGACAAACCGGCGGACGCCTGCATCGAAGCCCGCTGCGGTTACGGCCCGCACCGCCTCGCTCGCGTAGCCCTTCCTGAGATGTTCGAGCAGCACCCAGTATCCAACGTTCAGCTCATCATCATCGATCCGCTGGGCGCCGCAGTTCCCAACGAACGAACCATCGGGCAGGAACATGCCGTACGCGAAGCGCTCACCGGCGTCGAAGGCACGCCGGGCATCCGCGATGAGGGCGACGCGGTCGCCCAAGAGTTCCGCCTTCGCGTTTGGCATGAACTGACCGATGTGGTCGACCGAGCGGATCGCGTCTCCGTCCAATGCCTTCACGTCGGCAGCTTCGTAACGCCGCAGGACGAGCCTCGCTGCATCGAGCCGTATGGGAAGTCGGACCGAACTGATGGATCACCTCACATACCGTCGCTCCGACTTTGTCGCGCGCGGCGGCCTGCGAACATAGGGGCCGGTCGGGATTTCCACAATAGCACACGCGTTGCGCTGGTAAGGAGTGGAGCAGCGGACGCCTGATGACACATCCTGACTTGGCGGTCTTATCGGGCACCGTCCGAGCGGCCCGCGTCGTGGTGGTCGAGCGCTGCCCGGATCTGGCTGAGCCACTCTGTGCCCAGTTGACGCCCGTTCGGGAGTTGGTCGTCTCGGTCCCAGCGCCACGTTGCGATCATCGCAAGCATGAGGATCCGGCACTCACGAAGCAGGTCTTGATTTACTGCCGGATAGTGCTCGCTCACTTCTTCCGGCGCATGGGCGAGGTCGAACTCGACGGGTCCGCGGCAACACGTCTCGAGGTCTATGAACAGCAGCCCCTTCTTCGTCCTGAGCAAGTTGCCCGGATGCGGCTCGCCGTGTAGCAGCTGCTCGGCGGCGCCGCGGTCGACGATCGCGCGCCTCACGCTTCGCAACGTGTTGCTGAGAAGCTCCCGGTCCGCGTCAGCAAGGTCAGGAGTCAGGGCGCGGTTGTCAACCAGCGACTGCGCCTCCGCGACTCGATCCGTGAAGTGCGGCGCAGTCACCTCGACCTGCCGCATGCCGGCGTGGTGCATCTCGAGCGCGCGGGCATACTCGGCCGGCGCGACGTCTCGAGGCGCCACAGGCTCGTAGTAAGTCCACAGCGTGACCGTGAAGCCGTCACGGACATAGACGCGCGGCTCCACCCGGGGCTCAAGCTCAGCTACCGGACTATCGGTTTTGGCGAGCCGCCGAGCGACCTCGACCTCGAACTCGGCGCTTGCCTTTTGAGCGACATGATGCACCCGCGCAAGAACGTCACACGGCAGCAGGCGCACAGCGAGCCGGTTCGAGTCGTGAAGAACAACCGCGTCATCGACCCTCAGGCCAAGCGCTGAGGCCGTGGACCTACACGCAGCCACCGCGCGCGGAACCTCTAATGCCTTCATCGTCGCCTCGTCCCCTCACCACCGTCGGCGATCAATGGTAAAGGCAGACCGCCCCAGAACGCGGTGTCTAAGCCGAAGCTGTCCAGAAAGTCGAAGTCGTTGGTGGGCAGGCCCGGCCGCTGCACGCCTATGCCCCCCGCGCCAACTCCCCAAGCAGCTTCAGCGTCCGCTTTGCCGACTCGCCGCCGTCGTCCAGGTTGACGATGGAGGCGATGATCTCGTCCGCGCCGGAGTTGGGGATGTCGCGGATGCGCGTTGCCACGGTTTCTGCGTCGCCAGAGATAATGAGGGCCTTGGCCATCTGTTCGGAGAATTCGCCCTTTGCCGCTTCCGGGAAGCCCGCGTCCTGCCACATCGACGAATAGAACGGCAGGCGTGGATAGAACCCGAACTGGCGCGAGCCACCCGCGAGCACCGCGACCGCATCATCCGAAACAACGACGGGCACATGCGCGACCACCGGTGGTTTCGCACGCCCGGCGGCCGTCGCGCCCTCACGGATAGCGGGGTCGGCGATGCTCTTGATGCTCGGCAGCGGCATCACCCAGGAGATGCCCCCGTCCGTCATCTCGCCCGCGAGCTTGAAGGCGTTGTGGCGAAGGGCGGAGATCATCACCTTGACCTGCGTCGGCGCCGCAATCTGGGCGACGGCGGTCAGGCGCTTGCCGTGGAAGTCGACCTTGCCCTCCTTGAGGATGCTGTTGAGGATCGTCACGTACTCGCGCAGGTGCTCCAGGGGGCGGTCGAAGTTCAGACCCCAGGTGCCCTCGATCGCGGGCTTGTGGCTCGGTCCGACGCCCAGGCGCAGTCGGCCCGGCGCGAAGCTATCGACCGTCATGGCCCCCTGCGCCATCGCCAGCGGGTGCCGCGGGAACGTCGGCACGATGCTCGTGCCGAACTCGATGCGGCTCGTGCGCTGCGCCGCCACCGAGAACACGGCGAAGGGGTCCGCCGCCACGCCGCCCACCGTCAGCCAAGCGACATCGACGCCCGCTTCCTCCGCCGCGACGATGCCATCGACCAGCCCCTTCGCGTCTCGCGCGATGATGTGGACGCCGATCTTGAGGTTCTTCATGTTTGTTTGCTCCCTGAGTTGTGTTGTGGCCCAAGGATAGGCGACGGCGGACGCGCCCGCGAATCAGAAGGGTTCACGCGGAGGGCGGAGACGCAGAGAAAGAGAGAAGCGTATACACAGTCAGCACTGCGCCTCCCCTGCCTCCCCTCGCCCGCGAAGTCGGGAGAGGGGTCGGGGGTGAGGGCGCGATGCCAGGCGCCGAACAACGACATCTATGTGGGCGAGACGGACTCGGAAGCGTTCGCCACGGTCGATGCTATCCTCGCCGAGGGCTACCGTGGCTCCGGCCGCGAATCGCTCCTCGTTGGCGCGCCCGCCACCGTCGTCCAACGGCTCGCCGAATACCGCGCCATGGGCTTCGAGGACATCATGGTCCGTCACGTCGTCGGCGATCACGCCCAGATGCTGGCCTCGTTCGGGAGGATTGGCCGCGAGGTCATGTCCGCGATCCGGGGGATATAGTTCGAAGTTGGGTCCTACCTGAACCGTTCCGAATACTCGTCGCACAAGCGCTGAACGAAACTGTCGTAATGCAATGGATCGCCCGGCTGTGGGGCAGGCGGGACGGTCATGAATCGAGCTTCAGCAAGATTGACATTGTCCATGTCAACCACGATCGCTCCCTTCGCGTCCATCCCGTAGTTCGACATGCCGCCGCTTGTAGTTACGTTGCGCATCTCGTTGAGGCAGACATCGACCAATGTCGATACCTTGCGGCGATCGCCGTGGATGGTCATCACCGGGCGCAGAGCCGATTTGAACTCCGCCGCTGAATTTATCACGAGAAGACCGGCAGCGATTGTTCGCTGGCTGTAGTTATGGACGTGTTCGTGATGAGCTTCGAAATCGCGCTTACGGTTCCGCACGGCCTTACGATGTTCTGTCATCACGCCTTTTATCTCCAGGGCTACCCGCACGGTCGCCGGCGTCAATCGTGTGATTGCTTCACCCGCAACGGGAAGCGCGGGGATAGCCGGTGAGCCAAGAACGAAATCTACATTCCACGTCGATGTCCCGAATCGGATGTCCATGTTTAGGTCGTAGACGAGCCTGCCTGCGGCTGCATCTTCGCGGATTCTCGGGCAGCGTTTGACAAGATCTTGCAGTACCGCACGGGCAAGCGCGTTCGAATGCTTGTCGGAGCGCGGATGATATCCGAGATCGCGCAGGTGCTGAATGAAGGAGTCAGGGAGCGGCATCTACCAACCGCATTCGCTGTCGGCCAATGCCCTGCTCCGTTGTCAACGGATCTTTGTCCACTGGAAGAATCTCCTGTCGGGAAGCCAGTCTCTTCGCGGCCATCAACACGTAGGAGTCTTGTACGTCGACCGAGATAGAATTGCGACCGATGGCGGCGGCGGCGACGGCGGTCGTGCCTGTCCCTGCAAACGGGTCGAGCACCGTGTCGCCGACGAACGAAAACATCGAGATGAGACGATGGGCTATCTCAAGCGGGTAGGGAGCCGGATGGTCCCGGGTGCTCGCCCCCGGGACGTCGGACCAGATGGGGGAGAACCACTTGAAATAGTCGTCTTTGGCAATCTTGCTAAGTGACTCCATCTCCGCGGTTGGTTTTCGATAGCCTCCGGGCTTGCGCAGGAAGAGGATAGACTCGCGATCGTTCTTGATCACCCCGCCGGGAAGATAAGGTTTGCCCAAGAAACGAGAGCTTCGGCTGGCCTCCAGTGTGATGTTCGAGACCTTGAGCCAAATGATTGGCGTTAGCGAGTCGAGTCCGATTGATCGCGCCCTGACCTGAATATCGCCTGCGAGCGGTAACACATGGTGACGCCCCGCCCGACGACGAGAGAGGCAGATGTCACCGACGACCGCGCAGACTCTTCCACCCGGAACCAAGACGCGTTCGCACTCGGCCCATACACGATCGAGCTCGCTGAGGAAGTCTTCGTAAGCTTCGATGTTTCCCAGCTGACCTTCGGCCTCGGGGTATTCCTTGAGGTTTCCATAAGGTGGAGATGTGACGACCAGGTGAATCGACTCGTTTGGTAGCTGGCTCAGGTCGCGAGCGTCACCCCGCCACATGTCATGCGTCGATGCGAATGGTGTCAGAGCCTGAACCGAAGCTGCCAGTTGTTGAATCATATTGACCGACGACCTTCCACCAGCATCCTAATCGATTCACCCCTGTCTCACCCGCACTTGTTGTAGAAGCACTGCGGGCATTGCAAACACCCCTCCTGGTAGATCAGGACGGCGCCGCATTCCGGGCAGCCGACGCCGCTGGCGACGCCGGGGGTGAGCTTTTTCGGGTAGGAGTCGGCTTCCGTGCTGGGGATGAGCTGTCCGACGGGGATGAGCGTCGGCTGGATCGAGGCGCGGCTCGTGTCGAACTTCAGCTCCAGCCAGCGGAAGACGTAGTCGACGATGCTCGTGGCCAGCGGGATCGCCGGGTTGCCCGTCGGGCCGCTGGGTTCGAAGCGCGAGTTCTTGAGCTTGCTCGCCAGTTCGCTCAGGGGCACGCCGTACTGCAGCGAATAGCTCGTGAGCATCGCCACCGTGTCCATGAGGCCGCTCACCGTCGAACCCTGCTTGTTGACGTTGATGAAGACCTCGCCTGGCGTGCCATCGGCAAACAGGCCAACGGTCATGTAGCCTTCCTGTTCGCCCACGCGGAACTTGTGCGTGATCGCCGCACGTTCGTCAGGCAGCTTGCGCCGAATGGGGCCATGGGGACGCGCCAATACCAGCGCCTGCGCCGCCGCGACCGCCTTCTCCGCCTCGCTCGCGCTGTCTTCCTTGTCCGCGTACTTCAACACCTGGAGTTCGCGCGAGCCGTCGCGGTAGATCGTGATGCCGTTGCAGCCGGTCTCGTAGGCGAGGTCGTACGCCTTGCGCACATCCGCGACGGTCGCGCTGTTCGGGAAGTTGATCGTCTTGGAGACGGCGTT
>DAOTTM010000234.1:0-1915 GCA_034437915.1 Dehalococcoidia bacterium | reverse complement strand
CGCCGGTTCTGGCGACCGGCTTACCAGCTCCATGACGCGGCGAAGACAGCGCTCCGCCTCATCGCGTCCGCCCTCGCGCAGGAAGGCGCCGGCGGCATTGCCGAGTGCGGACACAAGGCGAGTGAGCTTCATGCCTCGAACGGTTTCGACCTGCCCGAGGATCTCGCGAACTTCATCGAAGCTGAGAGGATTGAACCAGAGCACAGATGAAGCGGCGAACCCAATGGCGTCTCCATCGCCCAGTTCGAGGGCGGCGCGGAAGGCGCGGAGTCGAAGGTCGAAGCCTGCCTCCTGGGCAGTTCCTGGCGCGAACGCCTCGACCCAGTCGGCCCAGACCTGCGAGACCGTGCCCTCCTGGGCCGAGCGGGAGAGCCGCCCCGCCCATTGCTGACCGCGTTGACCCTGAATGGCGGGCACACCAGCGACCCGTAAGAGGGCGCGGAAGGCGCGAACGGCTGCGGCGGCTGCGCGGGGGCGGTCGGCGAGCGCCTCGGCAAGAAAGAAGGCGCGTTCCGCTTCGACGTCCGTGCGGCGGGGGTCGTCGGCGGCCTGGAGCGCCTCACACAACGCGAGCAGGAGGTCGCACAAACGCTCCCTGTCGTCCGGGTCGAGGACCTCCTGTACGCCGATGGCCTTGTCCAGGAGCCGGACCGCCTCGCCGGCGTCGAACACTGCCATCGTGCGTACAGCCGCCCGCTCCGCGTAGGTAACTGCCTTTAGCAGGTCGGCGGGGTCGGTGGACATGGAGAAGTGCTCGGCCAGCTCGGCGGCGTGCTCGTCGAGGCGGCGGGCGTATTGCGTCTCCAGCGCCCGCGCCACCTCCTGGTGGAGACGAAGGCGACGGGGTGCGATCATCTCTTCATAGAGCGTCTGGCGGAAGAAGGCGTGGGCGAAGCGGTAACGCGCGGGACCGCCGCCCTCCTGTTCCTGGAGGACGCCCACCTTCATCGCCTCTTCGATCGCCGCCAGCACGGCCTCCTCCGGCATGTTCGCCACGCCGCTGAGGACATCGAAGGAGAAGTCGCGCCCGATCACCGCCGCCACGGAGAGCATGCGGTTGCACTCGTTGCTCAAGCGTGAGATGCGCTTGCCGATGACGTCCCGCAAGCCTTCCGGGATCTGCATCGCCAGCGGCGTGTTGGTCGAATTCTGGAGGCGCTGGCTCGTGTCACGGTTGAGGATGCCCTCCTCCACGAGGTAACGCATGACTTCCTGGACGAAGAGGGGGTGGCGCTCCGTCTGGCGATGGACCTGCTCGGCAAGCTGGAAGGGGACATCGCGGTTGGCGATGTTCGCCATCATCTTCTGGACGTCCTGCGGGTTCAGCCCTCGCAGCCGGATGGTGGTGAATGAACCGCCTCTCCGAAGTTCGGCGAGGGAGTTGGAGAGCGGGTGCGAGCGGTCCACCTCGACATCGCGGTAGGTCCCGATGATGAGCAGACGCGCGCCCTGGAGGTTGCGCGCGGTGTGCTGGAGCAGGTCGAGCGTCCCCCGGTCCGCCCAGTGCAAATCCTCCAGCACGATCACGAGCGGCTGCACGGTCGATGCATTCTTGAGGAAGCCCGTGACCGATTGCAACAGGCGCCCGCGGTCGTCCTCGGCGTCGCCGGCGGCCGGCAGTTCGATGCTCAGGCGGTCGCGCACCTCGCTCACGATGCGCGCCACGAAGGGAGCGTTCGAGCCCAGCTCCGAACGCAAGGCCTCGGGCTCGCGCTCCAGCACGTAGGACCGCATCGCCTCGACGAAGGGGAGGTACGGCAGTGAGAGCGAGCCCTCTTCGTAGCAGCTGCCGTGGAGGGTTCGACCGCCGCGCATGGCGACGTAGGTCGAGAGCTGGTCGCAGATGCTCGTCTTGCCGATGCCCGGTTCGCCCACGACCATCACGAGGCCGCCGCTGCCGGAGATGGCGCCATCG
>DAOTTM010000233.1:0-38145 GCA_034437915.1 Dehalococcoidia bacterium | reverse complement strand
CGAACCATGGACAGGGGCGTGTTCATCCTTCGACAGGCTCAGGACGAACGGGGGTGACAGGCGGAACGACGTGAAAATCGAACCAGGACAAGGCGCACGCAAAACTTTGACGCCCACCCGATTCGCCCCGTCGCAATGGGACGAGACATGAAGCAGTGAACCTCCCCGTAGTCCGGCCCGCGGAGCGCATCCGCCGCGGCATGCTGGATGTCTTCATCGGGACCGAGTTTGCTAAGAGGCGCCGTCTCTGGTTTGTCGCGCCGCATGTTGCCACAGGCCAACCCGCGCGTGGAGCGCCACCTTGTCGAAGCGGGGCGTTCGTACCCATGTTCCGAGGCCCACTTGATCCAGGCTCTTGCCAGGTCGCGGCTCGGATTTCGGTCTACGCTGGCGCCTTCCATGTCGCGACGATGCGGTTCGCTGTATCGGGGCTGTCCTCGCCCAACAACCGGAAGGAGATGCCGAGGGAACCTTCGAGGCGTGGCCGAAAGACCGCGACGCCCGTGCCGAAAACGGTGAACGCAGCCTCCGTGATGTCGATTGTGAAGAGGTGGAACGGACCCGCGGGGCGCCAGCCCGTCTCGGCGAGGAGGGCGACGCCGTATCGCTCGCGGTATCCTTCGTCGAACACTTCGATGGCTTCACCGTAGACCTTCAGGTCACCGTCGATGCCGTCCTTATTGCTGGTGATGCTGTGGAGGACACAGCGGGGGTCGCGTTGGAGGTCGAGTAGCTTCTTCGATTGCCACATCCCGCCGATCGTGAGGTCGCCTTCGAAGAACAAAAACTCGATGGGCGTGATGCGCGGTCGACCATCCCTGCGCAGCGTTCCGAGCATCACGAGGTCCGTCGCATGGAAGCGCTCCGAGCACACGGCGGCGAGCGCGGGGGCTGCCTGTTCGAATTGTTGCCAGCGGGACATGGGTCACTCCTTGCCGGGGCTGTGATTCGTGCAATCCTAATCCGAACGGCAGCGGACGGTCGCCTCGGCGCACGTCCAGCCCAAGTCACGAACCCGAGGAGCCCTCCATGAGCATCGTAATAACCGAAAGCAACGGCCCCATCCGCACCATCACGTTGAACCGGCCGGAGAAGCGCAACGCCATGAACATCGAACTGCTGGCCGAGCTTTCAGCGGCGTTCCGGGTCCAACCGTCCGTCGAAGAGCGGGTCGTCGTTTTGCGCGCAAACGGCCCCGTCTTCTGCGCCGGGCTGGACCTGCGCGAGCGTGTCGCGGCGGGCGGGGCACGGGGCGAAAGCCCGGTTGAAGGCGTGCTGCACCTCGTCGAGAACTACCCCCTGCCCGTCGTCGCCGTCGTCCAGGGGGACGCTATCGCGGGCGGTAACGAGCTGGCGCTGCACTGCGATTTCGTCGTGGCGGCGACGACGGCGCGCTTTGGCATGTCGCTCGCGCAGATCGGTCTCGCGCCCACCTGGTTCCTCGCGAAGAAGCTGCTCGAAGTCGCCGGGCCAGTTGCCAGCCGCGAAATCCTCCTCCTGGGCGACCCCTTGCCCGCGACGCGCATGCACGCCCTCGGCATCATCTCCCGCGTCGCGCCGCCGGAAGAACTCGAAGCCACCGCTCGGGACATCATCGACCGACTGGCCGCGAACGCCCCGCTCTCCCTGCGAGCCATGAAGTCACTGCTCGCGCGCGAAATGCAGTTCCGCGACGGCATCGCCCACGCCGACGTGGACGCCCTCGTGGACGCCGCCCGCACCAGCGCCGACGCCCGCGAAGGCATGGCCGCGCGCCTGGAGAAGCGCGCCCCGACGTTCCGGGGAGAGTAGCGCAGCCTTGTGTTCGACCGAGATCCGAACCCGCCCGTCGCGTATCGTGTTGCGCGTGTCCGGTTGCGGACATCCGCGCGAAGAGGTGTGCCATGATCGAACTGGATGAGCTGGACAGGATGCGCGAGATCCTGGTAACGAAGGGCGGTCGCCTCGTCTCGCCGGACGAAGCGGTGCGCATCGTGGAAGCGGGACATCGCGTGATGATCCCCATCGGGAGCCAGCCGCTGGCCCTCGCGGATGCCTTAGCCGCCCATATCGCGGGATTTGCGGACGGTGGCTCCATCGAGATAAGCCACTGCGCGGTAGCGGCGAACTACCCCTGGCTGCCGCCGGGGTTCCCGAACGTGACAAAGGTCGTCCACGAACACTGGGGCGGCCCGGCGGTGCGCAGCCAGATGCGCCGCCACGAACACGACTATGTGCCCATCCCGTTCGGGCTGCGGTTCAAAGCCGCGGTCGATACGAACCGACCCGAGGCCGAGTTGCGGCGGGCGGATGTCGTGCTCGTCCAGGTCAGCCTCCCCGATGAGCATGGGTTCGTGTCGTTTGGGCCGAACGCCTGGAACCAGCTGCGGTTCATCGAGAACGCCACGTACGCGCTCGCGGAGATGAGCCCGAACGTCTTGCCCGCATTCGGGGAGAGCAACGTCGTCCACGTCTCGGCGTTCCACGCGCTCGTCCTCAACGATAGCCCGCGCCGCATGTCCACGCCCGCGTCGCCGACCCCCGAACGGCTCGCGATCGCGGGACATCTCTCTGAAATCGTCCGCGACGGCGACACCGTGCAGGTCGGCGCGGGACAGGCGCCGACGGCCTGCGTGTACGGCGGCGCCTTCGATGACAAACACGACCTGGGGTGGCACTCGGAGGCCACGGTCGGTGGCCTCATCGACCTCATACGGTCGGGGGTCTTCAACGGGTCGCGAAAGAGCACCGACCCCGGACTCGCCGTGGCCACCGGGTATTCAGGCGACGAGGCACAGATGCAATTCGCGCGGATGCATCCGTTCATCCACACGAGGCCCACGGAGTACGTCCACAACCTGCGCGTCATCTCCTCCCAGGAGAACATGCTCGCGATCAACGCTGCGCTGTGCATCGATTTCACCGGCCAGATCGCGGCGGATTCCATCGGCACGGAGATGATCGGCGGGACGGGCGGGCAGCTAGAGTTTGTGATTGGCGCACTCAACGCGCCCAACGGCCGGAGCGTCACGCTCATGGAATCGCGCGCGCTCGGGGGAACCACATCGACAATCGTCGACTTGCTCCCACATGGGACGGTCGTCACCGTGCCGCGACAGTACGCGGACATCGTCATCACGGAATTCGGCATCGCCCGGCTGTGGGCGAAATCATCCCGTGAGCGCGCCCAGGAGCTGATCTCGATCGCCCACCCCGATTTTCGTGGGGAACTGCGGCGTCGCGCCCACGCACTGTTGGGTTAGATTCGAGCTACCAGTCGAGCGAACAGCATCCGTTCGTCCTGAGCCTGTCGAAGGATGAACACGACGCCGACCATCCTTCGTGCTGTACCGGCCCTTTGACAGGCTGTGCTGGAAGTCACCGCAACACCGCTCGCGCTGAGCCTGTCGAAGGGTGAGCACGCTGCTCGACCCTCGATGCGCTGCCCGTCCATGCTTCGACCGTTCGACGCTCACGGCTCAGCACGAACGGGCGATTGGATACGCTTCCACCTTCGCCAGGCCGTGAAAATGCCGTTTCATCGCTGGTTGTGGCCAAAGGCCATCGACAGGCTCAGGGCGAACGGTGGCGGACATTTCAGGCGCCAACGCTCCATCTAGGCCTTCGTATCCCGAATCATTAGCGCAGCCGCCACTGGACGAGCGTCTGCGCGTCCGCGTGGTCTTCGAAGACGACCTCCGCGGGCATCCCTATCTCCACGACCTGGCCCGCCTCTCCCAGGAGGTTGCCGATCATGATCACCGGGAAGTCGTCCAGCTTCACGACGACGACGATGTACGGTAGCCGCGCCTGGAGCGAGGGATGGACGGCGTACCAGCAGCGCGTCCAGGAGAACACCGTGGCCCGGCCGCTAGCTTCGACCCACTGGCGGTCGACCGCATGGCACTGCGAACAGATCTCCTCGGGAGGCCATTGCGCCTTCCCGCATGCGCCACAAGACTGCACGAGCAGGCGACGATCCCGCGCCGCTTCCCAGAAGGGACGATCCACATCCGATATTTCCGGACCGGGCAGACCGGCAGGGAGATAGGGTTCGTTCACAGCGTTGGCCAACGTGGTGCCCTCTGTCATGGCTCGTCCGAGAGTAGCAGGCTGCTCACGGGCGCGGTCACGGGACCGGCCGCGACGAGCGCGACTTTTGCCCCCGGGACCTGCGCCGTCGATTCGCCGCGTATTTGTCTCGCCGCTTCGAGGACGAGTTCGAGGCCGTGCATGTAACACTCGGCGAGGTTGCCGCCGCTGGTGTTCAACGGCATCTTGCCGTTGGGCGCGGTCAGGTTCTCAACGGTACAAAAGGTCTCCGCTTCTTCGGCTGCGCAGAGTCCGTGTTCGACCATGCTCATGAGTGTGCCGCCGGTGAAGTTCTCGTAAACCTGGGCGACATCCACGTCCTCCGGGCCGATACCGGCGGATTCGTACAGCCTCCGCGCAACACCTTTGAAGTTCGCGCCACCGAAGGAAACCTCCGTAGGCGCGACGAGGCTGAACCCGGTTTCGGAACCCTGGGCGGCGCCCATCACGAAGGCGGGCCGTTGGCGCAGGTCCCGCGCGCGTTCCCGGGTGGTGAGGATGACGGCGGCGGCGCCATCGTTCTCCTGGCAGCAATCGAAGAGGTGGAAGGGCTCGGCGATCCAACGAGAGTTGTCGTAGTCCTCGCGCGTGAGCGGGCGCCCATACATGATCGCGCGCGGGTTTCGTTGGGCGTGGGCGTAGGATGCGAGGGCGATGCCCGCGAGCGGATCCTGGCTCATGCCGTACTGGTGCATAAACGTCCGCGTGCGCAGGGCGATGTGTTGCGCGGGCGAGAAGAGTCCATACGGCGCGGTGTAAGACATGGGCGCGGGCAGGTAACCACCGGCCCCTCGCGCTTGCCCGAAGCGCCCAAACTGTCCCTGGGCGAGGCCGCGATAGGCGACGACGTACTTCGCATAGCCGGCGACGATCGCGGCGGCGCCGTTGCCCACGGCCCCCGCGCATCCGCCGCCACCACCGCCCCAGAACATGTTCGCGAACGACACCTCTTTGCAGCCCAGCGCCGCCGCCAACCGTGTGGGGTCGTTGCGGTCCATGCTGTAGGAAGCGAAGCCGTCGATATCCTTGACATCGATGCCTGCGTCGTCCGCAGCCTTCATCACGGCTTCGCAGACGAGAAGAAATTCGGAGACGGGCGAGGCCCCGCGCTTGTAGTAGCGCGTTTCGCCGATGCCGACGATCGCCACCTTGCCCTTGATCCCGTATTCCATCGCACCATCCACACGCGGGCCTCGGTTCACCGCGGCTGTGCAGCAACTCGTACGCTGCACCGGTCGTGGTGTCAACACAGCGGCGGCGGCAGATGCAAAATGCCGCGCCGTAGCAACGAGTGCTCGCGGCGCGGTTATGTCGGCCTGCCTGTTGGTTGGTACCCTACCAGGTGACGTTGAAGGCGGGTCCCGACCAACAATACAGGGGTCCACCGCAATCGACGTACGAAGGGTTCCTTCGCCAGATGTCCGTGGAGGCCGAAACATCGCCACTCTGGTGAAGGTGCGGACCAGCCCACGGGCAGTTCGGCTGTGAGCTGGCGGTCTGCCCCAGCCATCGTTCGCCCTGGACGCTCGTCGGCCATACGTACCAGTCCTGCCACGTTGAATTGTTGATGCCGGACGCTGGAACGATGTGCTTGTAGTTGAAGGTCCCAACCGTGCCGTTGAGGAGGACCACCCTCACTCCCGTGCAATAGCCCGAGAGGACCTCAAATCTCACGCTCACCGTCACAGATTGGCTGGTGGCCGCCTGGATCCAGTAGACGTCCTGGTTGGCATCGCCCGCGCCGAGGTTTCGGTGGAGGTCAAGCGCTCCGTACCACTGGTTCGGATATGCCTCGTCGAAGTGCCAGCAGTAGTGGTTTTGAGCGACTGCGAGGCCGCTCGGATTCCAGGGGTCATATCGCCAACTATCGCAGCTGCTGGCGTAGCCGGTGTAGATGCCGGTATTGACCGCGGCGCGTGCGCTGGGCGCCGTCCCAAGCGCGATGGCGGTCCCGCACAGCGCGCCGATGACGCTGAGAAGAATGGATCGAACGAAAGTCCTGAACGACATGCTACTTCACCCGTCCTTGGCCGCTGAGGATGGCATCCGCCACAGCGATGAGCTTGTTGAATTCATCGACGTACCCTTCGACGCGGATGATGTATTTTCCGTCGGCGAGCCATACCTGTTGGAGTTCCGAAGTTTTCACGCCGGGCCGACGGTGGACAAAGACCGCAGGGATACCGCGAACGTCGCCGAGAGTGGTCATGACATTGCTGTCCTTCCCCCAGGCGCCGACGGTCCGCGGCTCGCCGACAAGTGCAGCTGCCGGAATGGCCCGTTGAACAGTGATCGGGTAACCGGGGCCTTCAATCGTGAAGCCAGCCTCGGCGATTTCCCGTATCCCTGACGGATCTGTCGAGAACATCCCACCACCAGCCGTGACCGCGTACCCGCGCGGCAGTTTTGTCGCGTCGATGGGAAGACCAATGATGGCATTGTCGTTGGCGCCGGTCGTCACGCGCTCGAATGTCATTTTGACGATTGGCAGGGCGTCGAGCTTGGCTTTGAGATTGGGAGTGTCGCCTGGGGGGGTAACAAGGATCCCGCCATGGCTTCGCGCCGCAGTGAGCGATTCGAGGTGTTCGCCAGCGGGCAGATCTTCCACCCGCACCGCGCCGGGAGCATCTCGTGGGGGCTTGAGTTTCGGCACGTCGCCATCGCCGCCCGCGGCGGAGACCATGATCGCCGCTGCCGTGCCGATGCTCACGGCGACGGATACGCCGAAGACGAGGACATCCCTTGCACCAAAATGCTTGAGCTTCATTGAATCCTCCTGAATTCGAATGCCGAGTCATCGTGCCCCTGAGGGGCCGCCCGCGCGTCACCCGTCGTGGGCCATCTTTCCGCGATGCAACCTCCCGGCCTTCTGGCGGGTTGGCACGTCCAGTTTGCGGAGGATGGCGCTGCCGTGCCGCTTCACTGTCCACCGGGAGATAACGAGGCGCTCCGCGATCTCCTCGTTCGTCAGTTGCTCGGCAAGCAAGGCCAACACCTCCTGTTCGCGGGGCGTCAGAACTTCAAAGGGGCTGGCTGAGTTGGCATGGAGTTCGTGGGCGGGCATAGCTTTCCTAAGCCGGGGACGCGGGATGACCTTACCACTCCGTTGTAAAGGTGAGCAAAGGGCCTTCCCTTCACAGTCTGGGCCGACTGTCAAGGTTCTGAGTCGGGGATGGCCTTTGGCCGCAACCAGGGATGAAACGCTGTTTGAGAGCAGTTGTCGTGATTCGGTTTCCCACCATCCGCGCCGCGCGCCATTTACGCGGCGGTCGGCTTCTCGTCTATACTGTGCGCAAACCACCCACAGTCCAGGAGGGATCCCCGTGCCCGTAGCCACCGCCATCAAGAGCGCCGAGAAGCAAGCATTCCAAAAGTACTTCGTCGTCTCCGCGGATTGCCACGTCAACGAACCCGTCGAGCTGTGGGAACAGCGCATCGACGAGAAGTTCCGGCACCGCATCCCGCGCATCGAGACGGATTCAAACGGCGAAAAGTGGTCCGTCGTGGAAGGCCAACGCCCCGTCCGTGTGCGCGACCTGAAGCTCGAAGGCGAAGACCTGGAGCGGTCGAAGTCAGGCAGCCGCAACCCCGAAGAGCGCATCCCCGATCACAACCGGGACGGCATCGATGCCGAAGTCGTCTACCCCAACAAAGGGCTACAGCACTGGACATCGCCCGATGCGGAGATGCAGGCGGCGCTTTGCCGCGTATGGAACGATTGGGCGCTGCCCGAGGTCTTCCAGGGCCACCAGGATCGCATGGCCCCGGCGGCCTGCATCGCCCCGCTCGGCGTGGAAGCTGCCGTCGCGGAAGTGCAGCGCGTCGCCAAGCTGGGATATCGCCACCTCTTTTTCCCCGTGCAGCCACAGGGCAACGCCGCCGTCGAGCGCCGCATCGGCTACAACCACCCGATGTTCGAACCGCTCTGGGCGGCGGTCTCCGAGGCCGGCCTTCCCATCAGCCTGCACGTAGGCACCGGGAAGGACCCCCGCACATCGACGGGCAACGGCGGCGCGGTCATCAACTACGTCTGGAACGCCCTCGCGACGGCGATCGAACCGGTCGTGCAGTTCACGGCCTCCGGCATCATGGAACGCTTCCCCGACCTCAAGGTGGTCACCGTCGAAGCGGGCATCGGCTGGCTCGCGTGGACCCTCTGGGCTGCCGACGAAGGCTACAAGAAGCATCATTTCGCTGTGCGGCCGCAGCTCCCGATGCTCCCCAGCGAATACTGGCGGCGCCAGGGCTATGCCACCTTCCAGGACGACCCCATGGGCATCGAGATGATGAAGTGGACCGGCGGTTCGGAGCACCTGCTTTGGGGCAACGACTACCCGCACCACGAAGGCACCTGGCCGAATTCCGAAGAGGCTGTCGAACGAACGATGGGCCACCTCGCTGAAAAGGATCGCCGCAACATCCTCGGCCTCAACGCCGCTAAGCTGTACGGGTTCGAGGTTCCGGACATCTTGTAGTCACGGCCCTCTGTGTCCGGGGGCTGCGGTACCACCCCTGGGCGAGTGCCCGCGAATTCGGCGGGCCTGCGCTGCGGGACCCGATCGTTGGAGTATGCGAACGGTTCAGCTGGCGTCCGCATGCGACCGTACTCACAATACACACGACGGAGGCCCATCATGAAGTTCCACTGGTTCGCGGAGGTCACTTACCCCCACCTGCCCGCCGATTTCCCCGCGAAGCACCGCAGCGCCTGGGTGGACCCGCCCGCCAGGCTGATGGACCCGCACAAGGTTGGTCAGACCTACAAGATGTTCCTCCGCCTCATGGAACACGCGGACAAGGTTGGCTTCGATGGCCTCGCCGTGAACGAACACCACCAGACCGCCTTCGCCATGAGTCCATCGCCAAACCTCATCGCCGCCTCGCTCGCGGGGAACACGGAGAACGCCGCCATCCTCGTGATCGGCGATAGCCTCGCCCTTTATAACCCGCCGACGCGCGTGGCCGAGGAGATGGCCTATCTCGATTGCCTCTCCGGTGGGCGTCTCATCGCCGGGTTTGTCTTCGGCACGCCCATGGACTCGACCTTCTCCTATGGCACGCCGCCGGTGGAACTGCGCGAACGGTTTCACGAGGCGAGGGAGCTTATCCTGCGCGCCTGGCGGGAACCGGAACCCTTCGCCTTCAATGGCCAATACACCCAGCTCCGCTACGTGAACGTCTGGCCTCGCCCCATACAGACACCCCCGCCCGTTTGGGTCCCCGGCAGCGGCAGCGTCGAGACCTGGGACCTCGTGATCGATAACAATTACTGCTACGGCCACCTCTCCTTCTCCGGTCTCCAATCCGCCCGTCCTCTGGTTGAACAGTATTGGAACTACGTGGACAAGCGCGGCGGGAACACCAACCCGAACCGCATGGCCTTCACGCAGATCTGCTGTGTCGCCGAGACGGACGAGCAGGCGGAACGAGACTACACCGAGGCGGTGAAGTATTTCTACACGCACAACCCCACCTGGGCACAGTTCGCCACGCCGCCCGGCTATCAGACGATCGCCTCGATGAAGGCCCAGGTGCAGGCTGGCTTCGGCCGCGGGCTGTCTTCGCAAGATCGGCTGCGCGCGGCCAAGGGGGAAATGAGTTTCTGGGAATACGACGAGAAGGGCTACATCATCGCCGGCACCCCGGCGCGGGTGCGTGAACGCATTCGCGACCTGGCGAAGGAACTGCGGGTCGGTCAGCTCATCCCCACCCTCAGCATGGGCAACCTCCCGGAAGAGGTCGCGATGAAGAACACCACCCTCTTCGGCACGGAAGTCATCCCGTACCTGCGCGACCTCTGGGCAGAATACCCGGACGAATGGACCCCGAAGGTGAGCCAGGAGCGCGTCGCCGCCAACGCCCCCCAACTCGTTGGGAGCCGTTAGCGTGGCGCTCGACACGAAATCCGTGGGCGCATCCAGCATTCGCGTGTGGTCGGGCGGGACCGGCCCCCCGCTCGTCTTTCTCCACGGCTTCGAACGGCACCCCGGCGAAGCCACGTTCCTCGTCCGTCTCGCGCGAAATCGCCGCGTGCTTGCACCCGAACACCCGGGCTATGGCGAATCCACCGGCTTTGAACAGATGAAGGACGTTACTGACGTCGTCCTGCACTATCGACGCTTCGTCGAAATATTCGGCGACGGGCCGGTGGATCTCGTCGGGCACTGCCTCGGCGGTATGTTCGCCGCGGAATTCGCCGCGCTCTGTCCGCACCTCGTTCGGCGTCTCGTGCTCGTCGGCCCGTACGGAGTCTGGCTTGATGACGCGCCGTTGCCGGACCCCTTCGCGATGGAGCCCGAGGACTTTAAGCGCGCGAACTGGGGCGCCAACATACCGCCAGACCCCGAACCATCGATCGCCCTGCCAGACGCGGCCGACCCCCATGCGCGCTCCTACGACCGCATCCGCAACCTCTCGGTCGCGACCAAGTTCCTCTGGCCCATCCCCGACCGTGGGCTCCGGCGCCGGCTCCCGTACATCCAGGCGCCGACGCTGTTGGTCCAGGGTGCAGACGACGGGCTCGTTACCGCCCCCTACGCGGAAGAGTTCGCCCGGCTCATCCCGGACGCGAAAGTCGCCACCATCGCGGGCGCGGGCCACTACCCGATGTTGGACCACGAGGATGCGTTCATCGCGGTCGTCGATCAGTTCCTTGGCGGTTGAGTGCCGGACATGAGCATTTCGCTCAGCCAGACCGCGACCGGGCCGAGGCGTCGCGGTATCGCCGTGCGCCGGATGGTTCGCCCAGCGCCTGCGGACGTCCCTCGGCCGCTCCGCCTTCCGTGACGGACCGTTCGTAGCCCCCGAGAATGGAGAGCAAGAGGTCTTCCAGGCGGCCCCGCGTCCATTGGCCGTTGCGCCGCTCCGGTCCCGCCATCACGCCGTCGCCACCATCCACGCCGGATGAATGGGAGACGCTCACGTACCAGTGCTGCACGTTGAGTCTCCGGCGTTCAAGCAGCGAAAGCGTAAGGACGTGGTTCCCCGCCAGGCTCACATTGAAGGCAGGCGATACCTCGTCCCGCTCTGGCGCTGGCCCCAATTCCGCCGCGAACGCGGCACTGTAGACAGCGACGATATCCCGCACGGCCCCTTCGGCCCAACGGTGCAGCGCGAGAAGCAGTTCGAATTGCGCGTCACGCGTATGGGAACCAGCGAAGGCCCGCACTTCCCGGCGTTCCAACCAGGACGCATGCAGCGTCCGCACGCGCTGGGCGAACGGTTCAGGATGCATGCGGGTTGACTCGCCAGTCGCGAATGTGCGCACGGAGTTCCATTTGAACTTCAGCCTACGGGCGCTGCATTTCCAACGCTTTGCCGCGGTGTTACGGGTGGGTTTCCCGGCGGGTCGAACGAGTGCTGAGTACGGAGTTCTGGGGAGGACCGCACCGCTTTGCCAAAGGAAACCGTTCGTGCTGAGCCCGTCGAAGGATGAACACGCCGCTGACCATTGTTCGAGTTGGACCGAACCTTCGACAGGCTCAGGGTGAACGGACGGCGACGTGATTCGGATACCCTTCCCTGTTCAGCAGTACCGAGTTCTGGGGAGGGCCGCAGCGCTCACCCGATACTCCGGCACCCCCGTACTCCGACCTACCTCGCGGCCGCGCCCGCCTTTCGCCGCTCTCGCCAGAGGTGCCAGCCGGCAGGGGCGACAGAAACGAACACCATGAGCGCGACGAGCGCGATAAAGAACACTTCCAGGTTCGGCACGGCTTTGCCGAACAGTGCGCCCGCGCCGACCAGCGAGACGATCCATGTGACGCCGCCAGCGATGTTGTAGATGGCGAACTTGCGATAGGGCATGTTCGCCGCGCCGGCGACCGTGGGCGCGAACGTCCGAAAGAACGCGAGATAGCGCGCAAGGAAGACCGTCTTGCCACCGTGCTTGCGATAGAACGCCTCCGCGCGCTCGAGGTGTCTGCGTTTGAAGAAGCGCGAATCGTTGCGCGTGAAGAGCCGCGGCCCCGCTCGCGCGCCGATCTGGTAGCCCGTGAAATCGCCGAGGATGGCCGCCACGATGAGCAACGGGATCAGGATCCACCATTCGAAATGGCCCCGCTGAAGCATGAGGCCGGTGGTGATGAGGAGGGTATCGCCCGGGAGGAAGAAGCCGATGAGCAGACCCGTTTCGGCGAAGATGATAATGAACAGGCCGATGTAACCGACGCTGATAATGAGCGCTTCAAGGTCGATGTGCATGCGGAGAAAAGCACCTGTAGCGACGTGATTGAAGGACCAGCGTATCGTCCCGCCGGATTAGGTGCGCTGAGCGGGGTATGTGAATGGCCGTCAAGTGCTTGTGCGGTCGCGTGCGGGCTTCCCTTCAGCCCGAGTCCGAACCATCCCGAGCGCTACGCCGCCCCTTCCTGTTACACTCGACCCGTCTAGCAGGCCGGGTGACCGCTGCGGCCTTGTGCCGTGGAGGAAAGAATCCCCACCCAGACTCCGGCGGGCATACCTTCCCCTTCGCCAACCCTGTTACACTCGACCTCGTCCAGCAGGCCGGGTGACCGCTGTAGTCTCGTATTACAGAGGAAAGTCCGGACTCCGGCGGGCAGGGTGCCGGGTAACGCCCGGGCGGCGCAAGCCGACGGCCAGTGCAACAGAAACAAACCGCCCTTCCGGTTTCCGGGAGGGTAAGGGTGAAATGGTGCGGTAAGAGCGCACCAGCGTCCTGGTAACAGGGCGGCTGGGTAAACCCCACCCGGAGCAAGGCCAAATAGGGGAGAAGGGCGCCCGCCCCGTTATACTCCCGGGTTGGCCGCTAGAGCGCCGTGGCGACACGGCGTCGAGAGAGATGGTCGCCTCCCCGTTCGCGGGCAGACAGAATCCGGCTTACAGGCCTGCTGGACACAAGAAATCCTTGGCAAGCGCCCTTCCCTTTCAGGGCTTCCATTCCGTACGATCGGCGTCGCACCAACAACTCCGCACTCCGATACCCCGACACTCCCCACTGGAGACCACCCCCATGCCCGCCGAAACAGCCGCCCTTGATGTCACCGACGCCTCCTTCGCCGCCGAAGTCCTCGAACGTTCGAAGACCGTCCCCGTCGTCGTCGATTTCTGGGCGCCGTGGTGTGGCCCGTGCCGCGTCCTGGGGCCGATCATCGAA
Organism: Dehalococcoidia bacterium; assembly: GCA_034437915.1. Lineage (GTDB taxonomy): Bacteria > Chloroflexota > Dehalococcoidia > Tepidiformales > Tepidiformaceae > JACRBT01. Next base: position 24,959 of record DAOTTM010000233.1, on the reverse strand, counting down.
AAGGTCGCGGGCGAGAACGTGGGCGAAGTCGTGCTCACGAAGCTGAACACAGACGAGAACCCGCGAACGGCGACCACCTTTCGCATCCAGGGCATCCCCGCCGTGAAGGCATTCCGCGATGGCAAGATGGTCGCCGAGTTCACCGGTTCGGTCCCTGAGTCGCAGGTCCGTGCCTTCTTCGCGAAGCTCGTGCCGAGTCCCGCAGAGCGCGCCGCGAAGGTTGCCCAGGCCCACGCCGCCAGTGGCGATGAAGCCGCCGCCGAAGTTGGATTCCGGTCCGCGCTCGCCGCTTCTTCGGTGAACGCCGATGCTATCGTGGGCCTCGCAACCATCCTTCGCCGGCGAGGCGAACGCGATGAGGCTGAGCGTCTGCTTGATCGCGCGCCCAACGACCGCCGTGCGAAGGCGATGAAGCACAGACTCTTCCTGGATGATTTCGCCGCCAGGCACGGCGCCGAAAACCTGGAATCCGAAGCCGCAGACGCTCCGCGAGACCCCCGCTCCCGTTACCGATGGGGCGTCATGCTCGCCGCGAAGGAGCAATACGAACCCGCCCTCGATGAGCTCATCGAATCCGTGCGCCTCGACAAGACGTTCGCCGAAAGCGCCGCCCGCAAAGCCGTCCTTGCTGTCTTCGATATCGTCGGCCTCGAATCACCGCTGACGAAGGACTACCAGCGCAAACTCGCCAGCGTCCTGTTCTAACGCGGCTCACAGTGGCCGGCGCGGCGATGGCGGCTGGAGCCGTGGTCATCCGGCCAGGCCGCCCACGGTGTTCGAAGCCTGGCCGCCGCTTACTTACGTTACTCGCGGCCGCGGTACCGATGCGCGGGGCACTCCGGATCTCGGAACTTGGCTCGCGGCTCTCGGAACTCGGAACTTTTCGCTAGTCCGTCCGCAGCGCCGTCGTATCGCTCGTGCGGTTGCCGTTGATGATGGCGACGGCGAGGGCGACCGCGAAGGCCACGATCACCAGCGCGACGCCTGCTGTCACCACGGACCAGTTCGTCTGGAGGATGAACTCCGGCTCGATGCGTTCACCGCGCTCCGTCACGTTGAGGAATCCCAGCATTTGCCGCCCGACCACGAGGCCCATGAAGCCACCCGCAAGGATGCCCGCCGAAAACACCAGCCCGTATTCGAGGATGAGCATGCGCACGATCTGGCCGCGCGACATCCCTAGCGCGCGCACCACGGCGAACTCCGTGCGCCGCCGCCGCACGCTGGTCACGAGCGACGCGAGCATCGCCGCCGCAACGAGCGCAAGGATGGCGACGAACGCCACGAAAAGGATTCCCGTGCCGCCCGCCGCAATCAGCGGGTTGCGTTCGTTCCGTGTCAGCGCCTCCTGGCGGCTGATCGCGCGGTCCGCCCGGAAGGCGCCGGAACTGAACGCCTTGGCCACGGCATCGGGGTCCGCGCCTGGCTTGAGCGAAAGGAAGATCTCGTTGGGGCCAAGCACGGTTGACGAAGAGAACGATACCTCGTCCATCCAGGCGATGAGCTGGTCGCGATTCAGGATCACCGAGGGGCCATCATTCTCGGAGAGCGTGGGGAACAGCCGGTAGGTATCCGCGACAAGGATGGGGACGATCACTTCGCCCACGCGCAGACGCGCAAACCCGCCCGGGCGCAACCCGGAAGCCGCGGCGAAACTCTCGCTCACGACCGCCGGGAGCGGTGTGATCTGGTCGGCAATATAGATACCACGGGGCTCGCTCGTCTGTTGCGGCTTGAACTGGAAGCGGCCGGCCTTCGTCCCGCCGTGGGCTGTCTCGGTCGTGGTCGCGAACTGGTCCTGCGCCTCGGTCCGGCTGAGGAATGGCGCCCAGCGGAAGCCGGCCTCGAAGTCGTCAAACGATGTCGCCGTACCGTTTCCATCGGTCACCGAGAAATCGTCCATGAAGAGGGGCGGATACGCCGGGCCGAAGCGATTCGTTGGCTCGCTGATCAGCAAGGAGACCAACGTTAACGGATAGGCTAACTTCTCCTTGTACTTGTCCGTTGCCGGTGCTGTCAGTTGGCGCCATTCGCCTTGTGTATTGAGTTCGCCGAATTCCGTGAGGATAAAGTCCCCATCCGCGTCGCGGACCTTACCCCAGAGGGTAAGGCTCGAGAGCTTGGCATCGCCTTTAACCCAGACGCTGATCGTCGTGGGCTTGCCTGGCAGGGCCTTACCCGGCGTGGGGATCGTGCTGCCCAGTTCGAACAACAGGGATTGCAAAGTCCGGTCCGCGAAGTCTGGCCGGAACCAGAGCATATCCGCTACGGCCGGGGGATCGACGGCGAGGAGCTGGAAGTCTTGCCCGGCGGGGCCGGCCGTTGCGATGGCGCCTTTCGTGCGGATGATCGTGGAGGCCCGCGAAACGCCCTCGATTTGGGCTGAGCGCTTGTCCACGTCCGCGGCGGAGAAGGGAAATACCCCCTGTCCCGGGCGCACGCGCAGGTCCGCGCCGGCTTCGAAATTGGCTCGGTCCGCATAGGATCGGTCGGTCGTGGTGGTGTAGCTGGCGGCAAACGTGCCGACGGCGACGGCCATCATCAGGAGCAGCGCGAGACGGGTGTATTGCGACGAGTTGCGCACGGTCTGCGAGAACCCGAGCACCACGGGCGCACCCGCGCGGCGAGCAGTCAGGCGCGCAACGAGGCGCATCACGATCGGATAGAACCGCAAGATCAGGGCGCCCGCGGCCGCGATCGTAAGCGCTGGGGAGGCGAGCAAGAGCGGGTCTGACGTCAGTCCGCCCGTCGGCGAGGGGGTGAAGACCGACCCCTTTTGGCGCAATTCAAAGAGCAGGAGGAGGGCAATGGCGGCCAGGCCAAGGTCCAGGTAGTAGCGCTGAAAGATGGAGACTTCCGGACGCGAAGCCGACCGCCGCACGGACATGGTCCCGCGGCGGGAAACGAGGAACGCCGGGAAGACGAGCGCCGCGACCGACAGCACAATCCCCAGGGCGGCCATGCCGAAGGCCATCGGGGGGATGGCCACGGGCAGCAAGTCGCCATTGGAGACAGCATTGAAGGTTGGTGTGAGCCCGAGCAACGCCGTAACGCCCGCCGCAAGGAAGGGCGCGATGAAGAGTGCGGGCAGCCCCAGGATGAGGCCCTGGATGACATAGAGGACAAGCACCTGGCGGTTCGTTGCTCCGCGGCCGCGGAGCAGCCCGATCTCCGCCGATTCCCGTTCGATGACGATGGCCGAAACCAGGGCTACGTAGAACAACGCGATCCCGGTTATCTCCAGGAGCAGGATTGTCAGCGGCTTCTGTTGGTAATTCGAAGACTCACCGAACTTTCGCAGCGTGTCTGTCAACGTGCTGAAGGCAAAGCCGCCGGCCGGTTCGAACTCTGCGTAAAGGGCCGCGATATCGGCGCTCGCGCGCTGGTAGTTCGTGCGGTTCAACACCTCGGGCTTGACGAATACGTTCCAGCCGCCCCTGGAAAGGTACGACGGGTGGAGCGGTGCGAACTGTTCCGTGATTGCCTGCTCATGGACGAACATGGGCAGGATCGGACCCATGTCGGCGAGGTCGATGCGCCAGGGTTCGAAGTAGGATCGGACGCCGTAGACCCAGAAGGGGTCGTCTGGATCGATCGGGTCCACGATGCCGACGACCACAGCCGGGAATGTGAAGCCGATGATAGAACCAGGGTTGCAGGGCGGCGGAGGGGGCGGAATGTCGCCCGTCGGGATCTCCCGTTCGCAGGTGTCGAAGGCTTCACGGAAGGTGAACGTATCGCCGGGTTTGACCGTGAACGCCTGCGCTTCGCGACTGCTGACGGTCACCTGGATCGGTTCGCCGGGCTTCCCCGGCTGCGGGAGGGCGCCTGCCACTACCGTCACGTGCGCTTCATAGCCGCTCAGCGATTGTGGCTGGCCGAAGGGGGGCCGCACGTCCAGTTCCTGGCCGGGACGGAGAGCGGCGAAGAGGCCCAACTTGAGGTTGCGTGATTGTGAGGCCCGGAACCATCCCAGCCGTTCGTCGATCCGTTTCTCGGCAGCCGCCCGCGTGGCAATACCGTCGGGGCTGGCAATCGGGATTCCGTTGAGGAATTCGACGCGGATGGCCGGTGTCGCCTCGAGTTCGTCGCGGATGGCGAAGGTGAGGCCGAGGTCCGCCATGGTGCGCGCGTAGATGGGCGCGCTGGCAAGCAGCGTTGCCGCGACGAGGATGCCAAGGGCAACCATCGCCAACATGCCACGCGAGGCAAAGCTCCTACGGACCACGAGGACGAAGAGCGTTCCCAACCGGCCTCCTCTTATCGAACCGTGTCGGCCATCATTCGCAGCGAGTGGCGTCGCGACGGCCCGGTCGCGCTAAGCCTACAGGAGAGCGCCGCAACCGTGCATGGCCTACACGGTAAAGATCTGAACGTCGTTCGGAGAGTCGCTATGCTCACGGGTGGGCGTCAAAGTTTCGCGTGCGTCTTGTCCTGGTTCGATTTTCACGTCGTTCCGCCTGTCACCCCCGTTCGTCCTGAGCCTGTCGAAGGATGAACACGCCGCTGTCCATGGTTCGAGTGTGACCCGCCCCTAGACAGGCTCAGGACGAACGGAACCCAGCACGTTGCCGTGCAAAACTCTGACGCCCACCCGGTGTGATCAGTACCACGACCGAGAGGGAGTGGTGGGCCAACCCTTCGACGTCGCGTGAACCCTGGCAACTAACCAAGAGCCCAAAGCCAATTGCCAACAGCCCTACAGGTTCGCGCGAAAAAACGCCAACGAACGCCGCCAGCTATCGTCCGCCGCCACCTTGTTGAACGCCCCATCCGTGTGTTCATCGTTGAAGAAGGCGTGCTGCGTCCCGGGGTACTGGATCGCCTCATATGGGTGATCGCGGGACTTCAACGCCTCTTCGTACTTCGGGATGTTCGGGTTCACGAAGTCATCGTGTTCCGCCCAAAATGCCAACACCGGCGCCGTCAGAGTGTCCCAGTCGTAGGTTACCGCCGGGTGTCCGCCGTAGTAGTCGATGCAGGCGCCAACGTCCGCGCCGTTCTTGCAGGCCGTGAACAGGCTGAGCGCGCCGCCCATGCAGAACCCCGTCGTGCCCACCGGGCCGCCCGTCAGCGCCTTGAGATAAGACACTGCCCCACGAACGTCCTTCTCCGCCTGAGCGATGTTCAGGGCCATGAGGAGCTTGCCTGCCTCGGTCGGCTCCGCCGTCACAACGCCGTGGTACATGTCCGGCGCCAGCGCCACGAAGCCTTCGCTCGCGAACCGGTCCGCGATGCCCTTGATGTTGTCGTTCACCCCCCACCACTCCTGGAAGACGATGACACCCGTGCCCGTGCCCGAGGCGGGCTTCGCAAGATAGCCCTGCGCTGTCCCGCCGTTCGATGGAAAGCTGACGATTTCGCCCATGGAAGTCCCTCCAGTGAATGTTGCGCGCTCGGCTCTGAGTGCCCCGTAGCATAGCCCGAATACCAGGCGCGTCAAGCCATCCCACGCCGCCGTCTGTAGCGCGCGCGTCAGCAAGCGCTGGGACGCCATCCTTGCGAGTCCAGTCGCGCGGTCCTGCCGGGGCCATCCGAGCACGAAGCACAAAGGACGAAGCACTCGTTGTCAGAGATTTGACACTCCGTTTACACGCGTTTAACACGCAGCATGCACCGGCTGTGATATAACTCGCCTGCCGAATTCGTCACGGGACGAAACGGGGGAACCATTTCTTTGGGGTGAATTGCCGCGAAAGCGGCATAGGTGACTCCCTCACCGAACCCGTCAGCTAACCCCGTAGGCGCGAAGGGAGAGGCGTGGCAGCCGCTCAGCCTGCCGCGAATCCTCTCAACGTCACCGTGCGCACGCTTGTGGACGCCCCCACGTTCGTGTGTGCGCATACCTGGCAAATGGAGGTCACGGCACATGCTTCGTGAATCAGAACCCAAACCATCCTGGTGGCAGCGCTTCTTCGTCCATGCGAGAGTCCCTGCCTACATCCCCATGAGACCCGCCGCACTCAGGCGCTGCCCGGAATGCGATACCAGCTACGAACTGCGCGATCACTATTGTCCAAGCTGCCACGCCGCTGTGCCGGAATGGCGCTGGGGCTAACTCGCGCCCATCGATCCGTCCAGCGCGCCCGCGTTCCCTTTGGCGCGCGCGCGAAAGGCCATCGCCTCCCCTCGGTGGCCTTTCGTGTTCCTATCGCACCGTCTCCCAGAACGCCCGCTCAGCTTCCATCGGCCTCGACAGCACCTGACTTCCGACCCCCAACTCCATCGTCGCGCGCCGGTGCGGTTCGTAACGGGGCCATTCCGGCAGCCCTCGGTGCGACGGTTTGCCGCTGCGGGCAAACTCTCCCCAGGCCGCCATCATCTGCGTGCTCAACCGCGCCGCCTCCGGTCCATCGCCCGCGAACCCGCGAATCTCTTCGTGGCCGAACGTGCCGAACACGAACGGCACATCGAGCGCGTGACACGCGCGCAAGGCCCCGTGCGCGGCCGGGGATTCGTACGTAAAAAGGTAGGCGAATACATCGGGCGTGTGCCGCGCCTGCGATTCCGCCACCATCATCGCGGGTGCGCGGAACGTTTGGTCGGTCGAAATCGCAAACCAGAGGTCCTGTACCGCCGTGCTCTCGTCGCCCGCCTCCCGTGCCCGTCGATAGACATCAATGGCGCGCTCCCCATTGGAAACGCCGTCCTGACCGCCCATGATCGCCGCTTCGCAGCGGCTGCGCAGCCCGGCTTCGTCCATGCTCGTGATATTGGGATCCATCCAGCCATAGATGCGCATTTCGTCGCGAGTCGTGCCAACCAACAGAGGAATCCCCTGCGCCGAACCACGCGCTATCGCCGCGAACGGTTCTTCGGGGATGATTGCGCCATCCAGTACGGGCCGATAGGCGACTCCGCTCGACCTCGGCGTGGCCTTGTTCTGCGCTTCCATCAGCTGTTCCGCGGAGAGTTCGCGTAACTTCCCCGCGTGCTCCGGCTTCACGCCCAACTCGTGCAACACACGTTCCGTCACGTTCCCCGCCGTATCGAGCGAACTTCGCACGTTGGGCGCCCCGGATTGGAGGATGGCCTTGTGGAACAGGCCCTTCGCCGTGGGCATAGCCAGGAGCATCGAGATGCTGATTGCGCCCGCGGATTCGCCGAAGACCGTCACGTTGCCCGGGTCTCCGCCGAACGCGTCGATGTTCTCCTTCACCCATTCGAGCGCGGCCACCTGGTCGAGCACCCCTTCGTTGCCCGTTGAATCGAGTTCGTCTCCGCAGACACTTCGCCCGTGCAGGAAGCCGAAGATCCCGAGCCGGTAGTTCACGGTGACGACCACGACGTTTTCACGGACCGCGAGGGCGGCGCCGTCGAACATCGTCTGCGAACCGGCCCCAATCACGAACGCGCCGCCATGCAACCACACCATCACCGCCCGCGGCTCTCCATCAACCGCCGGGCTCCAGACGTTGAGATAGAGGCAGTCTTCGCTCTCCTCCGTTATCCCGTGGACGAGCAGCGCCGCCATTGGACTCTGCGCCTGGAAAGATGCGGGACCGAAGCTCCCCGCATCGCGCACCCCGGTCCACGCCTCCACAGGCTGCGGTGCGCGAAATCGCAGCGGCCCCAGGGGCGGCTTGGCAAACGGAATGCCCCGGAAGACTTCGAAACCCTTGCCCGATACGCCCCTCAGGCGGCCATCCCGCGTTGTCACTTCCATCTGAATCTCGCCTACCCTTCGTTTCGCCTCAGCGGCAATAGTCGATGTTACGCCGTTTCGGAGGTGATCGACGCACGCAAGGCCGCGAGCCAAGATTCAACGCCCCACTCGGTCGCGTGTCCTTCGACGTAATCCCAGGCGATCTTCTCAAGGCGTCCGAGCGTGCGGAGGTCGTCGTTGTCTTTTTACCGCCCCGCGATCAGCTTGAGCACGATGAGATCCTCCGGTGTCGCGACGCCCACGCTGCTACCCGTAACCGTGAGGGCGCGGTTGACGACTAGCGCCTGGAAGTCCGTCTTGGCCACCTGGAGGTCAATTTCTACTCGCCTCTCTCGATGCCGCATCTTCACGAAGTCCGGACCCGACGGAACGTGTTCATCCTCTCGGCGGACATAAGAGAATCCAAGCGTCGTCAAATCATTCTCGGCACGCTCGATTGCCTCCCGTCCCCCGAGAACGATGAAATCGAAGAGTTCCGTCAGCCGTGGCCTCACCCAAGCGTTGACGGCGTATCCGCCGATCAGCGCACCTTGCACGCCCGCCTCGGCCATCAAGGTGGCGAACTCGGCTGCGGGGCTCCCCGCGAGATCAGGGCAGCGCCAAGTGCGCGGCGGTCGCAAGTTCATCGTTCTCGCGTTCCCATTCGCCCAGCCGCCGAAAGTAGTCGCGGTCATGGTCCGATACAGTTTTCCCAGGGCGCTCCATACTTCGATTGTACACGTGAACGAACGCGGCCTGCCGGAACTGTCGATACCCCACTCCCCGCTCGGGCTGCCCTTGGTGCGTTAACCGGCCCTATACGGCGGCGCCGTTGCTAGACTCGCTGTCCGTTGGTATAAAATTTCACGATGCAGCACATTGCATAATTGAACCAGAATTGTCATCAGGGGTTCACAATTGCAGTGCATGGTGGATGCGCGGCCTTCCCCGGACGACCGCACATCACCCAAGGAGAGTGGAATGCTAGAACTGCTTCTCGCCGCCCACATAGACAATTACGAACGCGAAATCGCCGCCGCCCAGCTTTCCGCAGCCGCGAGCGCCGTCGCCAAGTCGGAACGCCTGCACTTGCGACTCACGCGCAACGAACAGGACGTTCGCCGCCAACTCGCCCGCGCCCTCCGCACCCACCCGCAGCGGTAGGCCCGGGAATCAGCCCAGTCGCGCCCACATCTGGCCGTGAGCCGTTACGCGGGGCGCTACGCGCGCCGTGTCCAGGCGCAGCGCGAATGCGATGTCCGCATCCAGACCGATGTCCCGAAGGGTGTCGGCGTGGTAGGAGCGAGAGGCGTGCTCGGGCGGCGTGTCGATAGCGAGGCGGGCGCTGTCCGCGACCACCAACTCCGCGTCGGAGCTCACCATCGCGCGCGCGATGGCGCCCGCAGCCGCGAAATCTTCGAGTGCAAACCGCTTTCCCGCCGCGTTTCCGGCACAGACGAGGACTACCGAAGCAAACTCCGCCGTCGCATCCGCGATAGCAGAGGCGTTTGCGAAGGCGCCTGCAAACACCGTGCCTCGCGCTGCCATTGCGACCAACGCCGCTGTCCCGTTGGTCGTGAACAGGACTGCGTCCCGCCCCGAGACATCGAGGCGCGCAGCCTCGACGGGCGAGTTCCCGTGGTCAAAGCCGAGTGGCGGCAGCCCGTTGACTTCGCCGAACAGCAGGCCGCCTGACTCCGCTTTGATTCGATGTGCGTCTTCGATGCGCGCGCAGGCGGTCAGCGTCCGCAATCTGCGCCCGAACAGCGTGGCTATCGTGGTGGTCGCGCGAAACGCATCGATGACGACATAACAATCACCATTCATCTCAAGCGCTTCGGCAGGCAACAGGGCCAGGTCGATCGTCCGCGTCATCGACGTGCATCGTAGCTCCGTCCGCCTTTGAGAACCCGAAGTGAGGACCCAAGGCCGTAGCGCGCGTCAGCAAGCGCCGGGACGGCCAGCCCTGCGAATCTGTTGGGGCGCTCGGCCCGCGTTTTGCACTTCCGTATTCCGCGCAAAACTTTGAACGAACCCCCCCTTGTAGCGGCGGCCGGGCCAAAAGTCGTAGACTCCGAGCAGGGAGTGTGGCCTACGCGACCGCGCTTGCGACTCTCCCGGGAGGCTGCCATGCCTGCGCGCTCTTTCGCCGCCGATGCCGGCACCGCCACTTCCGGCGGGTTGCCCGTCGTCCGGGCGGTCGTGTTTCGCTTCCATCCGCCAACCGCTCCCGAATCAGGGCTAGAGGGGGCACGCGCCCTCGTCGCGGAGGCACTCCCCTCCTGGCAGGTGGAGGCCGTCGAAGGGATCGCCTCGTGGTACGCAGCAAGCCCCGCGGATGCAGGTACTCCCATTGCCTTGGGCGTGGCCTGGGCGGTTTGCCGCGGACTCGCCAGGCAGCCCGGCGTGAGCGATGCCGAACCATCCCTGCTCATCGCGAACCCGAGCCCTCCGGACGAGCGCGAACTCGATTCCTTTGCCATGGGTATCGGACAGGAACAGTTTGCCCTCTGGGGCAAGCCCTACGACGACGCTACCGAGAAGCGGATCCGTGAAGCCCGCGAGGCAATCGATTGGCATTTGGCCCAGTTGAACGTCCGAAAGGCGTGGGACTTCCACCGCCAACTGCTTCCCGGCCAGGAACCCGGCGCCGGCGTCCTCGTCGGCCACCCCGACACGGGCTACACTGAACATCCCCAGGTCGCCGCTCGCCTGCGCTTGCCCGGCCGCTCGTTCGTCCGCGATGAGCACGGCCAGGAAGAACCGGAGGCGCGCGACGACCTCAACAAGACCGGCGACCACCTCGTCGAAAGCCCTGGCCACGGCACGGCGACGGCCAGTGTCATCGCCAGCCCGGCGAACGACGAAGGATCGACGGGGAAGGATGTCCTCGGCGTGGCGCCCGGCGCCACCGTCCTTCCCCTTCGCGTCTCCACGTCCGTCGTCCACTTTGATTTCGGTAACGTGAGCCGCGCCATTCTCCATGCCGCTTTCGAGGGCGCCGACGTCATCTCCATGTCCCTCGGTGGGCCAACGAAATCCGGCCTCCTCCGCGATTGCATCCGTGAGGCCCAGGAAAAAGGTGTCATTGTCGTCGCCGCTGCCGGCAACATGGTCCCAACGACGATGTTCCCCGCCGCCTTCCCGGAAGTGATCGCCGTCGCCGCGACCCACGCCGCCGAAGCCCCGTGGCGTTTCTCCGGACTCGGGCGGCTGGTCGATATCGCCGCCCCTGGGGAAGACGTGCTGACCGCCCGCACGAAGCTTTCTCAACCTGCGACAGCCGCGCCTGCTGAACCCGCCTTTTCCACGGGCGCCGCCACCGGTACTTCGTTCGCCACCGCGTGTGTGGCGGGACTCGCCGCGCTCTGGCTCTCGCGTCACGGTGGCCGTGCCGCGGTGGCCGCTCACTACGGCTCCGCTCGCCTTGTGCCCTTCGCCTTCCAATTCGCGCTCGCCCGGACGGCCAGGAAGGATTTTTCCTGGGTCGCGAAGAACATGTTCGGCGCTGGCATTCCGGACGCGGAGGCGTTACTCCGCGCAGCGCTCCCGGCCCAGCCTGAGGTCGCCCGCTTCGAGGCCGTTATCCGCGCCCAGAAGAGCAATTTCTTCACGCTCGTCTCCGGGCTCTTTCGCGGCGGCCTTGCCGTCGCTGACGATCCCGCTGTTGAGCTCGCGCTTGCGGCGGTCGATGACCCGGGCGTCGCCGTCGCTCTGACGAATGCCGTCCTGCGAGCGGAGGCCGAGGCCACCGCGGAACGCGATCTCTTCGCGCGCCTCCTCGGGGATCGCGCGGAAGACCTCGCGCCAGAACTTGCCGCGCGTATCGGCGCCGACCTTACGCTCCTCAGCGCGCTTCAGCGCCTCCGCCAGGGGGAATCGAACCTGCCCCTCGTTGAGGGTGTTATGGCCACCGAAGGGGGCATCTCGTCCGAACTTCGGACCCAACTCAGGGCTTCCGCCTCCGCCGAATCGGCCCGCCTGGCGGGCCTACACACTGGAGCGCTGGTACATCCGTTCGCTGCTGGGCCATCCGAACGCGGTCCCGTTCGCGGCGCACCCGCCCCGCCTGCCCTGCGCCAGCTCCGTGCCTATGCCTTCGACCCCAGCCTCGATACCCAGCTCGATACTTCTACAATCAACCAGGTGACGATCCCCGTGCGTTGGGAGCAGGTGACCCCAGGCCCGCGCGGTGAATACCTGGAAGTGGCCGATATCGACCCGTCGAGTAGCTGCGCCTATTCGCCCGTGGACCTCAACCATCCCTACCTCCTCGCCCAGGATGGCAGGGCGCCCTCCGAGGGCGATCCCCAGTTCCATCAGCAGATGGTCTACGCCGTCGCGATGAACACGATCCACCGCTTCGAACTGGCGCTCGGACGCCCCGTCTTTTGGTCGCCGCTTCGGCCGTGGCTCGCCGATCGGCCGGATGAGCGCCACCACTACACCCCCGAATCGCTTGATCCTCCCGGGACGGTCGAAAGCGAGAGCGCCAAGAGCCGCCTGCGGAATCGTGACCGCTACGTACAACGCCTCCGCATCTATCCGCACGCCCTGCGCGAAGCGAACGCCTACTACAGCCCCGCGAAGCGCGCCCTCCTCTTCGGCTACTTCCCGGGAGCGAGCGATGACACAGGCCGCCACTACCCCGGCGGCCTCGTCTTCACTTGCCTTTCCCACGACATCATCGCGCACGAGACCACGCACGCCCTGTTGGATGGCATGCACCCGTACTTCAACGAGCCATCGAACCCCGACGTCTGGGCATTCCACGAAGCGTTCGCCGATATCGTCGCCCTCTTCCAGCATTTCACGTACCCGGAAGTGCTGCGCCACCAGATCGCCAACACACGCGGGGACCTGGAAACCAACAACCTCCTGGCGATGCTCGCCCAGCAGTTCGGCCAGGCGAGCGGCGGCCGCGACGCCCTCCGCAACGCCCTCGGCCATACCGTCGATGGTCAGTGGCAGCGCACGAAGGCGGACCCAAACCGGCTCCGGAGCATCACCACGCCCCACGAGCGCGGGAGCATCCTCGTCGCCGCCGTCTTCGACGCCTTTCTCGCGCTTTACAACGACCGCGTCGCTGACCTTGTCCGCATCTCCACGGGAGGCACCGGCGTCTTGTCCGGTGGGCGCATCCATCCCGACCTCGTGAACCGCCTCGCAAACGAAGCCGCCGCCGTCGCTGAAGAGGTTCTGCGCATCTGTATCCGCGCAATGGACTACGTTCCGCCCGTCGATATCACGTTTGGCGAGTTTCTTCGGGCCCTTGTCACCGCAGACTATGACTTCTCCCCAACTGGCCGCCGACGGACGCGGATCGCGTTCATCGAAGCGTTCCGCTCGTGGGGCATCTACCCGCGCGATGTGCCAACACTCTCCGAAGACAGCCTTCGCTGGCGTGCTCCGTCTCCCGACGACGCGCTCGTACTTCTTCCCCTGGGAGGCTTGACCGAATCGGACGCGCTGGCCCCGGCACGCCGCTCAACAACGCCCGCGCCCTCCGCGGACGACACTGTCACGCGGCTCGTGCGCGCGCTCGAAGCCTGGCAGCCGCTCCCCGATGAACGTGGCATCGCGAACCCGGCGCGCGCGGATATGTTCGCGGCCGTCCTCGAGGCGCAGGGCGCCCTCCACGGCATCCTCCGCCGACTGCAGGCGGCGACGCCCAATCGGCCGCTCCTGCCCGGCCTCAACCTTTCCCGTGGGGGAAGTTTCAACGTCGCCAACCTGCGTCCCGCCCGTCGCGTAGGCCCACAGGGCGAATTCCGCACGGAGATGGTCTTCGAAGTCGTCCAGACTCGGCCCCGCGGTTCCGGTGACCCGCCGGGCGCCCAACCATTTCGGGGCGGCGCCACGGTCGTCGTCGATCTGCGCACTCGGGCCGTTCGCTACATCATCTACAAACGCCTCTATGACCGTGTTCCCGACACTGCCATTCTTTCTTCAGGCCTCGTCGCTGCTCGCGCGGGCCGCCAGGCGGCGTTTGAGGCAACGCAGCTCCAGGGACTCGCCGGGCGCGCCCAGGCCGAATGGCTCGGTGAAGGAACGGACGACCTCGCCGGTCGGCTCGCGGCTACCTATTCCTCGCCGGGTCGCCGTCTCGCGGCCATTCGTTCCGAGCCCTTCGCCCTGCTCCACCGGAGCGTGGAATGACCCGATGAGGAGGGACTGATGGCACCTGCTTCGACGCCGGCCAATCCACGGGTTCTCACGCGTCCCCGCCCGAAAATGCGCCTCGACGGGGACGAACTCCGTATCCGGATGTATGGGCAGGGCGTCGGTGATTGCTTTCTGCTCGCACTTCCCCGCCGGCGGGGACCCGGAGCGCGAACGCCTGCCCGGCCGGTCTATGTCCTTATCGATTGCGGCGTTGTCGGTGGCACGCCCGGTGGCCCGGGGCGAATGAAACGTGTCGTCGCGGACGTGGCCGCTGCCACCGGCGGTCGCCTCGACCTCCTCGTCATTTCGCACGAGCACTGGGACCATCTCTCCGGCTTCATCCAGGCCGCCGACGAGTGGCAGGGCATCCAGGTGGATGCGCTCTGGCTCGGCTGGACAGAGAAGCCAGGCACGGGCCTCCCGGATGCGCTCAGGCGGATCATCGACCGTCAGAACCGGGCCATCACGAACGCGAGCCTGGCGGTGCAACAATATGGCCTGGCCGAACGACATGAGACGCTGATCGGGCTCGCATCCTTCCTTGGTGATCCGTCCGCGGAGCACGTCCCCGGTTTCGCCGCTGCTCCGGGCGTCTCGGACGCTTTCCGGGCCGCAAAGGCGAAGGTCCCGGCCGAGCAGCACGTCTTCTGCGAACCGGGCGATGTCCACCGCGTCCCGGGGAGCGATGTTTCCGCCTATGTGCTGGGCCCGCCCCGCGATGACGATCGCCTGCGCCAGCTGAATCCTTCGCGGAACAAACCTCAGACGTACACCGGCCCCGAGGGTTCGGACGGTCGCTCAGGCCCGGGAATGACCCTACGCTTCGTCGCCGATGGGCGCTCGGATTTCAACGCCGTTGCCATGCCCCTTATCGCGATGGGCGGTCCTGCGAGCGGAGGTGGCGACTCGGCTGCTGCCGCCGCCGAGGACGACGCTCTTGCCCGGTCGTTTCCCTTCGACCGCACCGTCCGTATCCCCCTTCCCCAGGTGGAATCCGCTGTCCGCGCGGAGCCAGGGACGTACGGGGCGCTCGATTCCTACTACGACTCGTTGAGCCACTGGCGGCGCATCGACCACGATTGGCTGTCGTCAGCCGAGCCCCTGGCCCTTCGCGCCGATAACCTCACGAACAACACGAGTCTCGTCCTCGCCTTCGAACTCCCCGCCCGCGCAGCGGGTGGCAACGCGCCCATCTTGCTCTTCGCTGGAGATGCCCAGGTAGGGAATTGGCTCTCCTGGGATGACATCCGGCAGTGGCGCTTGATCGGTGATGCCCGCCCCACCCAGCCTCAGCCGAACATCACAGAACTCCTCGGGCGGACTGCCTTCTATAAGGTAGGGCACCACGGCAGCCACAACGGCACACTCAAAGAAAACGGCGTTGAGCGCATGCCCTCGAACACCGCCACCCGCCCGATGACGGCCTTCGTCCCCGTTAGCCCGGGCGTCGCCCGCAAGCTCAAGCATTGGGCGGAGATGCCCCTCGATAGCCTCCTGCGTGGTCTCTCGGAGCGTGCGCCGGGGCGCGTGATCCTGCCAAACGGCCTCGCCTGGGATGCGGCCACCGCGGCGGCATCGGTCGCCCCAGCGGACGGACCACGCGTCACCACCTCGGACGAAAAACTCCCGGCTGTCTTCGATAAGGATGGCGTCGAGGTCCAGGAGACCAGCCCGCTATGGGTGGAACTGGCGATCGGCGTGTAGCGCGTGGCGTTGCCTCCGCCTACCTCCGGCGCCGCGCCGCACCCGTCGCTGCCCCTCGTCGTGGCGCGCTCGGCGCGGAAGGCGGCTGAATCTCCAGGAACTCGGCGAACATCCAGCCCTGGCGGCCCTCGTGCCACACTGGCAGCCAGCCGTCCTGTCCGATCTGGACAACGGTCCCCGCTGCCACGGTCACCACTATCGGGTCGTTCTTGCTGGGTCCGGAACGCAGGTTGAGTGCTTCCTTGACCACCGCCGACGGCCCCGCCGGGGGCGCCGTGACCAAGAACGGGCCGGGGTCGATGTCCTCGTCGGCCCGCCGCCATTCGTAGTGAAGGTGCACCCCTGTCGATACACCCGTAGTGCCCACGCCACCGATCTCCTGGCCCCGGAAGACCGTCTCCCCAACCGCAACCGCGGTTCTGACGAGATGGCCAAACAGCGCACTGACGCCATCGCCGCAGTCGAGGATGACACAGTTTCCGTATCCCGCATTCGTCCCGGCCAGGGTCACGGTCGCGTTCCGCGGAGCGATAACGGGAGCACCTTCGCCAACGCCCGCGATGTCGATGCCCGTATGATACCCCTTCCGGTAGAGGTGTTGCACGCTCGGGTCCGTGTGTTCCGGTCCATAGCCCTGCGTTACAACACCGCCCTGGACGGGAAGCTCCCAGCCCGTCGTTGGATCCACGTACAGCTTCGCCATTTCACGCCTCCATTCCGCCCGATTCGTTGATGCCGGGCGGACGCAGGGAGCATATCACCTGCGATGGCCCTTGCGGTGCCATCGCAAAGCCGGTAGAAAGCTCTGATAGACTGCCATGGCGGGCCCGAGAGGCCCGGGAGGTCATCCATGCCCCAAGTCGATCGATTGAACGGAATCCTTGTCGATATCCCGGATGGTGTCGATGTCGCCGACGTGCTTGCAGAGCCTCGGCGGCGTAGGTCCAGCCGCCGCGGCGGCCTCCCCGGCGTGGATGCGCTCCCCGATATCGACTCCGCCCTTGCCGGCGCTGAGTTCACCGTCCTCGATACGTTCGCCCTGGTGACTGCCCCCGGGCCGACGGGCAGGCGGCGACGAGGGCCAGCTGCTGCGGGACAGGGCTCGATCGCCGTCGACTTACCCACGGAAGACAGCGCCGTGGTCCTCGTCGAAGAGGATGGCTATTTCACCTGGCATCTGCCAAGCGGCGAAGAAGCCATCGGCGCGCGTCGGCGGCGCGGCGGTGCGCCCACGGATGCCGTCAAACGGCTTCGATTCGACCTGGACCTCGGTACGACAGCCTCTCCGGGGCGCCGGCGGGGGATACCTATCCTCGGCGGAGTGATCGGCAAAGCCACGGCAAGGGTCCTCCGCTTCGTCCTTCCGCCAGTCATCGGCTCCGTCATCCAGCACATGGAACGCAACAGGCACACGGGACTGGTTGCGATGGACGCCCTGGCACCCTCGAGCTGGATCTCAGCGCCTCAACCTCCATCGATCCCGCCCGGCCGACGCTCCAGCGCGCTGCTTTTCCTCCATGGCACCTTCAGCAGCACGCGCGGCGGCTTCGGCGCTCTCGGAGCGACGCCATGGGGCCAGGAACTCCTGTCGAAGGCGCGCGAACGCTATGACACCGTCCTCGGCTACGACCACAAGACGCTGAGCGTCGATCCGCGCCAGAACGCGGCCGCGCTGCTCGCCGAACTGCGCCGCACCTGGCCCGAAGGCAACGTCGATTTCGATGTCATCTGCCACAGCCGCGGGGGTCTCGTCTATCGCAGCCTCGTCGAGGGCGTCCTCCCCGCGGACCCGTGGCCTGGCACGTTCGGTCGCGCCATCTTTGTCGCTGCGGCGAACAGCGGCACCGAGCTGGCCAACGCGGAAAACTGGGATCGGCTTGCCGACCTCTACACGAATCTCGCGGCGATGGCCGCGCGCGGGCTGGCCATCATCGTCCCCGGCGCTCAGGCGGCAGCGCTGGTACTCGCCGAACTCCTGGACGGCGTCGGCACGCTCGTAAAGACCATCGTCGCCCGCTCCCTCGTCAGCGCCGATATCCCAGGACTCGCCGCGATGCAGCCGAACGGCCCGTTCATCCAGGCCCTGAACGCGAACACGCCGGGCGGACCGGTCGCCGACACGTCCAACTACTACGCTGTAACCTCAAACTTCAGCGCCGACTTGCGTGCGCCGGACAAAGAGATAGGCGAAAAGCTCCTCACACTGCTGAAGGACGGGCTCGTCGATCAGCTCATGCAAGCCGATAACGACATGGTCGTCGACCTGCTATCGATGACCAAGATCGACCCCGGTGCGGGCGATTTCTTCGACGAGCGTCTTGATTTCGGTGAGAACGGCGCCGTGTACCACACCAACTACTTCCATCAACCGGAAACGGGCCGCGCCATCGGCCAATGGCTCGGCTTCAACGCGGAGGCCCGGGCAGGCCCGAGACGACGTGGGACCCGCCGCCCTGCGCCAACTATGCCAATCGCCGCGACACCGGACTTCATGGTCCTCAACGTCGGCCAACCTTTCGATAACCAGCTCATCGACGAGTTGAATGCGCGGCCCGCCGCCTACATCGTTATCGATCGCTACCCGGACGTCCGCTACGCCTTCCGCAGGGACGAACTGCGCGTGGCGTTCGACGCCGCGGCGGAACGGCGCATGGCGGGAGCGCCACTCGAAATTGCCCTTGACCTCAACGAAGGCGACCGATCCACGCTGACGCGCGATGGACAGGTTATCGCGCAAGCACGGACCGGCGGCCCACCGACGACGGGCCGCACCGTCGTCCTTGTTGGCGTCACGCCGGTTGGCATCATCCCCTCGCCGAAAGACGCCATGACCGCTGAACAACTCGCGGAGCTCGCCGCCGGGACGCCATTCCGCCGCCCCGAGCCGATCTTGCATGCCGGGCCGCCTCCGTCGGGCGAGGATCCGCCTGGGCTGGGGATGGCGAACGGCGAAGGCGCAGGGCATGGCGCCGCCGCGCCTCGGAGGCGCCGGACACGCGGCGGCACACGGGCTGAAACGGGCGCCGAGCCTGCATCGCCCCAGGCGACATCAGTCGCCCTGAACGCAGGAGCGTGGACCGACGCGCAACTGGAAATCGAACAGGCCGCGACGCTTACCGTGAGCCTCTCGCGCGGTGAGGTAGAAGTCCCGGGCAACACCGCATCCGGGCGGGCAAGGATCGCCGCCGCTGACCCCAACCAGCCGCTCATCGTGATGGTGTTCGGCAGGCGCAACGTGCGCGTTACCGGGAAGAGCACGCAGAAGACGCCTATCCCCGCAGCGGAATCCGACCCCACCGAACTCTATTTCGACATCGTGGGGACGGATCTCGGCGCCGCCCAGCTGGATGTGATCATCCGCCAGGCCGAAGCCCCCCTCGCGAAAATCACCCTCATGCCCGAGGTCGTCCAACTCGTCGCCGGCGGCCGCAGGGCCGAAGGCACCGCCACGGTGACCACAACCGCCGAGCCGGGTCCAGCACGCCACCAGCTCTACATCAGCGAAGAACAACACGGCGCCGAAACGCGCTACCGCTTCCACCTCGAACTCCTGCGGCCAGGCGAGCCACCACAACCCGTCGTCGCCGAGTCCGAGCCGATTTCGGGAAACAAGGAGGACTACGTCCGCGACCTGTATAAGCGTATCGAGGACATGTGGGGCGACACTCGCGACCAGATCGATCAGTTCACCGACCAAATGCGCGCCGAAGGCGGGACCCTCTGGGACGACCTCATCCCACGGGACATCCAGGATCAACTCTGGGCCAACCGCAACGAAATCGGCTTCATTCAGGTCTACTCCGACGAACCTTTCATCCCATGGGAGCTGGTCCACATGAAGGAGCCGGGAAGGCGCACCCTCCCCCGCGAGTCGTGGTTCCTCGCCGAACTCGGACTCGTCCGCTGGATGATGCCCGCGGACGGTGGACTGGGCTGCAACCGCGCTCCACGCAGCTTGCGCGTTCGCCCGGGAAAGGTGTGTGCCCTCGTCCCCGACTACCCTCAGCAAAGCGGCTGGAACCTCGAAAGTTCTCCAGCCGAACTCGCCACCCTCGAGAGCAACTTCGGTTCCGTGCAAAGAGTTCCGGCCACGTACTCTGCTGTGAAAGACCTGCTTGCCGCCGGCGATTTCGACATCTTCCACTACGCCGGCCACGGGATCGGCGATTCAACGAGGATCGGCGATGAAGCGCTCGTCCTCGGCGTCAGCCGGGACGGCGCCACGTGGCTGCCCGAAACGAGCTTCCGGGCGGCGGATGTCGCGAACCACGCTGCGCTCGCGCCAACGCCCTGCGCCGAGCACCGGCCCATCGTCATGCTGAACTGCTGCGAGACCGGCCGCACCGGGTACACGCTCACGAGCGTCGGCGGTCTCGCCTCCGCCTTCCTCGGCGCCGGCGCGGGGGTGGTCATCAGCCCGCTATGGTCGGTCGATGATGTGGCCGCCGCCGGCTTTTCGAAGGCGTTCTACGAATCCTTAAAATCCGGGGCCACGCTGGCCGAAGCCGCCCGCACAGCTCGCGCAGCCATTAAGGACGCCGGCGACCAGACCTGGCTCGCTTACACCGTCTACGGCGAGCCGACTTCCCGGCTGACATGAGGTGCGAGGACGCCGTTGTTAGCACGGCGGACGAGCGGTCCCTTTCCATGCGCACCACGTGACCGGGGCGCCGGTAGCGGTGCCAACGGTGCGCCACGTCCCTCGGATCGAATCCCAAGTTTCCTCATCGACGACATCCCAGCGGAACTCGAACTGTAGCGTGGGCGCCCCTTGTGCACTCATGGTGACGGTTCCCACGGCGCTCGCAAGCTTTAGTGGGTCGAACCGCATCTGTACTTTCACGTCGCCGTAGCGGCGGGATGTGAACTCCAATGTGGCCGCGTTCTTGTTCTGCGTGATCCACACAGTGCCAGCTGCTATCTCGGCCGCCGCGGGGAATCCCTTGTTATTCCAGTGTCCGGTGTACCCACAGCCTTCATCAAGTTCCCCGTCTCGGTTTCCGCACCATTCGTGCGACCCGCCGTTGGGGTCCATCCAGTACCCGCTGAATGACTGGCCGTCGTCGCTTTGCGAAAAACTCATCTGATGGACGTCGCCGTCGAATGTTGCGGTCAGGTCATTCGAATGGACCGTTCCCTTGATCGTCTTGGGAGCAATACCGTCACGATACTCGAAGTACCGCCCGCTCACGGTGTCGCCCGTTTGCGTGAGCTCCACGCGCGCGAAGTTCGTGTGCCAAGTACCGTTGAAGTCCGCGGTACTAGTTGCTACCACGGCACGAGTAACCACGGTGGGCGTCGCCGGCGGGTCAGGTTCATCCTCGCCCCTGAGAGCCACGAATATCGCACCAACCACCAGGACAACCGCCAGCATAGCCCCAACCCCGATGGCCATCGTCTTCCGGGCAATTTCACTCGACCGTCCAGCAGCCGGAAGTACGGGCGCCTCCTTTTGCTCGGAGGAGTGACCAATCACCTCTTCGGAGGGCTCAGTCGGGGCTGGGTCCGGGACGGCAACAATCGGCCCACGTCGCCCCTCGCTTGGCCCGGAAACATAGCCCGCCTCGATCGGCGCAAAAACGTGGGCAGGCTCCGGGTCCGCCGCCCGTGTGGCCTCGGAGGCTTCCTCCAGCGGGCGTTCGGGGCCTCGCGGCGTTCCCGCTTCGGCGGCAGCTTCGATGGCGATTTCGAAGAGTTGAGATCCGCCCGAACGAGAGTAAAGCACCGGTGTCGCCCACTCTGAGTCGTTCCGCTGCGCGAACATGCTCTTCCGCGCCTCTGCGAGGGCCGCCTCTACTGGAAGCCCCTCCGCGAACGCGGCGTAAAACTCGCCTGCGAATGTGAGCGCCGCCTCGTCCGAAATCTCAAACTGCATGGCCACGACAGCCGGTACCCCTTGCTGGAGTAGCGACTGCGCGACTCCGGCGAACTGGTCCCCGCGCGACGACCGGGCGCCATCGCACGCATTGAGCACCACCAACCGTAGCGAATCGGAATCGTGGAGCAGCGTGGAAAGGTAGGTCGCGCTCACTTCGTTGCCGCGCCCCTGTTCGTCTTCGAAGATGAGGAGCCCGTCCTGGCTCTTTTCGTCGAACCCGCCATGGCCAACGAAGTGGAGGACGTGGTAGTCCCTGCGCAACGCGCGCTGTAGTTCGGCGAGTGTCGGCCTCGCCAGGCGTTCGACCGTCAGCCGGCCCTTCGCCTCCACGGCGCTCATGGCGTCCCGGAGCCGTGCCCATTCCGCTTCGACTTCCAGCGGTTCGAAGTCCGTGGGACTCGCGATCACCGCCAGGATTCTTACGGGAGGCACGATCTTCAGCGGCATCACAATCCCCGGCACATCCAGCAACCGCACGATCGGCGAATCCGTCGATAGCCCCACGAACCTGCGCTCCGAGCTATCGAAGAGAAACTCCCACGGGATGTCGACGAGGTCTGGCGCCCCGGAGAGGCGTAGACGCACGCGTACCCCGGAATCCTGCTGCTTCGCCACCAGCAGGCTGGATCGGTAGGCGCTGGCGATATCCCCGTGGAACATCGCCTGGAAGAGCGTCGCCCCGAATTCCCGCGCCGCATCCAATTCGCGCGATTCCACCCGCCGCGTCCTCCCGCGCCGTTGCCCCAGCCGGAGGACGAAGTTCTCTATCTCCAGGATGCTGAAAGGGAACGAAACGTCCGCCTGCGCTTGCCCCGCTGGCGAATCCAGCACACGCGCCCGGTATCCCGTGCCAACCCACTCGACCTGCAAATCGAAGTCAACATAGGAATGCTTTGTCATGCCTTGTTCAACTCCTTCCCAGGAAAATCCCGGGCGAAGTGGCTGAATCGTACCACACCGGTCAACCCCCAGCGGGGATTCAACGATCCAGCAAACGTCAACGCCCGGTTCCTGCCTGGGGCATTCTTTGCCGATGCCGGACCTTCGCCTCCGTAACAGACGTCGCAATCGGCACCGCCGGAAATGCAGGGTGGGTCAACGCTCGATTCAACGTCACGACCTGGCTGAGCCAATCGATCAAGCTTCGTGTCTCGCGCATTTCCGGCAGGCTCGGCGTGGACGACGTCGGGTTGATGCGCATCGACTCTCCTTCCTGGGATGTCACGAAGACGCACGGCCCAACACTGGAGGTCCCAACGGCGCGTACGTTTCCACCGATGGCAACCTCACCCCTCGAGGCCTATTACCTTCCCTGCCAATGTCCAGCAGCTCACAATTCGCCATACCCACTGGGCCGCCCGCGTCACAACCTTCGGCTACAACACGAATCCTTCCCGAGCAGGACGCGAACTGCCGTCAACAGCCGCCACGATGTGATCCGCCCGACAGCGCCCTTCGGCGTTCGTCCAGTATCTTGGAGCGGATGCCGCACGTCCCAACATCCGAACGCCGTATGTACCGTCGCCTCAGCGGCCAGGATGCCGCCTTCCTTTCGTTCGAAGGTAGGGGCCGACCAATGCACATCGGCGCCGTCGCCTTCGTTGCAAGCACAACGTGGGTCGATGGATCTGGGACCCTCGACACCGATCGGTTGATGTCCACGCTGCTCGCGCGGGCAAAAGCGATACCCGGGCTGGACCAGCGTCTCGGTCGCGCTCCGCTCAGTGGCTGGCCGATTTGGGTTCGAGAACCGGAGTTCGATTGGGCGGGCCAATTCGTGCTGCGGGACCCGGTGGACGGACAGGAGGAGGTCCGTGCCATCGCGGAGGCGGCGCTGGCCCATCAACTCGACCGCTCAAGGCCGCTCTGGAAGCTGATCGTTGTCCCTACCCTCGCCAGCGACGGTGACTTCGCCATCATCTTTCTCGCCCACCATGCGCTGGTTGATGGCATCGCGGGCCTCGATCTCGTCACACTCTTGCTCGACCCGCGCAAAGGAGTGGGACCTCCGCCGAAGGTGGAATCGCGGCGGCTAGGCTCCGATAACTGGATGAAGGCCGCTGAAGTCTGGCGTTGGGCTGCCCTTCCCTTCGTGCTGGCGCGCAAAGCATTCCAGTTGGTCACCATTCCGCCGCGGCGTCGGCGCTTCACCCGGCGCTCTTTCGCGTTCATCCGCACGTGTTTTCGCCTTCTCACGCCTGGCCCAAAGACGGGACTGCGCAGCCGCAATGAAGGCGCGCGCACCGTCGCCTGGTTCAGCATCGAAGAGCGGCCCTTGCGGCTGGCGCGCAAACGGCTGGGCGGTAGTCCGAATGACATTGTCCTCGCCGCCGTCGCCCAGGCGTTGTCCGACATGGGTAGCCACCACCGCTTCCTGCCGCTGAAGCTGCGGGCTGCCGTGCCGGTCTCCTTTCGCACGCGCGTCGAGCGGTACGCGCTTGGGAACCGGATCGGCCTGCTGCTCACGCCGTTGGAAGCACGCGGTCGAGACGCTGGTCGAATTGTGCGGCGCATTCGAAAAGAGACAGCCGTCCAGATCGAGCGCGGTGATGCCGAAGGATATGAGGTGCTCACGGGACTCACCGCATGGACCGGCCAGCACAGCCAAAAGCTCTTGCACTGGCTCGCGAGCACGCTTCATTCCTACGCGATTCTCGTCACCAACGTCCCCGGCCCGTCGCGCCCCTACACCCTCGGGGGCGCGGAGCTGCGAGAGATCTATCCACTCGTTCCCCTCTTCGGCTCGCAGTCGGTGAGCGTGGCCGCGGTGCGCTATCGCGGCGCCTTCCGCGTCGGCGTCACGTCGTCGTGGGCGGACCGGCGGATGGTTGACGAGTTCGCGGAGCGGCTCCAGGCGTCATTTGCCCGGCTGACCGCCACGCCAAGCCCCGGCGAAAGCGGCCAGTCGTCTGACCCAGCACGGGGATGAATGTTCCGCCCCGAAACCGATGCCTATCGGCTACCTCGCAAACGCGGGTCAAGCCGGTCTCGTAGCGCGTCGCCGAAGATGTTGATGGAGAAGACGACCAGGGCGAGCGCGATCACCGGCGCCCAGAAGAGCCACGGCGCGATCACCATGAACGGCCGGCCGTCGGCGCTGAGCATGCCACCCCACGAGGGCGTCGGTGGCTGCACGCCGTAGCCGATGAAGCTGAGCGACGCCTCCGCCACGATTGCCGCGCCAACGTTGATTGTCCCCAGAACGAGCGCGATGGGAACAACGTTGGGCGTCACATGGCGAAGCATGATGCGCCACGGCGAGCAGCCAACGGTCTTTGCCACTTCGACGAACGGCTGGGCCGTAACGGCGTAGGCCGCTCCCCGGATCACGCGCGAACCCGTGATCCCGGAGGCGATCCCCAGGACGACGCCGATCGAGGTCACGCTGCGCCCGAACACTGAAAGGAGCGCGATGAGGAGGACGATGCCGGGCAGCGCCTGCGCGACGTCGATGATGCGCCCGACCGCGAAATCCCACTTGCCCTTGAAATACGCGGCGGTGATGCCCAGCGTCAATGACGCGGTCAGGGAAACGACGACGCTCACCATCGCCACTTGCATGGAGAT
>DAOTTM010000232.1:0-8455 GCA_034437915.1 Dehalococcoidia bacterium | reverse complement strand
ACGGCGATGGCGGTCATGCTGCGCACGCTTGGCATCCCCAGCCGCGTCGCCGTCGGCTACGTGCTAGACCGTTCCGAGGCGGAAGAGACGAAATATCTCGTGCGCAAGGATGACGCCTACACATGGGTCGAAGTGTTCTTCCCGGGATACGGCTGGATCAATTTCAACCCGACCCAGGACAGGCCTGCCGGTGGCGCGGGCGGTATTGGCCAATTGCCCAATGCTTCCGGGCTCAATGACCCCAGCGATGCCACGGATCCGCTTGCTGGCCTTGGTGAGCTTGGAGGGGATCTGGGCGGGGCGACGGCCGCGATTAACGAACCGGCCATCGATGCGAAACATGTTCCCTGGCAGTTGATCTGGACCCTTTCGGCGCTCCTGGCTCTCGTCGCGGCGGCTGCCGCATCCGGGCGAGTGGCCTGGAATTGGGGCATGGCCAGTCTCGATGGCCGCGCGGCCTTGTGGGCGAAGACGCAGCGGCTCGCGAGCTGGGGCGGCCTCGGGGCGCGCCCCGCGGAAACGCCACGCGAATGGTCCCGCCGCATGGGCAGCGCGGTGGACCTCGAACCGGAGGCCGTCTCGCTCGCGCGGGCGTTCGAAGAGTCGCGCTATGGGCGGCCGGACTTGCAGACGACCGACGAGGAGGAAACGCTGGGGGCCTACAAGCGGCTTCGCGGCGCCCTTGCATCGTTCGTGATCAATCGCGGTCGCCGCAAGAAGAAGCCCGAAGCCACGAAGGTCGCGAAGTAGTCATGGTGGCAGCAGCGAGCGGCAGCCTGGTCGGCGTGGTCACGGAGACGGCCATGGGCTGGGCGGGCGTGGCCCTTGGCGATGCAGGTATTCGCCACGCCACGCTGTTTCACCGCACGGAAGAGGCGGCAAAGGGCGAATTGCATGCCTTCGGAGCGGAGTTCGAAGACGACCCACGGGCAGACGAAGTGGCCGCCTTGCTGCGGGGGTACGCGGCGGGCGAGGGCGTGTCGCTCGACGATTACCCGGTGGACCTGCCGCCCTGCACGGACATCCAGCGGGCGACCTGGCTTGGCCTGCGGGCGATCCCCCGCGGCGAGACACGCACGTATGGCTGGCTGACCAAGCACGTTGGGCAGCCACCGGGCGCCGCGCGGGCGACGGGCGCGATGTGCGGCGCCAACCCCATCCCCCTCTGGCTCCCGTGCCACCGCGTCGTCGCAAGCGACGGTTCGCTGCACGGCTTCGGCGGCGGCCTCGCGATGAAGCAGGCCCTCCTCGAACTCGAAGGTGCGCTGCCCAAGCGGCTCTTGTAGGGGGACTTGGTGCGGCGGGCTTAGAGGGCTGGTGGAGCGAGATGCCGTGAAACAGAGAGTGGATTCCGACGACCGGCGCGGATTTGTGCCAACTGCCCCTTGGACATTTCGTTGCACCCCTGCCATATTCCGCGTCGCGCGCTCGGCCCGGCCGATACCTCTGGACGGAGATAGGCGCCACGGTTCCGCTGAGAGTCGAACGGAGGGGGAAAGCACCAATGACGTACGATGCGGGGCGCGCCCTCGAACTCCTCCGAGCCGGTTCCTGCCAAGCGGCCGCTGTGTTTCGCGACGGACAGGAGGAGGCTATCGAGCACGTCGTCGAAGGCCGCGGTCGCCTCCTCGTGGTTCAGAGAACAGGGTGGGGTAAGAGTTTCGTCTACTTCATCGCCACGAGGCTCTTGCGCGACGCCGCCCACGGGCCGACGCTCCTCGTTTCGCCTTTGCTTTCGCTGATGCGGAACCAGATCGCGGCGGCGGAGCGGATGGGCATCCGAGCGCGGACGATCAACTCCGACAACCAGTCGGACTGGGACGAGATCGAGGAGGAACTCGCGGAAGACGCCGTGGATGTGCTCCTCATTTCGCCGGAGCGTCTCTCGAACGCGCGCTTCCAGGCGAACGTTCTCGGCCCTGCCGCTGGCCGTATCGGGTTGCTCGTCGTCGATGAAGCGCATTGCATCTCTGATTGGGGACACGACTTCCGGCCACAATATCGTCTCCTTGAGCGAATCATCCGGACGCTTCCCCGAAACATGCGCTTGCTAGCGACGACGGCGACGGCCAACAACCGCGTTCTCGACGACCTCCAGAGTGTGCTGGGGCCGAACCTTGGCGTCTCTCGGGGAGACCTCAATCGCCCGTCGCTTGAATTGCAAACGATCCGGCTTCCGAGCCAGGCAGACCGCCTCGCGTGGCTGGCGGAACGGCTCCCGACGCTGGAAGGGAGCGGCATCATCTACGCCCTAACCGTTCGGGATGCAGTCCAGGTCGCGGACTGGCTGAAATCGCGCGGATTGAACGTTGAGGCGTACACCGGCGAAACCGGTGATCGCCGCCCCCGGTTGGAGAACGACCTCCTCGCAAACCGCGTGAAGGCCCTGGTAGCGACGACGGCCCTGGGCATGGGTTTCGACAAGCCGGACCTGGCCTTTGTCATCCACTACCAGGCGCCGGGGTCGGTGGTCGCCTACTACCAGCAGATTGGCCGAGCGGGACGCGCATTGGAACGGGCCCACGCCGTCCTTCTCGGTGGCGACGAAGACGCGGACATCACTGACTATTTCATCGAGACGGCGTTCCCGACGCGCGAAGAGGTTCGGAGCGTGCTCGATGCGTTGGAGTCCAGCCGGGACGGGCTGTCGCTCCAGGAGTTGACGCGAAAGGTCAACGTGCGTCGCGGAAGAATCGACAAGACGTTGCTCTTGATGTCGCTGGAATCTCCCGCACCGATAGCGCGCATGGGGGCGAGATGGCAGCTCACGGCAGCGCGACTACAGCCCAGCTTCTGGGAACGCGCGGAGCGATTGACCGCGCTACGCCGCGAAGAACAGTTACAGATGAAGGAATACGTGTCCCTGACGACCGGACATATGGACTTCTTGATCCGGGCGCTCGATGGCGAAAGCGCTACGATTGAGAGCCGACGAGACCCCATGCCGCTACCGCTTGATGTCGATCCGATGCTCGTTCAACAAGCTCTCGGCTTCCTCCGGCGAAACAACGTGCAAATCGCGCCGCGACAACAATGGCCAACCGGCGGCATGCCCGCGTCTGGTGTCAGTGGTAAGCTCGTCAAGAGTCTCCAGGCATCGCCGGGGCGAGCGCTCTGTGTCTGGGGCGATGCCGGTTGGGGCGACCTCGTCCGGCAAGGGAAGTATCGGGACAGGGCGTTTGCTGATGAACTTGTGGAGGCTTGCGCAGACATGGTGAGGAAATGGAACCCGCAGCCCACGCCGCGCTGGGTCACGTGCATCCCATCCCTTCGGCACACGGGCCTCGTGTTCCATTTTGCGCGCCGGTTGGCCGTCGCGCTCAACCTGGAGTTCCGCCCCGTGTTGGAGAAGACGGAAGCCAGGCCTGAACAAAAGGGCATGGCGAACAGCGACCACCAGGCATGGAACGTGGATGGCGCGTTCGCGGTGCGTGGAGGCGTTCTCCCGACGGCAGTGCTGCTGATCGATGACATGGTGGATTCCCGCTGGACCTTTACCGTTGCCGCGTGGCTGCTCCGCTCACATGGCTCGGGAGAGGTGTTTCCTGTCGCCCTCGCTTCGTCGGGGGTCGCATGGTGACGATGGAACTTTCGCAGAATTCAGCGGCCGTTCTGCTCCTCTGCGCACCTTTGATTGCCGGCGGGCGCGAGCCAACAGCGGGACTGGTAACGTCCGGCGAATACTCTCGGCTGGAACGGCTGCTCCATGAACGCGGATCGCAGCCAGCGGATCTGCTTTCGGAGCACGACGACGAACTGAGGACCGACTGCGGACAGTTGCTCGGCGAGGATAGGCTCAGTGCGCTGCTCGCGCGCGGATTTCAACTCAGCCAGGCGCTCGCGCACTGGCAGTCGCGGTCGATCTGGGTGGTAAGCCGTGAAGACGACCACTATCCAGGCGTACTGCGCGATCGTTTGAGAGCGGAAGCGCCGCTGCTGCTGTACGGCTGCGGAGAACCCGCGCTGTTGGAGCAAGGTGGCCTGGCCATCGTTGGGTCGCGGAACGTGAGCGACGCCCTCGTCGAATATACCGAAGCCGTTGCGGAGCTGGTTGCGCGTGCGCGCCGGGTCGTCGTATCCGGCGGCGCCCGTGGGATCGACCAGGCGGCGATGCGCGGGGCGACGCGCGCGGGCGGAGCGGTCGTCGGCGTGATGGCGGATAGCCTCGAGCGGGCCATCCTCCAGCGTGAGAACCGGGACCTGCTCATGGAAGGCCAGGTGGTCCTCGTCTCGCCGTGCGATCCGGGCGCCGGATTCAACGTGGGCCACGCCATGGGCCGAAATAAGCAGATCTACGCGTTGGCCGATGCTGCCCTCGTAGTCAGCGCTGATTACCAGAAGGGCGGCACATGGACGGGGGCAACGGAGCATCTGAAACGGCCGGGCCATCGCCCCGTGTATGTGCGCGTCACGGAGGGGCCTGACCGCGCGCTCGATGCCCTCAAGGATGCGGGCGCTTTGGCTTGGCCACCCGTAACAACTCCCGAGCACGTCGAGCGATTGTTAACAGCGCCTCCTTCTCGCCCCGAATTGGTGCGCCAGGCGGCCCTTGTCCCTCTCGAATCGTCGGAACGCGGCGTCTACACGACGCATCTCACAACATCACCGCGCATCGAAGCCGTGGCCGACCCACCTGAATTCGAATCCGATGACTCCGATGCTGAACACGTTGAGGCGGTGAGGGAGCTTCTGTCCCCTCCGGGTTCCGCGCGAACCGGAATTCAGATTGCCGAGGGCCTCGGCATTTCCCCGAAGCAGGCAGAGCCTCTATTGCGGCGCCTCGTTGAGCTGGGCTTGGTTGAGCGGCTGTCCAAGCCGATCCGTTATCGAACTCGAATAGTCCAACCATCGTTTTTCAATCGAGAGGACGACGCGCCGCCCGAGCTGGTCATCGCAGACCGCTTGTAGCTTTGACCCCTTCGCCGGACAGCCCCGCTCACGCCATGCCGATGCGCCGGGCGCGTTCGAGCGTGACTTCGAAGACGCGGGCGGTGGCGGCGTCGATCATCGTACCGTTGAGGTTGGCGGCGCCACCGGCGGCGGCTTCGACGGCGGCGACCACCTGCTTGGCGCGTGCGACTTCGCGCTCCGTGGGCGAAAAGGCCTCGTTCGCGAGGTCAATTTGGCTCGGATGGATGCACCATTTGCCCACCGCGCCGAGGGTGGAGGCCCATCCACCTTCGCGCTTATAGCCGTCGCCGTCCTTGAAGTCGCCCCAGGGGCCATCGATAGCGTCGAGGCCGTTGGCGCGGGCGGCAACGATCATGCGGTTGCGCGCGTAGTGCCAAACATCGCCGGGATAGCGGTTCTCCTGCGTGACGCCAATATGACCGAGCTTCATGCCCTGGCTGGCGGAGAGGTCGCCGACGCCCAGGATGAGCGCCTCCAGCCGCGGACAGCAGCCCGCGATCTCCTCCACCCGCGCCAGCGCTTCGGTCTCTTCGATGAGGATTTCGATGCCGATCTTGCCGATGGGCAGGCCGAGCTTCATCTCCAACTGGTTCAGGAGCGTGTCCACGAACCAGACATCGCGCGGCGCCTTCACCTTGGGGATGATGATGACGTCGAGGTTCTTCGCGGCGCCGGTCACGACTTCGATGATGTCGTCGTGGCACCACACCGTCTCGACACAGTTCACGCGCACGGCTCGCGTCTTCATCCCCCAGTCGAAGGTATTCAGGGCCTCGACGATGGGCCTGCGCGCTCCCGCTTTTTCAGCGGGCGCGACCGCGTCTTCGAGGTCGAGGAAGACGAGGTCGGCGGCGCTGGCGGCGGCCTTCTCCATCATCTTCATGCTCGTGCCGGGGGTGGAGAGTTCGGAGCGGCGAAGGCGGAGCGGTCGGGTCATTGTGGGTTCTCCTTGTTCAGTTCGGCGAGAATTTCGTCTTTGTGTTCGCCCAGCTTCGGGGGGCGGCGATAGATACCGGCGGGCGTTTCGGAAAAGCGCATGGCGGTGTTTGTGAGTACGGCAGGACGTGACATTCCGGGGTGTTCGACGGACACGAGCATGTCCCGCGCGCGGACGTGGGGGTCGGCAAACAGGGCAGCGGCGTCGTTGACAGGCCCGACGGGGACGAGGCCGCCGAGCGTCTCGACGATCTCGGCGGTCGTGCGTTCCGACGTCCAGCCGCGCATGATGTCGCGGACGAACTCCGGGTTGGCGACGCGTTCTCGGCTGCTCCGCGTTCGGTCGTCGTCGATGAGGTCGGTCCGCCCAATGATCCCACAGAGCACTGCCCAATGCGCGGGGCCGGGCGCGGCAATGGCGCAGAAGCCGTCCGCGGTGGGGTAGATATCGAAGGGAGAGAGCTGGGCGTGGCTGTTGCCCATGGGCTTCGTGACGATGCCGCGGTAGGAATAGCGATAGACCGCCGCCTCGGCGAGCATCATGAGGGCGTCGGTCATCGCGACATCCACGAACTGTCCGGCGCCGGTGGAGCGCGCATGGAGCAGGGCTGCGGTGATTGCGAGCGCGGCGACGGTTCCGGGATAGAGGTCGCCCACGCTCGGCCCGATCTTGAGAACCTGCCCGTCGGCCGTACCGGTCATGCTGACGACGCCGCTCATCGCCTGGGCGACGGGGTCATAGGCGGGCCATTCGACGTATGGGCTGGCGCCCGTCCGGGGGTCTCCGAACCCCCGGATAGCGCCATAGACGAGTCGTGGGTTGCGCTCGTGGAGGAGTTCATAGCTGAGGTTGAGGCGATCCATTACGCCCGCGCGGTAGTTCTCGACCAGCGCGTCGGCACCCTCCGCGAGGCGAAGGAGGATGTCGCGGTCCGCGGCCTTTTTCAAGTCGAGGACGATCGCGCGCTTGTTGCGGTTGATGCTGGCGAAATAGCCGCCGAAGGCGCGCTCGGTGTCGCCGGGTTCGAACGGTTCCGAGTGGCGGGCGGTATCACCCTCTGGGGGCTCGACCTTGATGACGTCGGCGCCAAGGTCCGCGAGGAACATCGTGCAGAACGGGCCGGCCAAGGCCTGTGTGAGGTCCACGATGCGAATGCCCGCGAGGGGGCCGGTAGCACTCGCATGCATACTCGCCGCCCATTCGTGGGCGCGTTCGTGGGCGTCGGGCTCGCTCACCGTTCGCCCCAGTGGCTTCGCTTCTTCAGGAGTACGGTGCGCTCACCTTCGAACACAAGGCGGTCCTCGTGCGTGATTCCCCAGTGCTTGAAGGTGACGAGGCCGGCGTCATTGCGGTCCGGGGAGTCGCTTGCGGCGAGGACTTCGCTGAGTGCGTAGATCGTGTCGCCGTGGTGAACCGGGGAGACGAAGCGGAGCTTGTCGAGGCCAACCTCGGCGATGGCGTTCTCAGCCGTGTCCTGGCTGGCGAGGCCGATCACCATAGAACCCGTGATCAGGCCGAAGACGACGCGCCCGCTGCCGAGCGGTCCGCCGCGCATCGAGTGTTCGTTCCAGTGTGCCTGGGCAGTGTTATCGACAGCCTTCGAGAGGTAGTTGTTCTCGACCTCATCTATGGTTGCGCCGCGGGCATGGCGGAGCTTGCGGCCAACGGGAAAGTCCTCGAAGTAGTTGTCAGCTCCGGTGAGGCGGGCGAGTGAACCCGTCATGACAGCGGGCTCCTGGGCAGCAGGCGGTCGGAGATGATGCGCTGCTGGATCTGGCTGGTGCCCTCGAAGATCGTCGTCAGGCGGGCGTCGCGCCAGTGCCGCTCGACCTGGCGCTCGGTCGTGTAGCCGTTGCCGCCATGGAGCTGGATGCCATCGCCGGTGACCTCGACGGCCATCTCCGTCGCCATGAGCTTCACCATCGCGGCTTCTTTTTCGCAGGGCATGCCGAGGTCGATGAGATGGGCGACCTGGCGATAGAACGCCCGCGCCTGTTCCACGCGCGCCGCCATTTCGGCAATCTTGAAGCGAATCGCCTGGAAGTCGGCGATTGCGTGTTGGAACTGCACACGCTCCTGGGCGTAGAGTATGCAATCTTCGAGAGCACCGCGCGCCAGGCCGACGGCGCGCGCCGCCGTGTGTACGCGGGCCGTGTTCAACCCGGCTTCCACATCGGCGAAGGCGCTGCGTTCGCGGCGCGGGGCATCGGCCGATTGACGGGCGGACCAGCCGACCATGGCGTCCGCGGGCACGCGCATGCCATCGAACGTGAGGTTCCAGGTGAGGAAGCCGTGGTAGCCGATCTTGTCGATGAGCTTCGCTTCGACGCCATCGGGGAAGGCGTCGCGCTCTTTTTCAACGATGAGGGTCGAAAGACCGGCTGAGCGGCTCTGACCCGGCGCCGGGTCGGAGACACGGACGAGCAGGCTGAGCCAATCCGCGGCCTTGGCGTTTCCGGTCCAGCGTTTTTGGCCGCTGATCACCCATTCGTCGCCATCCAGGACGGCGCGCGTCTGAACGTTCGCGAGGTCCGAGCCGGCCGTGGGTTCAGAGAGTCCAGCGGCGCCTATCCACTCTCCACGCGCGCTGCGTTCGAGGAGTTCGCG
>DAOTTM010000231.1:0-21131 GCA_034437915.1 Dehalococcoidia bacterium | reverse complement strand
TTACGGACCCCAGCCTGCACGCGGCACAAGCCGAACGAGTGCGAATGGAAGCCGGGCCAAGAGGTGGACACGGAAAAGGCAGAGGCAGCGGTCGCCAGGACCAAGGCAACGACAGCGCGCGAACAGCGCAAGGGATCGCTGCGCTCGCGACTGCCGTCGCGCCCTTGCCCTGCCCACGCTTCTGCCGTGAGTCGGAGGCGACGACCGCAGCGAAAGGAAAAGCGAGGGACAACGGTCCCTCGCCCTTGACAGAAGATGGCCTTCTCATGGAAGCCACGCACGCCAGTAACGTAAGCGGCGCGGTCGCAAACACCAACGCAGGTTCAGGCGCATGCGAACGGGGTCGCATGGCGATGGCGCGATTGCCGGACGCCAGGCGTGTGTTCGATGCCTGGCATTGCCCCTCTTACTGAGGTGCGTGGCTCTGGTACGCTTGTTTCCCGGCATGCCCACGCCCGCCAAGACGCCCACGACTCGCATCTTCATCGCCCGCCACGGCCAGACCGTGAGCAACCGCGAGGGGCGCTTCTGCGGGCATTCGGAGACGGACCTTACGCCGCTCGGCGAAGCGCAGGCTCGAACCCTGGGCGAAACAGCTACGATCGAGTGTGTGATCGTCAAGGTCCGTTTCGCTGGAGACCATGAGTGAAACAACTCTACGCGCATATGCGATTCCCAAGTCGTGTTGGCTGGACGATCGCCCTGCTGGACCGTTCGGTTGGAACAGTTCGTCGAGCTGGGGATCGAGTTCGCCTTGGCGCGGGACGACCTCGATTCGCTGAAGACCGCCCTCTTTGAAGACCGCTATATTGGCCAATTGCGACTACTCAGGTACGACCGCTCTCCCGCCCAGGGGATCGGCGTCCAGGTCGATGCGACTGTCTCGCGCGAACGTGGCCTCGCCGCGCTCAAGCGCCAGCTCGATTTCGGGCGGGATTCGCTGAACTGGATATCCGAATACCGAGACTACCCGGGTTTCTGGCCGGATGCCATGAGGGCGGCGCCCAGCCTCATCCGCCCACCAAGCGTCCCATGCGCACACGCACCCGCATCCCTACGCCGGGGTAGGCCAGCGCCCTCTGCTAATTACAGACAGACACGGCGGATTAAGGTATCTGTAGCTCTGGGCCGGTGGAACCCACGCGCTGGGCCGCTTGGCCCTGTCCCATGCGCTTCCGCCTGCCCATGATTTCGCTTGATGGCGGGTGTAGGGTGGAACCTGCGCCCCCCGACTGGCGTTGGGGTGGATATGAAGGTATCTCCGCGGGACGGATCCTGGTCGGCGCGGAAACGGCGCGCCTGCGTTGCGGTAGTCGCCGCGCTCTTGGTGCTGCCGCTCTATGCGTTCTTCGCGCCATTCGACGCGCCGGAATCGCGCGCGTCCTTGCCCGGCAGCGTCGTGCTGGGCGCGGATGGCACGGTGCTCCAGCGCGATGGCGAGGCGGGACTGCGCATCCCCGTGACCCTGGACCAGGTCTCGGCGCTCATGCGCGAGGCCACGATCGCAGCGGAGGATCAGCGCTTCGCACACCACCCGGGGGTCGATCCCCTGGCGATGGTGCGCGCGGCGGTGCACTTCCGCTCGCAGCGTTCGGGCGCTTCCACGATCACCCAGCAACTGGCACGGCGGCTCTACCTCGATGGTGGCGGCGGCCCGCTGCCCCTGCGCAAGGCGCGCGAATCGCTGATCGCCTTCCAGCTCGAAGCCCATCGTTCGAAGGATGAAATCCTCGCCCTCTATCTCAACGATGTCTACTACGGTCGTGGCGCGTATGGCGTGGAGGCGGCGGCGCGCACCTACTTCGGCATCAGTGCCGCCAACCTGGACCTCGGCAGCGCGGCGTTTCTTGCCGGGCTTCCGCAGCGGCCCTCTGCCCTCGACCCGATCGAGGATGACCGGCCGGCGCGCGCCCGCCAGGCCTACGTGCTCGACCGCATGGCCGCCGATGGGAGTGTCTCGCGAGCGGAAGCGGAGGCGGCGAAGCTTCAGCCGCTGAATCTCCTCGCGCCGCTGGAACCGGCCGTCGCGCCCCAGTTCGTGGCCTTCGCGATGGCCGAGCTGGCACAGCTGCGGCCGGACCTCGCCGTGCGGCGCGATCTCGTCATCGAAACCACCCTCGACGCCGGACTCCAGGTGGAGGCCGAGCGGCTTGTCCGCGTCCACCTCGAATCGCTCCGCCTGCGTAACGTCACGAACGGGGCCGTCGTCGTCGTCGAACCGGGGTCGGGGCGGCTGCTGGCGATGGTGGGGAGCGCGACCGATGGCGACCCCGCACACGGCGGCGCGATCAACATGGCCATCGCCCCGCGCCAGCCCGGCTCTGCCCTCAAGCCCTTCCTTTATGCCGCCGCTTTCGAAAACGGTTACACCCCGGCGACCGCCCTCCTCGACGTGCCCACCACGTTTTCGACGCCCCAGGGGCCGTATGCGCCCCAGAACTATTCGCACACCTTCCACGGTGTCGTCCAGCTTCGCACTGCGTTGGCGTCGTCGTTAAACGTGCCCGCGGTACGCACGCTGGACACGCTGGGCCTGGACACGCTCCTCGACATGGCGAACCGTTTCGGGCTGAACACCAGGCCGGAGGCGGAGAGCTATGGCCTCGCGATCACGCTCGGGGGCAGCGAGGTGCGCCTGCTCGATATGGCCGCCGCCTATGCGGCCCTCGGCGCGGGCGGTGCCTACGCGGCGCCGTATGCCGTTTCCCGCGTTCGCGACGGCGCCGGACGCATCCTTTACGAACGGCCCAAGACCCCACCGCAGCGGGCCCTTAGCACTCAGCACTCGTATCTCATTTCAGACATCCTGAGCGACCGCGACGCACGGGTTCTCGGCTTCGGGCAGGTGACACCCTTCGACCTGCCCTTCCGCACGGCCGTGAAGACGGGCACGACCACGGGCTTCCGCGACAACTGGACGCTGGGGTATACGCCCGAAGTCGCCGTCGGCGTCTGGGTGGGCAACGCCGACGGGTCGCCCATGCGTGATGTCTCCGGCGTGGATGGCGCGGGCCCGATCTGGCACGACGTGATGATGGCGGCGGCGCGCGACCGCGCCATGAGCTGGCGCGAACGGCCGCCGGGCATCGTCGAGGCCACTGTCTGCGCGCCCACCGGCCTTCTGCCCGGCTCGGATTGCCCCTTCCCGCAGCGCGAACAGTTCGTCGCCGGGACCGTCCCAACACAGCGCGAGCGCTATTGGGTGCGCGATGTCTCGGGCGATATCTCCATCAACCCCCCGCTGGAAGCGCAGGCCTGGGCGCGGGATGTGGGCTTCCGCATCGCTGCGACGGGCGGGAGCGAGCGCCTGCATTTCGTTCAGCCGGGCGCGGGCAGCGTCTTCTTCTTCTCGCCGGAGTTGCGTTCCCAGGAGGTCGTGCTGCGCGTCGCGTCGCCGCCTGGTGCAGGCCTCGTTTCGTTTCGAATCAACGGCCGCGAGATCGGCCAGGCCCCCGCGGGCGACGGCCGTCTCGTGTGGCGGCTCGAACCCGGCGCCCACCGCGTCGAAGCGAGCGCGACCCTCGCCGACGGATCCATCGCCATCGCCACCACCACGTATGAGGTACGAACCAGATGAGTCAGCAACCAGCGTCGGCTCCCTCGAATCCTTCCACGGAAGGACGCACCCCCCATCAGCGATTCATGGCCTGGTTACGGCCCCGGCTTCGTCAGCCACGCTGGCGGATCGGCGGCGCGATCGGCGCGGCCCTCGTCGTGGGGCTGCTTGGCGGCCTCGGCTGGTTGCTGGCCACGCGCGGCGGCGAAGATCGGCCCGGCATCCCCGACCCGCCCGGCTTCGCTCTCAGCCCCGCGGGCGACGACGTGCCACGGCTCGCGCCGATCAAGGTGACATTCGCCAGCCCGCCGGACGAAAAGGCGGCGGCGAAGCTCATCCTCGTGCAGCCACGACCGAAGGGCACCTACGCCTGGCTGAGCGACCGGACGCTTCTCTTCCAGCCGGAATTTCCAGGGCTGCTGCGCGGCTCGACCTACACCGTGAAGGTGCCCGCACGCCCGGAAACTGGCCTGAACGACGAGATCTCGCGGCAGTTCACGGTCACCGGCTTACTCACGATTCAGCAGGCGATCCCCGGCGACGGCGACAGCGAGGTGCCGCTGAACGCGCCGATCATGGTCCAGTTCAGCCGCAGCGTGGCACCGCTGACCACGCTCTCTGCCCAGAACAAGGCGCCTGTCGTCAGCTTCGATCCGCCGCTGGAGGGCACGGGCGAGTGGCTCAACACCTCGATCTACCGCTTCACGCCGAAGAGCCTCGCGCCGTTCACGAAGTACAAGATGCGCATCGCGAAGGGCCTCACTTCGGCGGCGGACGGCGTGCTCAAGGAGGATTTCGCCTGGAGCTTCACGACGATCAGCCCCGCCGTGGATTCCGTCGTACCGGATAACAATACGGAGTTCGCCGGCCCGCGTCAGCCCGTGACCGTGCACTTCAATCAGCCCATGGACCGCGGCAGCGTGGCCTCCGGATTCAGCGTGAAGCTGCGCGATGGCGCCGCCGTGGCGGGGAGCCTCGCCTGGAGCAACAACGACGCGAGCGTGACGTTCACGCCTTCGGGCCAGCTCGCTTTCGACTCCACATACGACGTCACCGTCGCAAAGGGCCTCAAGGGCGCGAAGGGCGGCGTGACAGCGAACGAACGCAACGCCGGCTTCAAGACGGTGGGCATCCCGGCCGTGCGAAACACGAATCCCCCGAACGGTTCGCCGTCTGCCGGGCGGTTCGGCGTGTTCATCAGCTTCACCAACCCGATGGATCCAGATTCCTACGAAGGCAAGATGAGCATCAGCGGATTCGCCGCGAAGGACCTGGAAGGTCGTGTTAATGGTGACGAGCGCACGGTCTATGCGAACGTATCATTGCGCCCCTCGACCGCCTACACCGTGACGCTCGCGCCGGGCGTGAAGGACCGCTACGGCCAGGTGATGGGCGGCTACACGCTTTCGTTCACGACCGCCCCACTTGAACCATCCATCAGTCTTGCCCTGCCAGGCTACAGCAGCGCGGGCACCTATTCGGCCACTGCCGAACCGATCCTGTTCTTCCACGCGACAAACGTGACCAGCGCCCCCTTCACGCTCTATCCGCTCACGCCCGCGGAGATGAAATGCCTCGGGGGCAGTTTCGATGGTGGAGGATGCGACTTCAAGGACTTCGCTCCATCGCTACCGGCGCAACGGACCTGGACCGTGCCCATTAGTGCCGCGAAGGACGAGGTGACCATCGCCTCGACCTCGCTCAGCGGCGGCGGTCTCCTCCCCAAGGGCTACTACTTCGTGCGCACGGGAAGCACGTCGTTCGCCAATTCGATGGTCTTCGCCGTCGTCGATACCGTGATCGCGACCAAGCTTTCGAACGACGAGCTCGTCACCTGGGTCCTGGACCATGACACGGGCAAGCCGCTGAGCGGCGTGAAGGTCGTGGCGGAGGGCGGCGGACTCCCGTTGACCACGGCGACGACGGACGCCAACGGCCTCGCCTCCTTCAAGGTGCCCGAGCCGGTGATCGGCAAGAACATCAACCGCAATTATTACGTCACGCTCGACGACGGCGGCCATCGCGGCGTGACGACGACGAACTGGCGCCAGGGGTCATTCGGCTTCGACCGTAGCATCCCCACCGAGTACTTCGTCCGCGGTTTCGTCGGCCAGATCTATACGGACCGGCCGATCTACCGCCCCGGCGAGACGGTCGAGTACAAGGGCGTTGTGCGCGCGGACGACGACGCGCGGTACACCGTGCCCGCGATCGACTCCGGCAACGTGTTCATCCTGTTGGACGCGACACGCAAGGAGGTGAAGCGCGAAGCGATCCGCACCAACGAGTTCGGCACCTTCGCGGGCAGCTTCGAACTCCCAGGCGACGCGCCCATCGGCGACTACTCGATCAGCATCCAGGACAAGGACAGCAAGAACCAGGGCTACGGGTACTACATCGCGGGCAACAGCTTCCTCGTGGCGGAGTTCCGCAAGCCCGAATACCAGGTGAGCGTCGAGCCGGGGAAGAAGTCGTATGTCGATGGCGACGCAATCGATGTGCGCACGAGCGCGACCTA
This sequence comes from Dehalococcoidia bacterium, assembly GCA_034437915.1. GTDB lineage: Bacteria > Chloroflexota > Dehalococcoidia > Tepidiformales > Tepidiformaceae > JACRBT01. The sequence goes on along the minus strand of DAOTTM010000231.1, from coordinate 15,057 downwards.
CTTCTTCGGCGGCGGCGTGGAGAACGCGAGCGTCGAATGGTCGGCGTTGGGCGTGCCCACTTCACTCTTCGTGAAGGGGTACGAACGCTACTCCTTCCGCGATTACGATTATTGGCAAGAGCCCGTTTTCAAGCAGCCCGTGCGCGCGAGCGGCGTCGCCAAGACCGGTGCGGATGGCGTCGCCAGCTACACGATCCCGGCGAAACTCGCGGCGGGCGAAGGCGCCCAGCTCTTCACGCTCACGGCCGCCGTCACGGACCTGAGCGCCCAATCGGTCGCGAGCAGCGCCCCGGTGACGGTGCACGCGGGCGAGTTGTACGCCGGGGTGCGTCCCGCCCAATACGTCGCGATCACGGGCAAGGAAACGGCCATAAACGTCGTCACGGCCGATACCGACGGCAAGGTCCTTGCCAATCGCAGCGCCGTCGTGAAGGTCTACAACCGCGAATGGGTGACGACCAAAATCCAGACGCCAGACGGCGGCCGCAACTACAAGAGCGAGCCCAGGGACACGCTCATCGCCACCCTCGATGTGAAGACGAACGACAAGGGCGAAGGCAGCGCGACGTTCGCCCCCACGAAGCCGGGCACGCTGCGCATCGTCTCCGAGGGCACGGACAGCAAGGGCCGCGTCACGAAGAGCGCCGCCTACCTCTGGGTGGCCGGCCAGGAGTTCGCCAGCTGGCGGATTACGAACGACGACACGATCACCCTCGTCGCCGACAAGGAGAAATACGAAGTCGGCGAGACGGCCGAGATTCTCGTGCCCGCGCCCTTCGCCGGGGCCACGGGCCTCGTCACGGTCGAACGCGGCAAAGTGATCACGCGCGCGGTGCAACAGTTCCCCACGAACAGCGAGCGCATTCAGATCCCGATCACGGACCGCTCCGTGCCCAACGTCTTCGTCTCCGTGATGCTTTATCGCGCGCCCACGGCGGCGGACCCTATCCCGCGCTACAAGCTGGGCTATGTCCAGCTCCCGGTATCGACGGCGACGCGCGTCCTCAACGTCACCATTCGCCCGGACCGCGAACAGGCGAAGCCCGGCGAGACCGTGCGCTACGACATCAAGGTCACGGATTCGACGGGCAAGGGCGTGAAGGCGGAGGTGTCCGCGGCCGTCGTGGACAAGGCGATCTTCGCACTGGAGGATGAGCGCGGGCCCAACGGGCTGCAGGCGTTCTGGTTCCAGCGCGGCCTCTCCGTCACCAACGCCTCCTCCATGGCCGTCTCCGTGAACCGTTCCAACGACGTCATCGCCGAACCCCAGGGCGGGGGCAAGGGCGGTGGCCTCGACAGCGACCAGCTGCGAACCGAGTTCCGCAACACCGCCTTCTGGCAAGCCCAACTCGTCACCAAGGAGGACGGTACGGCGACGGTCGATGTGAAGATGCCGGACAACCTCACAACCTGGCGCATGGCCGTGCGCGCCGTGAGCGGCAATACGCAGGTGGGCGAAGGTTCGAACGAACTCATCTCGACCCAGCCAATGCTCATTCGCCCGGCTCTGCCCCGCTTCCTACGCGTCGGCGATACGTTCGACGTGCGCATGCTCGTGCGCAACGCCACGAGCGCGCAGATCGAGGCGCGGGTCACGCTCGACGCCGAAGGCATCACCCTCGCGAAGGGCGACGCGCAGACGTTGAAGATCCCCGCGAACCAGTCGGTCGTCGCCATCTGGCCGGCGAGAGTCGAAGCAGAGGGCAGGGCCAAGCTCACCTTCACGGCCACGGGCCCTGGCGGGCTCAAGGACGGCATCGTCCAGGAGCTGCCGATCTATCTCGACGTCACCCCGGAGACAATGGCCACGGGTGGCATCCTCACGGGCGAACCCGTCTACGAGGCCCTCTACCTGCCGCCGTTCGCGATCACCAAACAGGGGTCGCTGACCGTTTCCGTCCAGGCGGCGCTTACCGGTTCGATGGCGGACGAACTGGGGGCTCTCTCTCCCCAACCATGGGAGGGCGCCGAACGCGTCTCTAGCCGACTGATCGCGACGATCGGTGTACGCCGGGCCCAGAAGAGCGCCGGCCAATCGACCGCGGCCCTCGATAGCGCTATCACCCGCGACCTCGCCTCGCTCATCGGCAGGCAGCGATCGGACGGCGGCTGGCCCTGGTGCGATCACCCGCTCTGCCAGACGGACCCGACGGTGACAGCCTGGGCGTTGCTCGCTATCGGCGAAGCACGCCGCGACAATCTGAGCGTCGATAACGGCGTCGTCACCCGCGCCACGGCCTACCTGTTCACCTACGTCAACCGCACGACGGACGTGAACAATCCCGCGGACCCCAATCAGAAGGCGTTCATGCTGGCCGCGCTCGCCTCCGCCGGCGCGGGGAACTCAACTTTGCCGCCGTCGCGGGCGCTCTTCGAACAGCACCGCGCGAAGCTCACGAACTGGGGGAAGGCCTACCTCCTGCTGTCGATGAACGACGCGGGCGTGAAGACGGACGACCCCCAGGTGCGGGCGCTGCTCAACGACCTCGCCGCGACAGCCATCCCCAGCGCCAACGGTAATCACTGGGAAGACGACCGCGTGCCGGGCTCGTTCATGCGGAACACCGGGACGACGGCGCTCATCGCCCTCGCCCTCGCGCGCATCCAGCCCGAACAGCCGCTCGTCGCCAACACGGTGCGCTGGCTCGTCATCGCCCGCGGAGCCGAGGGCTGGCACACGAACATCGACCGTGCCCACGCCGTCCTCGCACTGACGACGTACGCCGTGCAAACGGGCGAACTGGGCGCGGATTTCAGTTACAGCGTCACGGTCGCCAACAAGGAGATCCTCGCGGGCCTCGTGAAGCCGGGCGAAGCGACAAAGACGAACAGCAACAAGCTCCCGCTGAGCGGGTTCAAGGCGGGCGAGACGAGCCTTCTCACCTTCGTCCGCGAGTTCGCCAGGCCCGGCCGCCTCTATTACACGCTCAACTTCCGCTACTTCACGCCCGCGAAGGAGGTCGAAGCCGTCAACCGTGGCTTCGCCGTTTCGCACGAGTACACCAAGCTCGATGACCCGACGCAGAAGATCACGAGCGCGAAGCTGGGCGAGACGGTGCGCGTCAAGCTCACCGTGCTTATCCCCGCGGACCGTAACTACGTGGTCATCGATGACCTCTTGCCCGCGGGGCTGGAACCGGTGGACACGCGTCTCAAGACGATCGACCCCAAGCTCAAGGCGGAGCTCGAACTGGAACGGGTGGCCGCCAGCACGAGCAAGCGCGGCGGCTACCATGCCCCCTGGTTCCGCTGGTACTACAACCCCTTCCAGCAGGTGGACGTGCGCGACGACCGCACGACGCTCTACGCGGACCGCATCTCGAAGGGCGTGTACGAGTACATCTACTACGCCCGCGCGACCACACCCGGCGATTTCTTCGTCGCTCCCGCCCACGCCGAAGAGACGTACTTCCCGGAAACGTTCGGGCGCAGCGACAGCGGGAGGTTCACCGTGACGCCGTAATTGGATCTGGGGACCCTCGACAAGTGTCCGCAGTGGTTGGCGGCGATATCATTGGCGCCCGCGGAGGAACGACACGCCCGAGAGTGACTTGAGCCTTGCGATTGACGTTGTCGACTACGAGGGAACGCCCGTCAAATGCGACTGGGCGCAGTGGTACGGGAAGGTCATTGCCAACCACCCCGAACTCGCCGGGCGGGAATCCGAGGTAGCGGACGTAATCGCCAAGCCGGAGATGGTGCTACAAGACCGAGACTATGCGCGCCGCCGACACTTTCTGCATCGACCTGGAGAGGATCTTATTTATGTGGACGTTATAGTGGAGTACCTGATGAAGACGGAGTCAGCGTCGGGCGCTGGTGACGGCTTTCGTGAGAAGGCGTCCGCGATTGCGCGACCAGATCCTTCACATCACGTATCGGGGCCTGCCATGATGCTCTCCTCACGTACACCCTCTGTCGATTTGCAGGGCTTGAAGCGAATAACGTTCGGTTACGACCGGAAATACGATGTGGCCGTCTTCCACCTCGGCGTCCCTCAAACGGCAAACACCGACGAAGTCGATGACAGCTGGTATCTTCGGAACGTTGACGATGAGATCGTCGGGCTGGAGCTTCACGGCCTCAAGCGCATCCTTCGTGCAACCCCCGCACACTCCATGATGTTCAAACCCGTAGCGCATGAAATCGAGGCGGTCACGGGCCTCTCGTTCGACCGGGAAGATATTCGCGCCGAAGGTTCGGTCCAGGAACTTCCATGCACAACTCAGTTCCTCCTCATCCTCATCGGCCGGGCGATCGAGAAATACGAAACGATGCGCCAGGCGGAGTACCAGGAAGCGGCCCGGCGGCTGCTCGCTGGCTAACGTTCAAAAGGTCGCAGCCGCATCCGGAGGATCGACACGTCCGAAAGCAACCGCGGCCTCGCCATCGACGTTATCGACTACGAGGGAACGCCGGTTCGCTGCGACCAGACCCACTGGACGGCGAAGATCGATCGGCACCACCACGAATTGATCGGGCAGCAAGCTGAAGTGGCGCGGGTGATAGAGGAACCGGATCTGGTCCTTCAAGACCGTGAGTTTCCGGACCGTCGCCACTTTGTTCGGACTTTGCATTCAACTCGGTTTCTGGACGTCGTGGTACAGTATGCAGAGTCATCGGGGGAAATCGTGGGGACCCTCAAAGCGGCATTCTTCAGGCGCCGGTTGCGTTACGGAGACCCGGTGATTTACCTCCGGAGGCACTAGGGATGTTTTCAGCGGTCACTCCCTCTATCGATCTGACTGGTTTCCGACACCTGGTCTTCGCTTACGATATCGAGGACGACATTCTGTATGCGCATATCAACGGTCCGCTCGCTGCCGATACGGAACAAGTGGACGACGCGTGGTACCTTCGCGTTGAGGGCGACGAGGTCGTCGGACTGGAGATACACGGCCTCAAGAGGACTCTTCTGAGCACGCGGTTCTTTTCGAAGATGTTCAAGCCCGCGCTGATTGAAGTTGAAGAGTTCACGGGGGTGTCGTATCGGCAGGCGAGCTTCGACGCCGAAGGCACAGTCGAACAACTCCCACACACGGCCCAGCTAGTGGTCTTCCTCATCGGCCGGGCGATCGAGAAGTACGAAACGATGCGCCAGGCGGAGTACCAGGAAGCGGCCCGGCGGCTGCTCGCGGGCTAAGGCCATGCGCGTTCGAACGGCAAACGCGCGCGTGCGATGGCTCGGGCGCCGCTGCCGCGAAAATAATTGTGAAGAAATTGACACGACCAGTTGAAAACGCGCTGGAACGGGTCTAGGATTCCACCCAAGGGTTCGGTCGACGTGTCCGCTCCACGTCCCGAGCCCTTGCTTTTTGCCCTTGACTGTCGCCGCCCTCGTCGCCAAATGGCGCCAGTGTGGCTGAATGATCTTGGCAACCAGCTACGGGAGCGCTCGGCGAAGGCTGGCGGATCGAACGTCTCGAACACGTCACGATCGAGCGCGGGGATGCGTCCAAGCAAACGTGGGAATGCCGCGCCGCCCGGCTCCGAAGCTAAAAGGCCTGGCCCGATCGCACCGCCACCAGGGCCACTTCGACCACGCCGTGCAGCGCTTCCAGCGTGAAGGGCTTCTGGATGAAGCCATCGATGAGCCCTTCCAGGGCGAAGGCCGCGACGCTTTCCTCTTCGAAGCCGCTGAGGATGACGACCCGAGTGACACGGTGCCTGGCGTGGATGGCGCGCAGGGTCTCTTCACCGCTCATACCGGGCATGGACATATCGAGGAGTACCAGGGCAATCGGGGGTTCCTCTTGGGCCAGCACGCCCAGCCCGGCGGCACCACTGTCAGCCTCCCATACAATGTAGCCGAAGCTCTCCAGGGCGCGACGCGTCAGCTTCCGCACCAGCGCCTCGTCGTCGATGACGAGGATGGTAACCGCACCCGCCTCTCCCAACGCAAACCCCCTGTCCCGGTGAGGATGCTACAGCGGGCGCTGCCGTGCAAAACTCGGCGGCGATTCAAGCGACGGGTTGGAGATGGGCTGCGGAGGGAACGGCGCCCTCCAGCAGCACCCGTTCGCCCAGCACCGTGGCAAGGCGGGTGAATACGCTCGCGGCGTCCTGCGGCGCGACATACACCAACGCCATCAATCTGCCCTGGGCGTCCACCCCCACGCGGTCGTAACCGCGAAGGAAGCGGCGCAGCAAAAGGATGAGCGAGGGCACGTCATCCGTTGGCCGAAGGACGAGGCTCACCGGGTCACAGGGGAGATGGTAGCGCGGCCCAAGATGCTCCGTGCGGAAGATCGGCAAGCCCGTATTCGCGTCGCGCTCGCCTGGCAGCGCGGGGTCGAAGACGCGGTCCAGCGCGCCGGAGACCTGTTGGGCGGAGATCGGTGAGGCGAGGATATCGCGCGCTCCGGCGTGCATGGCGCCGAGGGCATCGACCATGCAATCGTGCCGGGCCGTGATAACCGTCCTCGCGCGCACGGCGGGACTCAAGCGGCGCACGGCCAAGGTCGCGCGGTCACGTTTCCCGGCCGAAATGAAGAGCACTGGTTGCGCTTCCCACCGCTCCATCTCGGCGAGGTGGCTCGCCGTGAGGGCGTAGTAATCCCGTTCCATGCCCTGGATGGTGGATTGGAGGACATAGGCGTCACGTTTGAGGAGGAAGAGGCCGGCGGCATCGGCCGCCACCGTGGTCAACCAACCGCCCATACCACCTTCCGCCTTGCGGAAGCTCGTGCCCGTCACCGCGGAACTATCCGCCAACGTGCTCACCCACCACGCCTCGCATTGGCGACAGATCCGTTGCTGGCGAATTTCGCCCACGCGGCGAAAGAGCGACGTGCGCACGAATTCTCGACCGCTGGGCACGAGGTCCACCCCGATCGCTTCCCGCCCGAAGAACCCATGGCAATAGCTACAGTGCGCCTCATCGGAGAGGGTCTTTTCGCCGCCGATGGGGAACCCGAGGACGGTATCGGGAAGCGAACCGGAATCGCCTGCGTGCTGCATCAACTGGCTCGCCCACTCGTAGCATTTCCCGCAGAGGTCGTATGGGGCGGTCGCGACGGTGCTCAGCCACGCTCCCCCCGGCTTGCGCGTCTCCTTGCGAAAGGAGAGCTGACCACCGGTCTCGGAGGATGCGCAGCGGAAGCAGAGCTGGTCGTCGGTGGAAATGGGATCGCCTCCATGCAAAGGCACACGCGCGCGTTTTCGCTCTGCCTACTCCACGGAGTATCGACAGCTCCAGCGCGCCAAATAGTGGCTGCGAGGGGCGGTCACGGTTCCGCAACTATCAGCGGCGGCGCGGACCCCGGCCGTTCGGGTCAGTCCGCGCGAGGCGGATGGCGAAGAACACCGTCATCACAAGAAAGACCAGCCCGAAGGCCGGGTTGCCAGTTGCGAAATTGAGGATCGCCGCAACGAGCATGATCAAGAGGGAAAGGCCGCGGAACGAGCGGAAGCGTTGTACAAGGGTGGCGAAGTCGAGGTCCATGGCCGCACCATAACAGATCTGTTTCCCCGTCGATTCGCCTGTCCCTCAACGAACGCTACGCAGGGCCGACCCACCGCACGTCACGGCGAAGCACCGATCCAAGACGCGAAAGGTATTCTTCGCGCGAAATCTCAATGGCGCCCATGGATTCGGTGTGGGGCGAAAGCACCTGGATATCAACGAGCTGAACGCCGATGCGCTGGCACTGCGCCATCATCGCCGCCATGGCCACCTTCGATGCGTCCGTGACGCGGTGGAACATGGATTCGGCGCCATACATCCCGCCCACGCCGATGCCATAAAGTCCGCCCGCGAGTTCGCCCTCCGCCGTCCAGGCTTCGAAGCTGTGGGCGTACCCCAGCGCGTGAAGCTCCAGGTAGGCGCGGCGCAATCGCGTCGTGATCCAGGTGCCCTCTTCGCGGCCGCGCCCGCATTCGCTGATGACGCGTTCGAAGGCCGCGTCCACCGACAGGCGGAAGCGGCCCTGCCGAAGCGTGCGCGCCAAGCGGCTGGAGACGCGCAGGCCATCGATGGGGATGATGGCGCGCGGGTCCGGCGAGAACCAGAGGTACTCCTGCCCGCGCTGGGGCCAGGGGAAAACACCGCGGCGATACGCCTCGACAATAGTCTCTGGTCGAAAGTCCGCCCCGCGCCCGACGAGCCCATGGGCCGCCGCCCGTTGCACATCGCCGAACGAATACGCGCACGGGAGCAGGGGTTGTTGGGGCGCCGTCGTGTACACCTGGAGTTCGAGGGAATCCAGCAAGTGCTGACCGTTTTCCATGGCGCCAACATTGGGGCAGGAAGGGACTGGGTGGAAGGTGGTGACGAAGGACTTTGGCGGGCGAAAACAGTGGCGGGGACGATGACCCATGACTCCAAGCGCAACGGCGCGTGCAGCCGACGCGCGAGTTATCCTGGTTCGATTTTCACGTCGTTCCGCCTGTCACCCCCGTTCGTCCTGAGCCTGTCGAAGGATGAACACGCCGCTGTCCATGGTTCGGGTGTGACCGGCCCTTCGACAGGCTCAGGGCGAACGGAACCCAGCACGTTGCCGTGCAAAACTTTGACGGCCACCCGAGCAACCCCGCCGTCAAGACCGTTGGGCCGCGCTCTCGTATTCTCTGCGCGATGTACAACGACCTTGCCGTGTTCTCCGGGCGGGCCCACCCGGAACTGACAAACGCCATCTGCCTGCGCCTTGGCCGCCAGCCCGGCAAGGTGGATGTCTTCGAGTTTTCGAACGAGAACATCTTCGTCCAGTACCAGGAGAACGTCCGCCAGCGCGACGTCTACATCGTGCAGCCGTTCAGCAGCCCCGTGAACACCTCGATCATGGAATTGCTGATCATGATCGACGCCGCCAAGCGAGCATCGGCGGGGCGCATCACCGCCGTCATCCCCTATTACGCCTACGGCCGCAGCGATAAGAAGGATCAGCCGCGCGTCCCAATTACCGCGCGCCTTATCGCGAACCTCATCGAGACGGCGGGGGCGGACCGCATCCTCACCCTGAACCTGCACGCGGGCCAGATCCAGGGCTTCTTCAACATCCCCGTGGACGAACTCAACGCGCTCTACCCCGTGAGCGCCTATTTCCAGAACCAGCGCCTCCAGAACTACACCGTCGTCGCCACGGATGTGGGCGGCGAAAAACGCGCGCGGGACCTCGCCGTGCGGCTGGATCTGCCCCTCGCCATTATCGATAAGCGCCGCATCGGCAACACGGAGACGGCCGAGGCGATGCACGTCATAGGCGAAGTCGAGGGCCGCAATTGCCTCATCCTCGATGACGAGATCAGCACGGCGGGGACGATCGTCTCGGCCGCGAATGCCCTACGCATGAACGGCGCGCAGGAGCTGATCGTGAGCTGCTACCACCCGATCCTTAGCGGCCCCGCGGTGGAGCGGCTGAAAGCCCTCGACGCGCGGGAAATCGTGTTCACGGATTCCGTGCCCCTGCCCGCCGAGAAGAAGCTGCCGAACATGACGATCATCCCCGTGGCCGCGCAGTTCGGCGACGCCATCGGCCGCATCCATTCCGGCCAGAGCGTGGGTGCCCTGTTCCAGTAGGTCTTGGGCACCGTGAGCCAGATACCCTTCTCGGTGCAGCGGCCACAAGTCCCAAGTCCTCCTTCGTCCTGTATACTCCCGGCCATGCAGCTTCGCCTCGACAAGCCGTGGATCCCCATCAGCGCCGATGTCCTGGCGAATCTGCCGGGGCAGCTCGGCGTGTACCAGGTGGCGGACGCGCAAGGCAACGTCCTGAAGATCGGCTACGCGGGCGGGAAGTCGCTCTTCGGCCTGCGCAGCACGCTCCAGGACGCGACGAATACGATCGGTAGCCGCGCCACGCACTTTCGCGTCGAAGTGAACATGCAATACCAGACGCGCTACAAGGAACTCCTCATGCTCCATATCGCCGACCATGGCGATGTCCCCGAGCTGAATCGCGACGACCGACCTGAGCGCCTCGGGCGACTCGGTTAGGGGCGGGATAACCGGACTGTCGACTCCAAAGTCGGCAAGCTCCGTCGAGCGTTGTAAGATGGAGCCATGACCACCGCGACGCGGCCAATGACCCTCGACGAGTTCCTGGCGATGCCAGAAACCGAGCCCGCCTCCGAGTTCATCTGCGGGGAGGTGGTGCAGAAGCCCATGCCCAGCCCAAATCACAGCATTATTGCGACCGAAATCGGAACCTTCCTTCGCATCTATATGAAGGCCGCGAAGAACGGTGCCCGCGTTCTTACGGAACCGCGGCACGCCGAGCGTCCGGAACGACGCGCCTACCTCCCGGACGTTTCCGTGGTCCTCGGCGAGCACTTTCCCGCGAACCCAGCCGTTCGCCGTCGCGGGCCGCTCGAACTGGTCCCCGATATCGCCATCGAGATCCTTTCGCCCGACGACCGGCCCTCGCGCGTCGGCGAGAAGATGGCCTTCTACCTTCGTAACAACACGCCTTTGGTATGGGTGATAGACCCGGATGAACGCACCGTCGACGTCCATCGCCCCGGCCTCCCATCGACGCGTCACCGGCCAGGCGACATGATCACCGGTGCGCCGGTCTTGCCCAACTTCACGCTTGACGTCGGGGAACTGTTCGCCGCGCTCGACGATTGAGGGGCACGGAACGCTCCGTCCGACGCCAGCACGCGCCCCCGCGAAGCCTAGCGCCCAACCTCTCAGTCAGCACCTACACGGCTCCGATTGAGGCGCGGACCACAGCATCCCGCGCTACCGCTCAGTAAGAAACGTGCTGGTGGTCTCAACGCAGCGATCGAGTTCATCGAGCCATGGCGCATGGCCAGCGCGAGGGATCAATTCGAGCCGGGCGTTCGGCAGGCGCTTCACGAATTGGCGCGCGACCCCCGGCCCGCCGAACGGATCGCCTTCACCCCAGATGAGTTGCGTGGGCATGGTGACCTTGCGCAGGAGATCGTCCGACAGGACAAGCGGCCGGTTTACCCCGTGGCGCGGCGAGAATAAGAGGCGAGCGGGCGCGACCTCATTCCGCAGAGTGTCGGTATGGCGCAAGAGCGACACGTACCAGCCAAGGTCCTCCGCCGTGAGCTTGCCAGACTTCAAGGTGGGACCGTGTCCTATGCTGCGAAAAATCATTCGCACGGCCCGCTCGTTCACTGGCATCGCCGTCATGAGGCGTGCTACTCCGGGGGCGCCGGTTATGCGCATTGAGAGAGGCAACCGGGATGACGCTCCGAACGGCCAGCCGAACAGCACGAGGCGGCCGATGCGCTCGGGATGTATGGCCGCGGCGCGCAACGTGAGGTGGGCGCCGAACGACGTTGCCACGAGGTTGGCCGAATCCAGTTCGAGCGCGTCCAGCACGTCCGGGACGAGCGTCTCGGCAAACGGGGGCAGGGTATCGGAGTTGAGTGTCGTTGCCAGGGGTTCGCTCAACCCGCATCCTGGCCTGTCCAGTAAGATGCAACGAAAGCCAGGCAGTCGGGCGACGAGGGCGGCCCAGCTCGACCCGCTGACGTTCCCGCCGTGTACGAAGAGCACGGGCGGGCCTTCGCCGACTTCCAGCACGCGAACATCGACGTTATTGCGCTTCAGATGAAGCCGGCGCTCGATGGGCGTTACGCCTTTCGATTGCCACAGCCGCCGCTCGGCTTCCCGGTATCGCGCTTCGTTCATGACGTACCTCCCGCGCTAAGGGGACTCCTTCGGTGCCCGGGCCGGACGAGGAGTGCGATTCCGGTGGCGAGCGCCCAGGCCGGGAGCAGAAAAAGGGGAAGGAACAGGATTGCCACCGCGCAGAGCACGCCCACCACGTAGCCAACAATCGTCAGTGCACGCGGGATCGAGCCAAGCCGGCAGAGCAACACGACGGCGACTCCCGCGAAGAGGTAACCGTGGAGGATCATCCCGTAGGCCTGGTGCACCTGGAAGCGCGTGACGACAGCGAGCGGTTCGTCGAACGCGTCGATGCTGAGGGCATAGGTGGGTCCCTGGGTTGCGCCTCCCGCCGCCAACAGCACCGCGGCCCCGAGTGCGAACAGCGAGGCTGCTGTGAACCGCCCCTCGGCGCCGCGCGAAAGCAACCAAACGAAGCCGACGAACGCCAGCGCTGCCGCGCCGATCAGGTAGCTCGCGGCGACCACGCGCGCACGTCCGGCACCAGAGGCGTAAAAGTCCGCGACTAGCTGCTCGTTGTCGTCGTGGCCGGGGAGGTCCAGAAGGATGAATCCGGAGGCAAGGGAAAGGGCGAAGACGATCCCCGCCACTCCCGCCCAGCGTCGCGAATCCAGGTTGCTCATGGGCGCACTATAGGGCTTGTCCCTCAACCTGTCCGTCAGAGCCGCGTCGAGTCCCGTTCGACGGCCACGCGCACCCGCGCGTAGACTCAGCACCCACGACTAAGTCCTTAGTCCCAAGTCCTCAGTCCTTTCCTGCCGGAGGCACTCTTGGATCTCGAACTCTCCGAAGAACAGAAACTGATCGTCGATACCACGCGCCGCTTCGTGCGCGAAGAGATCCTGCCGCTGGAGGACGACCTTGACCCGGATGCGAGCGCGCTCGAACCCGAAGACCGCGAGCGCCTCATCGCGAAGGTGAAGGCGATGGGCTTCTATGGGCTGGACATCCCGCCCGAATACGGCGGCCCGGAGATCGACATTGTCAATCGCACGCTCATGGCGATCGAGATGTCGCAGCATCGCGCCGGGCTCTATGCGCCCTGCTACGGTGTCTTCGGCGGCGCCGGGCTCGCCCAGCTCTTCGAAGCGAACGAGGACCAGAAGCAGCGCTACCTCTACCCCACCCTGCGCGGCGAAAAGCACGGTTTCTTCGGTCTCACCGAGCCTTCCGGCGGCAGCGACCCCGCCCGCGCCATCCAGACGACCGCCGTCAAGGATGGCGACGACTGGGTGCTGAACGGCGCCAAGATCTTCATCAGCGGCGCCGACACGGCGGATTTCGGCATCACCTTCGCGCGCACCGATAGCGCGCGTGGCCGCGAGGGCATCACCTGCTTCATCGTCGACACGGACGCGCCCGGCTTCCACGTGCGCCGCATTGTTCACACGCTCCGCTCCACCTCCTACGCGACGGAGCTGCAATACGACAACCTGCGCGTGCCCGCCGCGAATGTCCTCGGCGAAGTGAACAAGGGTTTCGCCATCGCCAACGACCGCCTCAGCCGCCAGCGCATCCCCTATTCCGCCGCTTGCATCGGCGTCGCCGTGAAAGCCCAGGAGATGGCGATCTCTTACGCGAAGCAGCGCGTGACTTTCGGCGACGTCCTTGCCAGCCGCCAGGCGATCCAATGGATGATCGTCGACAACGAGATCGATATCCGCACCAGCCGCTGGGTGACGCTGGCCGCCGCGGACCTCGCGAACAAGCGCAAACCGTATCGCACGGAGGCGGCGATGGCGAAGCTCGTGAGCACGGAAGCGGGCGGGCGCGTGGTGGACCGGTCGATGCAGATCCACGGCGGCTACGGCATGACGAAGGACCTCCCGCTCGAACGCTGGTACCGCGAGATCCGCATCCGCCGCATCGGCGAAGGCCCCAGCGAAGTCCAGCGCCTGATCATGGCGCGGGATTTGCTCGGGGGGAACTTCCATTAGCGCACCGGTGTAGTTAATGCGAGGGGAGAGGACGACCGAAATGGGACGGCGTCGATTGCTCGGGCTCGTTCTTCTTGGTGGCGCGGCCGCCATCGGTGCGCTGGCCCTGGTAGCCTGGGTGCGCTCCGGCGGTCCGACCGACCAGCACACTCTCATCGACTCCTCCGGCTGCCCCACCACCAGTTCCGCGCTCGCGGTGAAGTACAAGCCGATTGAGATCGGACCCGTCGCCTTACACCCGGGTCCCGATGCCACAACGGGAGCTGACATCAAGTATCTCGGATATCAGAGCGGAATTGGATTCATCCTCAAGACGTTCTTCACGGTCAATACATTTCACGAGGGGGAGCTTCGCATCTCCGGCGCCCACGAGCAGACGGCGGCCCGAATGCTGTCCGACTATCCGCCGAGCTACGGGCAACCACCGCTGGGATACCGCGCCGAGGTTGTTTACACGGCGGGCGACATCGAACGGTACGGCGCAACAAGATGGACCTCTGGTGCGGGCGTTGTGGGGTTGCCGGGCGCCATCGCCGTACCTGAACGTGGAGCGTACCGCATTCAGGTGGTCGACCATCGCGGTAAGGTCTGGAAGCAAACCGTAACAGTCTGCCACGGAATAAGCGCCTCGACTTATTCCGGCGGATAGACCCGGTGTCCGGGGGTCAGTGGGCCGCTCCCAGCACCGCGAACAACGCGCCGACGTCGAGCCGGAAATCGGCGAGGACGGGCTCGGCGGTGATAATGTCGCCCGGCGTGTGGTGCGTCGAAGGCAGGCCGGGGCGGTGCGCATCCAGCGTCCGTTCGGCGGGGTCGATCACCCAGACGAGCGGTGTGTTGTTGCGCATGTAGAACGTGAGTTTTTCGGCGATGCGGGCGGCCCGGTCATCCGGGGAGAGGATTTCGACGGCAATATCGGGGGGAAGTTCGAAGGGGCCTCGGTGCAGTCGTTCTCCCTCGGGAAGGTGCTCCGCGAGGACGAACGAGACATCCGGCAGGTAGGCGCGACGTTCGGGCCGTTGCGTATGGCGGGTTTCGATGAACCCTCGTCCGACCGGGCTCGCACGGAGGTAGTCCCTGAAAAGCCCGGCGATTTCAAAAGCAATCGATCCATGATCTGGGTTGGGCATGGGCTTTTGCACCACCTCCCCGCAGATGAATTCGGAGGCTGGCTCGGTTTCCGGCATCGCCAAGAACTCGTCGAGGGTCATGGGCTTCGTCGCGGTGACCATGCGTCTATGTTACACGAATTCGGAACTCGACAGGCCAGCGCCGATCACGACAGGAGCGTTTGGGCGGGTGGGCGTCAGAGTTTTGCCCGGCAACGTGCTGGGTTCCGTTCGCCCTGAGCCTGTCGAAGGGCCGGTCACACTCGAACCATGGACAGCGGCGTGGTTCATCCTTCGACAGGCTCAGGACGAACGGGGGTGACAGGCGGAACGACGTGAAAATCGAACCAGGACAAGGCGCACGCAAAACTTTGACGCCCACCCCGTTTGGGCGATGGCCGCGAAC
>DAOTTM010000230.1:0-11379 GCA_034437915.1 Dehalococcoidia bacterium | reverse complement strand
CGTTGATAGCGCGTTTCGCAAGCGAAAGGATTTCGGCGGGCGTCTCGGCGATCCCTTTCGCCAGCTCCGAGACATGGGCTTCGAGGTCGGCGGCGGGGACGACCGCGTTGAGCATGCCGAACGCCAGTGCTTCCGGCGCGCTGATCGTGCTGCCGATGCGGTAGAACACCTCCCGCGCTTTCTTCGGCCCGATCAGCCATGTCCAGAAGGGCAGCACGAAGCCAATGCCGACCGGCAGCTGGGGGATGCCGAAGGTCGCGTCCTCCGCTGCCACGGTGATATCGCAGATCAACGCTAGTTGCGTGCCCCCGGCGAGGCAGAAGCCATGCACCTGCGCGATCACGGGCTTGCGCAAGTCCCAGACCGTGAGCAGGCGGCGGAGGGTGTCGTGCAGCGAAGCCGCGTCGTTGACCGCGCTCTGGCCGCCCGAGCTGTCGATGGCGATGGCGCCCCCGGAGAGGTCGTATCCCGCGCAGAACGCGCGTCCCGCCCCCTTCAATACGATGACGCGCACATCGCGATCCGCTTCGGCCGCCTTGAGCGCCACGACCAACTCCAGTTGCATCGTGACGTTCAGGGCATTGAGCTTCTCTGGGCGGTTCAACATGATCGTTGCAACCCGGTCCTGGACTTCGTAGACGACCGTTTCGAACTCCATCACACCCTCCGCGCCAGCCGGCCTCTCGTCGCCCGAGCTTGCCGGCGCCATTGTACGTGCCAATGCGATGTCAGTGGTCTGCAACCTCACGACCTGGTGGGCAGGTCGCACCTTCGGCTCTGCGCCTACGACAACGACGACCGCCTGATCAGCGCGACCGACTGGAACAGCAACGCCGCGCGGTCCATGATGGCCCGCCGTCCTTTGAGGACACAAAACGGCAAAACTGCTCAAGCCGATAGACAATAACGACAGTTGTTTGCTAAAGTCCGTTACTGCGTACGCAATTGAACCGTTTCCGTCACGAAGGGGTCGAGCCTTCGAAAACGGGCCGGCGGCACAGGAGGAGTCCAACCCATGGCCCTGGTGACCCCGTTCGAAAACTATCTCGACCTCGTGGAGGCGGCGCGCGAACTCGCCATCCACCCCCAGTCGCTGCGCCGCCTGATCAAGCAAAAGAAGATCCCGGCGACGATTTTCGCGGGTAAGTACCTGATAGAGCGCGACAAGCTTGAGATGTTCAAGAGCAACTACGACCCCCGCCCGGGCCGCAAGCCGATCCGACGCCTGTTGTAGGTGTTAGCTGTTAGCTGTTAGCTGTTAGCTGTTAGCTGTTAGAACGTATCGCAACCTCCCCTGTTGGAAACAAAGTGTGCGCCATGCTGGCATGCGGCACACATCCAGGGGGCGCTCGCTTTCCTCGCCGGGGCGGCGACGGGTTCTCGGCGGATGGTGCTCGTGGGATACAGCGGCGCGGGACCACTGCTTCCCGGCATCGCAACCGCGATGGCGCAGCGGCCAACCGCCTGCAGCTTCCTCGACGCGGGCATCCCCCACGATGGCGCATCGCGCCTCGACCTGGTGGCGGAGGAGATCTCCCGGGCATTCGCGCGGCGGCTCCGTGCCGCCCTCATGAGGGGCGAATCACAACCCCGTTGGACGGACGCGCAACTCGGTCCCCTCGTCCGGGAAGGAGCGATTCGCGCGGAGCTGCTTGCGGGCCTTCGCCCGCGGCCGCTGTCCTTCTTCGAAGAACCGATCCCGGTCCCCGCGGGGTGGCTTGAAGTCCCGTGCGGCTTCCTCCGGCTGAGCGCCGGTTACGACCTGCCGGCGGCTCGCGCCCTGGCGCTTGGCTGGCCCGTCGCTCGCATCGCTGGCACGCACTTCTCCGGCACGACCGAGCCGGTCCTGGTGGCGGCCGAACTTATCGCCCTCCGGGGTGCGATTGTGATGGGCATCGCCCGTTAGCGTCCCGTGCGCTTGCAGGCCGCAGGGAAGCGCTGTACACGTTACCGTGTAGCGGGTAATATCAGAGGCATGGCAGAGGAACGCGTTCCCTACGATAGCCCGCGATGGGACGCTGAACGGATCAGCGTCTTGCGGCTGCGGTTGGGGCTCAGCCAGGCCGAATTCGCGCGCCAGCTCGGCGTCCGCCAACAGACCGTGAGCGAATGGGAGACGGGGCGGTACCGCCCGCGCGGCGCAAGCCTCACTATCCTTCGCCTCGCCGAGGAGCGAACGCCGTATGATGCTGGCGGGGCGGACGGGGGCCGCGGGTCATGAGTGCGGCGGCTGCGGAACGCGTCCCCTTTTTGCACGAAGCGGCGATGGCGGAACGGTGGGCGAGCGGTTTGCGCGGGCCGCTGCGCCTCGAAGACGGGCGCAGCCTGCGCGTGGTCATCCCGGGACAGGCGGGGCGTGGGCCAGGCCCGGATTATCGCGCTGCCCTGCTCGATGCGGGTGGCGATCTCCTTCGTGGCGATGTCGAGTTCCATTTGCTCGCGAGCGGCTGGAGAACTCATGGCCACGCCACCGATCCAGCCTACGACGGTGTCGTCCTCCACGTCGTCGCCACCAACGACACGGGCGCGCTTATGACGAAGAGCGCGGGCGGACGGTCGATCCCGGTCCTCGTGCTCGGCGCGGCGGGGCAACAGGCGTTCCCTCCACCGTTCACGCCGCCCTGCGTGTTCGCGGCAGCGAACGAGATCGATGTCGTGGGCACGCTCACCCACATGTCGCTGCGGCGGCTACGAATGAAGGCCGCGCGGATCGCGCCCATGGCCGTGGACGCCGGCCCAGGGCAGGCGCTCTACCTGCTGCTCCTCGAACAGTTGGCGGGGGTGGCGAATCGCGCGGAGTTCGTCCGCCTCGCCGCGCGTCTGCCCCTCGCCGTCCTCCTGGAACGGACCGCCGAGGCGCCGCCAGGAGTCCCTGCTACCCGTGCCCAACGCATGACGGCTGAATTGCGAGGGGTCGCCGCGAGCCTCGTCCTGCGGCGCGCCGGCCTGCGCCCCATGGCCTCCCCGGGCAAGCGCCTCGATGCGGCGGGGGCACTGATCGCTGCCCTCTGGAGCGCGGGCGAGCGGCCCGGCTGGCCCTCCCTGTTGGCGCCTACGATGCGCCTCCCGGTCGTGGATGGCATCGGGCGCGCCTCCGCGATTGAACTCATGGTGAACGCCGTCCTTCCCGTCGCGCTTGGCACGGGGGCGTGGCCGGAGGACGCCGTGGAGGCGTCCTGGCGCGCCCTCTCCAGCCCGGGTACGTACGGGAAGCTGCGTCAGCTCGAAGGCTGGCTCGGCGCCAACCAGGGAAAGACGTTCACCACGGCCGCGCACCTCCAGGGCGGCCTCCTCCTCCACGCGGACTACTGCACCAGGGGAATGTGCGGGCGCTGCCCGTTAAGCGGCCCCTAGCGCCAGTCTTTAGTCACCCGTCCCTGGTCCTTCGTCCTGGTCCTTGAGGACGAGCACGCGTTCGACGCGGCGTCCGTCCATCGCCATGACGCGGAACTCGTAGCCGGGGATGCGCACGCGGTCTCCGACTTTGGGGATGCGCCCGAGCCGCGTCATCATAAAGCCGCCGATCGTGTCGTAGTCATCGCTGGCGAGGTCGCCATCTGTTGCTTCTTCGACATCCGCGACGAGGGCAAGGCCACTGAGGAGGAGGTTGCCCGTGGAGAGCGGCCGCACCGCCTGCCCGGCGGAGCGATCGCCGCCCAGCCAACGCCCGAGGAGGCGATGGAGCACTTCGTCGGCGGTGACGATGCCCGAGGTACCGCCGTGTTCATCCACGAGCACGAGGAGCTGTGCCTTGCGCGCGCGCATCTCGGCCACGGCCACCTCCACGCTGATCCCCTCGGGCACGGCGACGGCGGCGCGGATGAGCGGTTGCCAGGCCGTCCCCCCACGGCGCAGGAGTCCGATCAGGTCCTTGGCGTCGAGCACCCCGAGGATGTGGTCGAGGTCACGTTCGTAGACCGGGTAGCGCGTGTGCTGCGTGCCTTCCACCGTCGCGAGCACATCCTCCAGCGTGCTCTCGGAGTCGATCGCTATCACCTCCGTGCGGGGCACCATAATCTGATCCGCCTGGATTGCGCTGAATTCCAGGGCGCGGCGGGCGAGCACGAGTTCGGACGTCGAAAGCAGCCCGGCGCGGGCACTCGCTTCGATCACGAGTTCGAGTTCCTCGGGCGAAAGGTTCTCCGCGTGCTCGGAGGAGGCGCGCAGGCCGAAGGGCAGGAGGACGAAACGGCCAAGGCGGTTGAGCAGCCAGATGAGCGGGCGGAAGACGTTGCTGAAGGCGGCGAGCGGCCAGGAGAGCGTGAGCGCGGTGCCCTCGCTGCGCTGGAGGGCGAAGGCCTTCGGCGCAAGCTCGCCGAGCACGATCAAGAGCATCGTGATCACCGAAAAGGAGATCGTGAACGCCGTTGCGCGCGCGACGGAATCCGGTGCCCAGCCTCCCAGGGCCGCTTCCACGGGCGGCTCGATAACGCGCGCGAGGGCTGGTTCGCCGATGAAGCCAAGGGCGAGGCTAGCCATCGTGATGCCGAGCTGGGTCGTCGCGATCACGCGGTCGAGGTCGCGCAACGCCGCCAGCAACAGGCGCGCTCGCACGTGCCCTTCGCTCGCGAGCTGTTCGATGCGCGTCCGCCGCACGGAGACAAAGGCGAACTCCGCCGCCACGAAGAGTGCGTTCGCCGCGATCAGCACGACCACCGCCACGAGACCAAGCGCCAGCAGCGTCCCTTCGGACATCGTCCCCTCCCTTCTGAAACCCCCTGCCGAACTCCGAAAGAACCGTTCGTGCCGAGCCTGTCGAAGCAGGGACACGTGCTCGCTCATGGTTCAGTGGGTCCCGGCCCTTCGAGACGCTCAGGGCGAGCGGAGTTTCCATCCCTTTCGTTGGTCGCAGGCTCTCTTGCCCTCATAGCGTGATGGCTCGTCCCGGAAAGGGAAAGGGAAGCGGTCGTCATGCGCTACGATGGACGTGATGCAACCGTTGGCAACAATCGAACGCGACTTCTATCGCACCCTCAACGCGGCGCTGGAACCGTGGCTGCGCGCTGGCGCCGGTTCGCCAGGTTTGCTCCCGGTTAGGTTCGTTCTGATCGAGACGACGGGGCGCTTAAGTGGCCAACCGCGGCGAAACCCCGTCGTCGCCCAACTCATCGAAGGGCACCTGATCGTGAGCACGGTCCGTGGCTCGCGTTCGCAGTGGATGCGGAATCTCCGGGCCGCCCCCACGGTCCGCGCGTGGATATCGGGCGAACCGCGCGATTTCAGTGCGACCGTCTGGCAACCCGCGCAACCGATGGACGTCCCGCTATCGTTTCCGGATTCCGTTCGTGCTGTCCTCTCCGCCGTCCTCCCCCTTACGGCGCTCGGCCTCACTGTCGCCGTTCTCGCCCCGGCCACAGCCGCACCATGACCCTCATCGACATCAGCGCCAGGTTGTCTCCCGGCATGCACCGGTTCCCCGGCGATCCCGCGTTCTCGACCGGACGCGTCTCATCGTTGGCAGAGGGAGGTGTATGCAACCTCGGCCGCCTCGCACTCGGCGCCCACGCCGGCACGCACATCGATGCGCCGATGCACTTCATCGAGGGCGCCGGCGGCATCGAGAGGTTTCCTCTCGACGCGTTTTGTGGTCCCGTTTTCGTCTCCGACGCAACGTCGGCAACATCGCGCATCGACCTCGCCACGCTCGAACGGCTCTCCATCCCACATGGCACGGAACGCGTTATCTTTAAGACGCGTAACTCGAACCTCTGGGCACTCCACGATTTCTCGGAGGACTTCGTCGCCCTGCTCCCCGATGCCGCAGCCAGCCTCGTGGCACGGGGCATCCGCCTCGTCGGCATCGACTACCTTTCCATAGCCCCCTTCGCCGACCCAGCCCCCACGCACGTCGCCCTCCTCGCCGCTGGCGTCGTCATCCTCGAGGGCCTCGATCTTCGAGATGTCGATCCGGGTCACTATGAGCTGCTCTGCCTCCCCCTCCGCCTCGAAGGTATCGACGGCGTCCCCGCCCGCGCCCTCCTTCGCCGCCACGAAGGACGAAGGACGAAGGACTAAGGACTGCCCGCTGCGGTAGAATCACACGATGACCGCCTCCCCCCGCTCCCACGTCGCCAGCCGCACTTCCGTCTTCACAGAGTCCGTGATCCGCGAGATGACACGACTCGCCTTCCTTCATGGAGCAATGAACCTCGCCCAGGGCTACCCGGATTTCCCAGCGCCGGAGTTCATCAAGAAGGCGGCCGTGGATGCTATCAACGCGGACATCAACCAGTACGCCATCACATGGGGGTCCCTCCGGCTCCGCCAGGCGATCGCCGCCAAGACGAAGCGCTTTTACGGTCTGGACCTCGACCCGGACCGCGAGATCACGGTCACCTGCGGCGCGACGGAGGCGATGATGGCGGTCTTGCTCGCGGTCGTCGAGCCGGGCGACGAGGTCATCGTCTTCGAACCGTTCTACGAAAACTACGTCCCCGATGCCGCCATGAGTGGCGCCACCCTGCGCTTCGTCACCCTCCACGGTCCCCACTTCACCTTCGATTCCGCCGAGCTTCGCGCCGCCTTCAACGCGAAGACGCGGGCGATCATCGTGAACACGCCCAACAACCCCTGCGGCAAAGTCTTCACGCGCGCCGAACTCACCGAGATCGGCGCCCTCTGCACGGAGTTCGACACCCTTTGCATCACGGACGAGATCTACGAGCACATCCTCTACGACGACCATGTCCACGTCTCGATGGCCACCCTCCCCGGCATGTACGGCCGCACGGTCACGATCAGCGGCCTCTCCAAGACCTTTAGCGTCACCGGGTGGCGGCTCGGCTACGTCCTCGCCCCGCCCGAGCTCAGCAACGCTATCCGCAAGGTGCACGACTTTCTCACCGTGGGCGCGCCCGCCCCACTACAGGAGGCCTCCGCCGTCGCGATGGAACAGGCGGACGATTACTATCCCGAGCTGCGCGGCATGTATGCGAAGAAGCGCGAACAGCTCCTCCTCCCCCTCCGCGAGGCCGGCTTCGTCGCCCACCGGCCCGAAGGCGCGTACTACATCATGGCCGATTTCACGGGCATCCTCTTCGCAGGCGACGACACCGCCTTCGCCCGCCACCTGATCGAGAAGGTCGGGGTCGCCGCCGTCCCCGGCTCCAGTTTTTATCGCAGCAAGGAAGCCGGCGGCCACTTCGTCCGCTTCACTTTCTCGAAGTCGGAAGAGACCCTCGCGGAGGCAGCGCGGCGACTGCTCACGAAGATTTGAGATCCGAGATCCGAGATCCGAGTGCCCGCCGAAAACTCTGCACCCCGACCGCGAGGGAGGGTACCCAGCCCAAGCACCGGACGCGGCCAGGCGCCTTGTCACGCGGCGTCTCGGGGCTGAGTCCGACCTTGGGCGTACGAACCCGGCCCGCTAGCCTGTGGAGCATGGAACACCGCTTCACCGTCCTCCTCGGTCTCGCCGCCCTCTCCGTCGCAGCCCTCTTCGCAGCCTGCGGCGACGGCCCCGACCCGACGCCCACTCCGACCGTGCGCGTGCCCACCGCCGTGCCGACGACCGCCTCGACTCCAGCCCCCGCGGGCACCATCACCGTTTCAAAGGATCTCTTCGACGTGGAAAAAGCAACCACCACCGCCAGCGGCCTCAAGTACACCGACGCCAAAGTCGGCACCGGCGAATCGCCCCGCGCGGACCAGTCGGTCACCGTCCACTACACCGGCAAGCTCGCCGCCGACGGTAAGAAATTCGATAGCTCCCTCGACCGCGGCCAGCCCGCCACTTTCGCGATGGGCGGCGTGATCAAGGGCTTCTCCGAGGGCCTCTCCACGATGAAGGTGGGCGGCAAGCGCACCGTCCTCATCCCCTGGGCGCTCGGCTATGGCGCCGCCGGCAACCCGCCGACCATCCCCGGCCGCGCCGACCTCATCTTCGAAATCGAACTGATCGCAATCAAATAGCTCCCGGAAAGGCGCGAGTCGGAGCCGCGCGCGTCAGCAAGCGGGTGAGCGTGGTTGGCTCGATGCAACGTGGGCGTTGTACGGTACCGCCCCAATCCAGCCCGTAGCCCCGGTCCGTCTGTAGCCGGGAGCCATGGTTACCATCGACGCATTTCCCAATGAAAGGCAGGGCGCGTTGCTCGGCGTGCTTCGATGCCTCCGGCGGGCACCGAACGGCGGTCGCCCGGAGGCATGGCGTGTGTTCGATGCCTGGCACTGACCCTCTTAAGTACTGTACTTCCGTCCCATCTCTGATTGCGGACACAGCCTCAAACGACAAGAGATGTCGCCAATCGCCAATCCGCCCATTGACGACGCGTAGAACAGGCGTTCTAATTCGATAATGCCACAAGGGGGTTCCCGATGTACCGACGAGCCAACCAGAACTCAGAACCCAACACCCGGAACTCGGATCTCGGGTCTCGGAACTCGATCATCTGCTTGTACTTCCCGCGCCTGGGCGTGGACCTCGCGCGGCGAAAGCGGCCGAACCTCGCCGGGCGACCGATTGTGCTCATCGATGGGCACGGCGAAGACGCCCGCGTTACGGCCCGTTCGGCGGAAGCTGGGGTGCTGGGGGTCCTCCCCGCCATGAGCGCCGGTGAAGCCCGCCGCGCGGCGCCGAGCGCAGCCTTCCTGCCGGACAACGCCGCCGACCGCGAAGCCGAGCTCGAGCGAGTCGCCACCATAGTCGGCGCCCTCGGCGCCCCCATGTTCGGCCTCGCGGATCACCTCGACCGCCTGTTCATCCCCTGCGCCTCCGCCGCCGCTGAATCCGAGGGCATCCTCGCCGAGCGGTTGGCGGGCGTAGTGCTGTCCAACGCACGCGTTGGTACCGGTAGAAGCGCGCACGACGCCTTCGACTCCGCCCGTGTCTCCCGCCGCCTCGTCATGCCCGCCCCATTTCCCCAGGCCGCCGATGGGCCACCCGCTCGCGGCCGAAGTGTCGCCAGTGTCTCGTCGATACTCCGCCTCCAGCCAGCCTGAGATTCACCGGTGCTGATTGTGGCACGGCTGGAGGGATCCGAACCTCCGACTCGCTGTTCCAACGACAAACAGGCTGGGGGCCGCGTTCGACGGAACGCTCGTAACGTGGACCGCGCGGATCACAGACCCACCCCTCATGCCTGGCCTCCAACGCGAGGTCGTCCCGGGGGAGGCGCGCGCACGACGGTACAGCGGGTATCCACTCTAACGAACATTGCTACTTCGGCACCGTGTATCATCCCGCCATGGACCCCACGCGCATGGCTGGCATCCCGTTCCACGCCGAGCCTATGCAACACGAGTCCCGCGCCAAGCGTCATCGTTCGCCGCAGACACACGCGCCGTCTTCGCCGAATGGCTCGGCATGGACGACGAAGCTTTCGCGCGCCTCCAAGCCTCGGGCGCTATCAAGTGACACGCATGCACCGCGCCGACCCGCGTCGCCGCCCGCACACACGAAAGGAGTCAACAGATGGAGTTTGAATGGGATCCGGACCTCGATGTCTTCCGCGCCGAGGTGCGCGAGTTCTCGCGCAGGCACGCCACGCCGGAGCTTCGCGAGGAGATGCGCCGCGGTGGTGGCGAGGGGGAGGGCGCCGGTCCGCGCACGAAGGCCCTCCACGATGAACTCGATCAGCGCGGCTGGCTGCGCATAGCATGGCCCACTGCCTATGGTGGCGGCGGTAAGTCCCCCTGGTACCAGTTCGTCATGGTCCAGGAGTTCAGCTACTGGAGCATCCCCTACGGAGGCCTTTCTGTTGGCTCCATCGCCCCGGCGCTCATGAACTCCGGCACGGAGGAACAGAAAACAAAGTATCTTCCCGGAATCCTCGATGGCAACATCACCTTCGCGATCGGGTATTCGGAACCGAACGCCGGCACCGACCTCGCCTCGCTGCAAACGCGCGCCGTGCGCGATGGCGACGAATGGGTGATCAACGGTCAAAAGATATGGACGTCGCAGGCCCAGGTCGCTACTCATCTCTGGCTCGCCGCGCGCACCGACCCGGAAGCGCCCAAGCACCGCGGTATATCGATGTTCATCCTGCCCTTGAATACGACCGGAATCAGTATCCGGCCGCTCTACACCATGGCCGGCATGCGCACGAATGAAGTCTTCTTCGAAGAGGCGCGTATCCCCGCTGATTCACTGATCGGCGAAGAGAACCGCGGCTGGTACACCGTCGCCAATGCCCTCGACTTCGAACGCGTCAGCCTGGCGCCCCATGGCGCACTTGCTCGCCAATGGGAGCGCATCATCGAGCATCTGAAGGCCCATAGTCCCACACGGCTCACCGATCCCGCCGTCCGCACCCGCCTGGCCGACCTCAAGATCGAGCTGCATATGCTGCGCGCGCTGAACACCGTGAACGCCGACATCATCGCCAGCGGCCGCACCCCCACCATGGAAGCCTCGATGATCAAGGTGCTGAGTTCTGAGTTGCGTTACCGCTTGAGCGCCGCCGGCATGGATCTCCTCGGCCGCGCCGGGGGTCTCCGCCAGGAAAGCGGCGATCTCGCGCCTTGCGATGGCCAGAACGAACAGACCTACCGCAGCTCGCCCATCCTTCGTTTTGGTGGCGGTACGAACGAAGTGCAGCGGAGCATCATCGCCCAGCGCGGGCTGGGCCTGCCCCGTTAGGAGAAATACGTGGACGCCACACTCAACGAAACCCAGCAGCTCATCCGTGACTCCCTTCGTGATTATCTCGAAAAGGAAGTGCCCTTCTCGCGCATCCGCCAGGTCGAACGCGACGGCGGAATAGATAGCCGCCTGTGGGAGGGCCTTGCCGGTCTCGGCTGGCTCGGCCTGCCCTTCCCGGAAGGCTCCGGTGGCCAGGGCGGCGAACTCGTCGATTGCGGCGTGCTCATCGAAGAGCTCACACGCCGCGCCGTCCTCATCCCCATCGCCGAAACGCTCGCCGCCGCCATCACCGTCCAGCGCTTCGGGCCGGCGGACCTCGCGACCGATGTCGTCCGACGCGTCCAGTCGGGTGCGATGACCATTTCCCCGGCCGCGTACGAAGAAGGCGACGCCCTCGACGACATCCGCATCACCGGGGGAGCCACCCTATCCGGCACGAAGTACTTCGTGGATTACGGAGCCGAGGCGACGCACCACCTGGTGGTCGCTCGCGAGGGCGTCGGGCTTGCCGCCTATCTCGTGGAAAACGGCGCCGCCGTGTCCAGTCACTCGCTCACGAACATCGGCAAGATCCCCCAGGCGGTGGCGACCTACACCAAAGCCCCGGCCACACGCGTGTTTGGGGCCGACGGTGTCACCTTCCTCCTGCGTCTTTCCCGCCTGTTCGCGGCCGTGCAGTGCCTTGGCTGCTCCCAGCAGGCGCTGGACATGACCGTTGAGTACGTCGGCATGCGCGTCCAGTTCGGTCGGCCCATCGGCACGTTCCAGGCGGTCCAGCACCATTGCGCCAACATGGC